>CAZTYV010000133.1:0-10404 GCA_964617675.1 uncultured Halochromatium sp. | reverse complement strand
AGATGATCCACTTCATGGTCTCGACCAACCTGACCGAGATCGAGGTCATGCTCGGTGGCGTGATCCTGGGCTGGGGCGAGGTCATGAACCCAATGCAGCTGCTCTGGATCAACCTGGTCACCGACATCTTCCCCGGTCTGGCCCTGTCCATGGAGCCGGCCGAGCCCGACATCATGCAGCGCCCGCCGCGCAGCCCGGACGAGCCGATCATCGCCGGTGAGGATCTCAAGCGCATGCTGTTCGAGTCCGGGGCCATTGGCGCCGGCACCATGGGCGCCTTCATCTACGGCATGCGCAAGTACGGCCTGGGTCCCGCGCCGAGCACGCTTGCGTTCAACACGCTGGTGCTGAACGAGCTTGCCCATGCGCTGAGCTCGCGCGCCAAGTATCGGAATGTCTTTGGCGGCGAGAAGCTGGAGCCCAACAAGCATCTCACCCGCGCCATCCTCGGCATGGCCGCGCTGCAGGTGGTTGTCAGCCTGGTGCCGGGCGCGCGCCGGCTGCTCGGCACCACGCCCTTGGGTTGGATGGACCTTGCGGCCATCGGTGCCGGCGTGCTGCTGCCGCTGATCGTCAATGAGGCGACCAAGCCGGGATGGCCGGGGCTGCCATCGCCGGAGCGCGGCGAGGACATTCCCGCGGGACCGACAAGCAAGGCCGCTTGAGCTGGAGCCACCGGGCATTCGATCCCAGCCCTTCACACTTCGAACACGGGTGCGCGCATGAGCGATGATTTCATCTTCACCTCAGAGTCCGTGACCGCCGGCCATCCAGACAAGCTCTGCGATCAGGTCAGCGACGCGATCGTCGACCATGTCCTGAGGCAGGACCCCAATGCGGGGATCAACGCCGAATGCGCGCTCGCGAGTGGCGTGCTCTTCATCTCTGCCCACTATGCGACTGAGGCCGGACTCGCGATCACCGATGTCGCGCGCTCGGTGATGCGCGACATCGGCTATCCGAGCCAGGTCTTCGACGCGGACGCCTGCGCGATCATGACCAGCTTCATGGATCACACCGATCGCGACTTCCGCCGACTCGATCTCGATGCGATGGACGAGGAGGCCCTCGCACAGGTCAGGGTGAAGGATCAGGCGACCGTGTTCGGCTACGCCTGTGATCAGACCGAGAGCCTGATGCCTTTGCCGGTCACGCTGGCGCACCGGATCGCCCAGGCGTTGGACGACCGGGCGATCAAGCGGGCGCTGCCGTACTTGCTGCCCGACGCCAAGACGCAGGTCGGTATCGAGTATGCCGACGGCAAGGCGGCGCGAATCCATAGCATCGCCTTGGAGACGAGCCAGGCCGATCGGGCCTCGCCCGGGCTGGAGCAGCTGCAGGCCGATCTGGTGGAGCAGGTGATTAGGCCGGTCCTCGCCGGCGCGCCGATTCAACCCGACCGCAACACCCGCTTCTTCGTCAATCCGGATGGGCCGGTGATCGGTGGCGGCCCCGCGGTGCATTCGGGGCTCACCGGGCGCAAGACCGGGATCGACACCTACGGCGAGTTCGCGCGCCATAGCGGCGCCGCACTCAGCGGCAAAGACCCGCTGCGCGTGGATCGCGTGGGCGCCTATGCGGCGCGTTGGGCGGCCAAGCACGTCGTCGCCGCCGGGCTGGCAGCGGAGTGCGAGGTGCAGCTCAGCTACTCGATTGGCTCGGCAGGGCCGGTGAGTGTGCGCGTGCGCACCGCAGGCACCGCGCGTGCCGACGACGCCGAGATTGCGCGTCGGCTCAACCAGGTGTTCGACTTTCGCGTCGGCGCCATTGTCCGCGACCTGCGTCTGCGGCATCTGCCGGCGGAGCACAAGGGGGGGTTCTACCGCCGTCTCGCCTGCTACGGCCAGATGGGGCGGGAAGACCTGGAGGCGCCTTGGGAGAGGCTCGATCGCCTTGACGCACTCGCCGGTTGAAGGACTGCGCAAGGCAGAACCGCCGATCGGCAGTGCCTGAGGACGGCCATCAGCCGCTTCCGGGTTGCGGCGGTCTAACAGTGAGCGATGTAACGAGCAGGCGCATCAGCCAAACAGGTATTCGCCGATCGCCTCTTCCTGGTCGGCGATGAGGATGTCGCGAATCACGGAGAAGGGCAGGTCCGGGTTCTCTGCGGCGATCTTGCCGATCTGCGACCAGTATTCGATCTGCTTGGGCACTGAGCGGTGTTCAACCCTGGCATAGTGCTTGGCTTGGTTGACGAATTCTTCGGACAGCTTGACGTTGACGGCCATGAAGGGTCTCCTTTTTGTTGCATCTTAGCGCTAGATGCTACCTCAAGGAACCTTTTGGCCTCCCGACAACCGCGGGGCCTTCTTCCTCTGCGCTCAGGTCTTTAGCCGGCTGAGGGCGGTAACCAGTCTTCCAGCGCTAGCTGGTCCACGCGGCGAAACTCGCGCAGGTTGTTCGTGACCAGAACGGCCTCCTCTGCAAGCGCATGCGCCGCGATCAGAAGGTCCATGTTACCGATGGGCGTGCCGGCCTTGCGCAGCGCTGCTCGAGTGCGCGCATACTCTGCAGCTGCACGCTCGGACCAAGGGACGACCTTGAGTCGGCGCCGAAAGTCATCGATATCACGGCGAATCTCAGCGCCCCGGCTCGGGTGCAGCTCGGCACCGTAGAGCAACTCGGCCAGCACGACCACGGAGATGGACAGATTCCCGTGGCCAACCGCATCGAACCGCTGCTTGACCTCGAGGGGTCGGCAGCGGAGGACAAAGCTCGCGGTATTGGTGTCAAGCATCCATCGCATCGAGCCAGTCCCGATCTTGAGGCGCCTGTTGCTCGCGATCCGCAAGGAAATCGTCCGGCGTTCTGGATTCAGCCGCAAAGAAATCGTCCCAACCTTCGGGCTTCGGGCGCAGAACGACGGCATCGCCATCCCGTTCGATCAGGACCTCGGTCCCCTCGAAGCGGAACTCCACCGGCAAACGCACGGCTTGGCTTCGGCCGTTCATGAAGAGCTTCGCGGTTGCGGCCATCGGATCGGTCTCCTCGTTGAGATCTATATCGTGAATCTATACCATCACTCACACGTCGGCAACGTCGGCCCCCGGATCTGTGGTTCCTTGTCCGTCGGGTCGGAAAGGCGCGAGGCTTCCTCTGCTGTTGAGCTGACACCAGCGGTCGTCGCCGCCATCGCCGTGGGTGTGCTGCGCTGGCTCGCCCGCAGCGGGCGGATCGAGCGGACCCTGTCCGCGAGATGCTTGCCTGGCCGAGGCGCTATCTTCACGGCCCGCATTCTGGTCTAATCCGCGCCCATGTTTCGCCCCTTCTCATTGTTCGTCGGTCTGCGCTATACCCGCGCCCGGCGTCGCAATCACTTCATCTCGTTCATCTCGCTGATCTCGATGCTCGGCATCATGCTGGGGATCGTGGCGCTGATCGTGGTGCTCTCGGTGATGAACGGCTTCCATAAGGAGATCCAGGAGCGCATCCTCGGCATGGCCTCACATGCGACCCTGTCCGATCCGAGCGGGATCAGCGATTGGCAGGGGCTGGTCGACGAGATCAGTCAGCATCCGAAGGTGGTCGGTGCCGCGCCCTTCGTCGAGATCCAGTCGATGCTGATGAACGCGGGTCGCACCCAGGCGGCGCTGCTGCGGGGGATCTTGCCGCCGCAGGAGGATGCGGTATCGGACCTGCGCGAGGACATGGTCACGGGCTCGGTCGATTCCCTGACGCCCGGGGGCTTCAATATCGTGCTCGGTCGCGAGCTCGCGGCGGTGCTCGGTGTCGGGCTCGGCGACAAGGTCACCGTGGTGACCCCGGAGCTCAATGCGACCCCGGTCGGGGTGATGCCGCGCCTGAAGGCGTTTACCGTGGTGGGCCTCTTCGAGGTCGGCATGTCGGATTACGACCGGGGTGCCGGCTTCATGCACATGGAGGATGCCGCGCGGCTGATGCGCCTCGGTGATGCGGCCGAGGGGGTGCGGCTGAAGCTGACCGACATGTGGGACGCACCGCTGATCGCGCGCGAGATCCAGTACTCGCTCGATGGTCTCTACCGGGTCTCCGATTGGACCCAGGTCCATCGCAACTTCTTCGCCGCGCTGCGCACGGAGAAACGGATGATGTCGATCATTCTGTTCCTGATCGTTGCGGTGGCCGCGTTCAACATCGTCTCGACCCTGGTGATGGTGGTGACCGATAAGCGCGCCGATATCGCCGTGCTGCGCACGCTCGGCGCCTCGCCGGGGCGCATCATGGCGATCTTCATGGTGCAGGGCACCGCGATCGGCGTCTTCGGCACGCTGCTCGGCGTAATCGGCGGTGTGCTGCTCGGCTGGAACGTCGAGTCGATCGTCGCCTCGATCGAGTCGCTGTTCGACGTGCATTTCCTCGATCCAGGCATCTACTACATCAGCGTCTTGCCGTCTGATGTGCGCGCCGGTGATGTGATCCGCATCGCCTCGGGCGCCTTCCTGATGACGGTGCTGGCGACCCTCTATCCGGCCTGGCGCGCCGCACGAACCGACCCGGCCGAGGCGCTGCGCTATGAGTGAGCCGGTGGGCAAGGCGCCGGTGCTCGAGGCGAGGGCGCTGAGCAAGGGCTTTCGGCAGGGGCCCATCGATGTCGAGGTCCTGCGTGGGGTCGATCTGGCGGTGCCGGCTGGACTGCGGATGTCCATTATCGGTTCCTCGGGCTCCGGCAAGAGCACCCTGCTGCACTGTCTCGGCGGCCTGGAGCAGCCGAGCGCTGGCGAGGTGCGCTGGTCGGGACAAGCGGTCATGCGGCTCTCCGAGCGCGCCCGTGGCGAGCGGCGTAATCGCCAGCTCGGCTTCGTCTATCAGTTCCATCATCTGCTGCCCGAATTCACCGCGCTCGAGAACGTGGCCATGCCCTTGTTGATCCGCGGTGATGCGCCCGCGCAGGCACGCGATGCGGCGGCGAGCATGCTCGGCCGTGTCGGGCTCGGTCATCGCGAGGCGCATAAGCCGTCTGAGCTCTCGGGTGGTGAGCGCCAACGGGCCGCGATCGCCCGCGCCCTGGTGACCCGCCCGGCCTGCGTCCTCGCCGACGAGCCCACCGGGAACCTCGATCGGCATACGGCCGAGTCCGTCTATGATCTGATGTTGGAGCTCAACGCCGAGATCGGCACCAGTATCGTCATCGTCACCCATGATCCGGCGCTTGCCGCGCGCACCGATCAGGTCTGGCGGTTGGACGAGGGGCGGTTGGTCGAGGCCGCATAGCGCGCGCGCCGGAGCTTGATCTGGCGCATCAGGCTCCAGCGCCAGAGCCCCTCGACGACGAGCCAGCCCAAGGCGCCGGACAGGGTCGCGCAGATTAGGCTGCCGAGCAGCACCGGCTTGAGGACCTTGAGCCAGTTATGCCAGTCGAGCCAGAAGTCCATCTGGAAGGTCCGGATCTCGTCACCCAGGATCAGCGCGCCGATCACATAGGCGAAGTAGAACATCGGCGGGATGGTCAGGGGGTTGCTCAGCCAGACCAGCGACACAGAGATGGGGAGATTGACCCGCAAGACGATCGCCGCGGCGGCCGCGATGAACATCTGCCCGACCGGCGGCAGAAACATCACGAACAGCCCCACCGCGAAGGCCCCGGAGGCCGAGCGTCGGTTCAGATGCCAGAGATTGGGGTCTTGCAGCAGGGTCCCGAAGACGCTGAGGTACTTGCTATCGAGGATGCTGCGCGGGTCTGGCAGTCGGCGCCTGAGCCATCGTTTCATGGCCGTGGATCGGTTCCCGGTGAGCGCATCGATCTGGGGCCGGCGTGCCCCTCTGCTTGCCACCGAGGGCGCCGTTCGGCCGCGCCGCGTCGATGCCAGCGGCGAGCGGAGTATACGCGAGGCTCGCGGTGGCCGGCAGCCGATGAATAGGCGCTGGGATGACGGACAACGCGCAGCGCCTTGGCGTTGATCAGGCCTGCGCGCTGAAGCCAGGGCCGACGCCGGCGCCCGGTTCGGGGCGGTCGCTGGCGGCGATCGGGCTGGGCGTTGCGCTTGGCGCCGGGGGGTATTTTCTGCAGACGGTGCCGCCGCCCGGACTGGCGATCCTCGTGCTCTTGATCCTGGCGCTGGTCGGGACTCTGCTGCATCGCGTCCCCCTGCCGCTGGCGGCCTTGGTGCTTGGTTTCTGTTGGTCTCATCTTTGGGCCTGTGCGCTGCTCTGCGACCCTTTCCCGGATGCGCTGGCACAGCAGGACTTGACCCTCGTTGGTCGCGTCGCTTCGCTGCCGGACATCACCGATGACCGCACGCGTTTTCTGTTTCAGGTCGAGGAGGCGCTCCAGGACGGCAAGCCGCTCGCATTCAGCGGCCGCGTGCGCCTGTCCTGGTATCAGCACGCGCCCAGGCTAATGGCGGGTGAGCGCTGGCGGCTCAGCGCGCGTCTCAAGCCCCCGCATGGTTTCCTGAACCCTGGCGGCTTCGATTATGAGCGCTGGCTGTTTCGCCACCAGGTGAAGGCCACCGGCTACGTTAGGGCCAAGCCGCCGGCGCAGCAGCTCGATGCGGGCGCGGGCGGCTACCAGCTGGATCGATGGCGACAACGACTACGCGAGCGCCTGGATCAAGCCTTGCCCAATGGGGTCGGGGCGGCGCTGATCCCGGCGCTGGTGATCGGTGATCGCGGTGCGCTCACACCGGCGCAGTGGACCGTGTTCTCGCGCACCGGGACCTCACATCTGATCGCGATCTCGGGGCTGCATGTTGGTCTGGTCGCCGGCGCCTTGTTCCTGCTGGTGCGCCGGACCTGGGCGCTGGTGCCCGCCCTGGCGCTGCGCCTCGCGGCACCGCGGGCCGGTGCGCTGGCCGCGCTTGGCGCGGCGGTCGGCTATGCCGGCCTGGCTGGCTTCGCGGTCTCTACCCAGCGGGCGCTGGTGATGCTGGCGGTGGTGCTGATCGCGATCTCGGCTGGTCGGACATTGCGCGCCGGCAGCGCGCTGCTGTTGGCCTTGGCGGCCGTGCTCATCGTCGATCCCGGGGCGGTGCTTGATTACGGCTTCTGGCTCTCATTCGGTGCTGTCGCGGTGCTGCTCTATGCGCTTGGCTGGCGGCTGGGCCCGCCGGGCTGGGTCGCGCGCTGGGGTGCGGCTCAATGGGCGGTCGCGCTCGGGCTGCTGCCCTTGTTGATCGCCTTCTTCGGTCAGGCCTCGCTGATTGCACCCTTGGTGAATCTGGTCGCGGTGCCCCTGTTTGGCATCCTCTTGCCCGTGATCCTGCTCGCGAGCCTGGCCTACTTGCTCGGCGGTTGGGTCTGGCCGCTCGTCGCCGTCGATGGGCTGCTCACCCAGGGCTATGCGCTGCTCGCCGGGGCCGCTGAGCTGCCTTGGGCAGCGGTGACACTGGGCGCCCGCCCGGGTTGGGTGTGGCTGATGGCCGCGTTGGGCGCCATGCTGTTGCTGGCCCCGCGCGGTCTCCCGGGGCGCTGGCTCGGCGCTGTGCTGCTGCTGCCGCTATGGCTGGTGCGCCCGCCGGCGCCGGCGCCCGGAACGCTGCAGGTGACGCTGCTGGATGTCGGGCAAGGACTCGCCGCTGTCCTCAGGACCCACCGACATACGCTGGTCTACGATGTCGGCCCCCGGTTTCGCAGCGGTTTTAATACCGGTGAGGCCGTGGTGGCGCCTTACCTGAGGCATCAGGGCATTGGGACGCTCGATCTCTTGATGCTCTCCCATGCGGATCAGGATCACGCCGGAGGTGTGCATGGCCTGCTGTCGTCGATCGAGGCGCGGCGTATCCTCAGCGGGGAGCCCGAGGAGCTCGCGACACTGAGCGCGGAGCCCTGTCGCCGCGGCCAGCATTGGCATTGGGACGGTGTCGACTTCCGGGTGCTGCACCCGGCCGACGGCTCCGAGAGCGGCAACGATAGCTCCTGTGTGCTGCGGGTCTCGGTTGCCGGGACCGCGCTGCTTTGGCCCGGCGATGTCGAGGCCGGGGTGGAGCGGGTGCTGGTGCAGCGTGAGCGCGACGGCCTGCGTGCTGAGGTACTCGTCGCCGGGCATCACGGCAGCGCGAGCTCGACGACCCGGCCCTTTCTGGAGGCGGTGTCGCCGCGGCTGGTCTTGTTCTCGATGGGTTGGAAGAACCGTTTCGGTTTCCCAGCGCAGAGCGTGCGTGAGCGTGTCGGGGCCTTTCAGGTGACGAGTCTGGACACGGCGAGTGCGGGCGCGATCGAGCTGCGTATCCGCTCTGATGGCACGCTTGAGGCTCCGCGGCTCTCGCGCCAAGAGGCCGATCGGCTCTGGCGCCATCGTCCGGCGCCGGCGATTGAAGCCAAGGGCGATTGACCCTTAGCCCGGAAACCGAGGCCCTTAAGTCTGGTCCTCGTGCGGCTGATGCGGCGGAGACCCGAGTGCGCGATCGGCCGTTGTTGCGACAGTGCGCTATGATGTGACGCTTGGCTTGATTGACCCATTCGCGCGCCCCGAGGTGGTGTTCTCGTGCTCGATCTGATGAAGGCCGGTGGCTGGCTGATGGTGCCGATCTTGCTGTGCTCGGTTGCCGCGATGGCCATCGTGCTCGAGCGCTTCTGGGCCTTGCGGCGGCGCCGGATCATGCCCGATGGTCTGGTCAGCGAGATCTGGCGCCTCGATCGCTCACAACAGCTCGACGAGGCGCGGATCGAGGCCATCCGCCAGGGCTCGGCGCTGGGGCGCATGTTGGCCGCGGGTCTGGTCAACCGCTTCCACGCCCGGGAGGTCATGAAGGAGGCGATCCAGGATACGGGCCGTCACGTGGTCTCGGGGATGGAGCGCTATCTGAGCACCCTCGGTACCATCGCCGCGGTGACGCCGCTGCTCGGACTGCTGGGCACGGTCATCGGCATGATCGACGTCTTCTCGGTGATCATGGATGCCGGGGTTGGTGATCCGACCGTGCTCGCCGGTGGCATCTCGGAGGCGCTGATCACGACGGCGGCCGGGCTCTCGGTGGCGATCCCGGCCCTGATGTTCCACCGCTACTTCTCGAGTCGTGTCGACAAGCTGGTGATCGGGATGGAGGAGCAATCCCTGCGCTTGATCGAGGTGATGCAGGGCGAGCGCGAGGCGAGCGAGGGGGAACGCGTTTGAACCTGCGACCGCATCGGCGGGAGGCGCCGGAGATCAATCTGACGCCGCTGATCGACGTCGTCTTCTTGTTGCTGATCTTCTTCATGGTGACCACCAGCTTCCGCGATGAGGGGCGTTTGCGCTTGCAGCTGCCCGAGGCCGATGCCGAGGCGGTCTCGGTCGAGGAGATCGAGCTGATCGAGGTTGTGGTCGACCGGGGTGGGCGTTTCTACGTCAATGAGCAGCCGGTGACCGATACCAGCCTCGAGACCCTGCAGCAGGCCTTGCGCGGGGTGCTTGGCACCGAGTCTGCGCTGCCGGTGCTGATCAAGGCCGATGCGCAGGCCCAGCATCAAGCGGTCATGACCGTGCTCGATGCGGCCGGACAGCTGGGGCTGACCCAGGTCGCGTTCGCGGCGACGCATGCGCAGGCTGGCCAAGCGGGGGCCGCAGGTGCAGATGTCGCGCCCAACGCGGGGCCCAGACCATGACGGCCGCTACTGGACTCGGTGCGGTCTTCACGACCCCGAGCGATGCCTCGGCGCGGGAGATCTATCGTCGCCTGCTCGGTTACGTGCGACCGTACTGGAAGATGTTCGCGATCTCGATCGCGGGCATGCTGGTGTTTGGGCTCACCGAGCCGCTGTTCGCGGCCATGATCAAGCCCTTGCTGGATGGCAGCTTCGTCGAGCGCGATCCGGACGTGGTGCGCCTGATGCCCTTCGTGCTGGTCGGCATCTTCCTAATCCGCGGCCTCGCGGGATTCGTCAACACCTATTGTCTGAAATGGGTCGGGCGGCGCGTCGTGGCTGATCTTCGCGCGCAGATGTTCGATCATCTGCTGCGCGCGCCGGCACGCTACTACGATCACCATAGCGCCGGGCAGATCATCGCCAAGTTCACCTTCAACGTCGAGAACGTCGCCACCGCCTCGACCTCGGCGCTGACGACCCTGGTTCGCGACGGCTTCACGGCCTTCGCGCTGATCCTCTACATGCTCTACATCGATGCCGCGCTCTCGGCCATCTTCCTGCTGGTGGCGCCCGCCATGGCCGTTGCGATCAAGTACGCGACCAAGCGCTTTCGCCGGTATGGCAAGCGCGTTCAGGAGCGCATGGGCTCACTGTCGCATGCCGCGCAGGAGGCGATCGAGGCGCATCGAGTGGTGAAGGCCTTCGGTGGCGAGGACTACGAGGCGCGTCGGTTCGCGGTCGTCAACGAGAAGACCCGCTCGCTGCAGATGAAGATCGTCGCCACCGACTCGGTCAGTGTGCCCCTGGTGCAGCTGATCGCGGCGATCGCGATTGGCATCATCGTCTACCTCTCGACGCTGCAGGGCCTGCGCGAGGACATCACGGTCGGCACCTTCATGTCCTTCATCGTCGCGATGGGGC
>CAZTYV010000132.1:0-10486 GCA_964617675.1 uncultured Halochromatium sp. | reverse complement strand
CGATGTCTGCCCGACCTCGTCGCTGAATTTCAAGCTCAAGGGGGTCGGGGGGCTGTTGTGAGCAATGCAGCGACGCTGATCCGCTTCGAGGCCGTCGAGAAACGCTTCCGCCGCCAGCGCGTGCTGGCCGGCATTGATCTGAGCATCGAGCGCGGCCATCGCGTCGCGCTGGTCGGCTCCAATGGCGCCGGCAAGACGACGCTGATCCGCTGCCTGCTCGGCGAGTACGTCCATCAGGGGCGGGTGCTGCTCGGTGGCGTCGAGCCGCGCACTGATCGGCGCGGCGTGCTTGGGCGCATCGGCTTCGTGCCGCAGCTGCCGCCGCCGCTGCGGATGCCAGTCGGACAATTGGTGCGCTTCGCGGCCGGGCTCTGCGCGGCTGATCCGGCCGCCATCGAGGCCGTGGCCGCGCGGCTCGGGCTCGCGCTGCCGGGGATTCGGCATCAACCCTTCGTCAAGCTCTCGGGCGGTCAGAAGCAGAAGCTGCTGATCGCCATCGCGCTCGGACGCTCGGCCGACATCCTGGTGCTGGACGAGCCGGCCGCGAATCTGGACCCGCAGGCGCGCGCGGTCTTCTTCGAGATCCTCGCCGAGCGCCGCGACAGCGCGGCGATGCTGATCTCGAGTCATCGGCTCGATGAGGTCGCGGCCTTGGTCAACCGAGTCATCGAGCTCGATCAGGGGCGCGTGGTGCTGGATGATCGGGTCGCCGATCTGGTCGAGCTGAGTAGCCGGTTGCGTTGTCGGCTGCGGCTGAGTCGTGCTGATGAGGCCTTTGGTCGCGCGATCAGCACCTGGGGATTCAAGGCTGCAGACGCCGATGGAACCCTTTGGCAGGGCGAGGTTGCGGGGCCTGATCGGCTGCGTTTCCTCGGTTTGTTGTCACGTTACGCGGCCCTGCTGGCGGCCGTTCACTGGGATGAGGTCGAGGCAGGGGATGATGCATCAGAACCGCAACAGGCCGCCTAATCGCCATGGGTTGAGTAGGCACTGGGCCAGAGCCACGGGCTTCGCGCTCGTGCTGCTCCCGCTGGTGCTGCTCAGCGCCTGTGGTGAGCCGAGTCGCGGCCCGCTTGAGCTGCGCTACGATCGGGTCACCTGTGAGCGCTGTCGGATGGTACTCAGCGACCGACACCACTCGGCTCAGGTGCGCTTGGCCGAGGCCGAGGGTCGATCCAAGGTCTATGCCTTCGATGATCTTGGCTGCGCGGTGCTCTGGCTCGAGGAAGACCCCGACCGCGCCGCGCGGGCGAGCGAGCTCTGGGTCAACGACTGGCGCACGGGCGATTGGATCGATGCCCGCTCGGCCTTTTATGTGCCCGATCAGGTCACGCCCATGGGCTATGGGCTTGGTGCTCAGCCTCACGAGGCGCCCGGCACCCTCAGCTTCGCCGAGGCCAAGGAGCATATCGCCGAGGTTGAGCGTCGACTCAATGTGCATGGAGGGGCAGGGCATCAGCATGATCATCATTGACACCGCGCCAGGTCTGCGCGACGAGTGCGCTATTGACCGCTTGGGTCACGACGCATGAAGCCGGAGACGCAACACCTGCTGTTGACCGCCGGCACCGATATCCTTGAATCACTGCGTGCCAAGTGGTTCCTGGTCTATACCCTGGTGTTCGGCGGCATCCTGGTCTTCTTGTTCTTGTTCGGCATCACCGAGTCGCGGGTGATGGGCTTCACCGGCCTGTCGCGGCTGTTGGTGACCTATATCCAACTGTCGATGGCGATCCTGCCGGTGTTCGTGCTCATCACCACGGTACGTTCGGTGGCCGGCGATCGCGAGGCGGGGGTCTTCGAGTATCTGTTGGCACTGCCGATCGGGCTCGGCTCCTGGTACTGGGGCAAGCTGCTCGGCCGCTTCGCGGTGGTCTTTCTGCCGGTGCTGCTGGCAATGATCGGTGGCGTGATCTGGGGTGCGCTGCGCGGTGCGGAGGTGCCTTGGGGGCTGCTGATCTACTACACGGCGCTGTTGATGGCCCTGGCCTGGTGCTTTCTTGGCATTGGGATGCTGATCTCGACGCTCGCGCGCAATGCCGACGTCGCCCAAGGCGCGGCCTTCATCGTCTGGCTGACGCTGCTGCTGTTCCTAGACCTGATCCTGCTCGGCGTGATGATCCGTGGCTCCCTGCCACCAGAGGCCGCGGTCGGCATCGCGTTGGCGAACCCGCTCCAGGTCTTCCGTACGGCGGCGATGATGCTCTTCGATCAGCAACTGGTGCTGCTCGGCGCCTCGGCCTATGTGATCCTCGATCACTTCGGCACCGTCGGCTACATGATCTATGCCGTCGTCTATCCAAGCCTGCTCGGCAGCCTCTGTGGCTGGCTCGGCTACCGTCTGTTCGCGCGGGGGGATCTACTCTAATCGTCGAGGGTCGAGACGTAGGCGAGGATATCTCTGAGCTCGTCCTCTGAAAACACAGCGAGCAGCTCATCACCAGGGTCTTCCGGGTCATGGATACGTCGCTTATCGATGTATTTCGGAATCTGGCGCCATAGGTACGCGGTGTATTGCCCAGCGAGCATCGGGACGCCCGGTTGGGCATCGGTCGATCCATTGCGGCCGTGGCAGGAGGCGCATTCGCGCCGATAGAGAACCCCTCCTTGATCGACATCGCCGGGTGCGAGCGGAATCTGCACAACCCGTTCAGCATCGAGCAGCCGTTGATAGGCGTTGATCTCGCCGGCGTCTGGGTCGAGTGGTGGTAGCCGGTTCGGTAGATCGACGTTGGCCAGGTAGACCGAGATATGAGCGATGTCCTCATCGGGCATCTGCCGGTGATCGACATACTCGACCATCGCGAGGTTCTTGCGGTCACGGCTTCGGAACAGGAGCAATTGGCGGGCGATGAAGTCGGCAGGGAGCCCGGCCAGCCGCGGATACTCCCCCTCCTTGCCTCCTTCACCATGGGGGCCGTGACAGCCCGCGCAGACCTCGTTGATCTCGGCGCCGATGTTGGGTTCGGCTTGGTCGAACGGGATCGCGGCGAGCGCGACCGGGCTGGGCCGACTCTCGTTCGTGGCTGGATCGACCTCGGCGAGGCAGGGCGTGCTGCCCTGCACGACCATCAGCCCGATCGCTAGTGCTAGCCGCAGCCGCTTGCAATGAGCTGTTTGATCGGCATCCCTGGCGGTGCTCATCGGGTAACGCGAATCGGGCTCATCAGGTGAACATATCCGACGTGATGTTACGGTACCAGCCGATCGCGAACTGGACCTCGATCGCGCGTGTTCGCGCATCGGCATCGGGAGAGGACAGACCGCCGGCGCCGGGCACCGAGACGATCTCACCGTCCTTGAGCTCATAGACACCGGCGACCGAGATGCCGTGATCGGGCGCGAGGATGCTGTAGCAGGTATTGACGTACGAGGGCGCCGGTGCGGGCTGGCCATTGATGGCGGCGGCCACCGCCATGGCGCAGACCTTGCCCTGAGAGTTGGCGGCATAGCCGGACTTGGGCATGGCGCCGGCGATGGCGGCATCGCCGATCACATAGATGTCGGGCTGCAGCGTCGAGGCGAAGGTCTGCTGATCGACCGGGCACCAGCCGCTGTCGTCGACCAGCCCGTTGCTCACTGCCAGCTCGGCGGCGCGCTGAGGCGGGATCAGGTTGATCACATCGGCCTGGAAGTCCTCGACCACACCGGTCAAGGTCATGGTATCGGGATCAATGGCCTCGATGCTGCCTCCGGCGGCGGCCGAGACCCATTCGACCATGTCGCCGTAGTGCTCCTTCCAACCGGCCTGGAACAGCCCCTGTTTCGAGAAGGCGTCCTTCGCATCGAGGATCATCACCTTGGATTTCGGCTTGTGATGACTGAGGTAGAGGGCGATCTGCGCCGCCCGCTCATAAGGCCCCGGTGGGCAGCGGAACGGATTCGGCGGCGCGACGATGGCGCAGACGCCGCCATCCGGCATCGCCTCAAGCTGCTTGCGCAGCAGCAGGGTCTGCGGGCCCGCCTTCCAGGCGTGCGGGATGCTCGAGTCGGCCAGCGCCGCGCTCATGCCATCGATGGCGCCAAAGTCGAAGGAAACCCCGGGCGAGAGGATCAGCTTGTCGTAGTTGTAGCGCGCGCCGCCCTTGCCGCGCACGAAGTGCTGCTCGGGGTCGATCTCAACAATCTCATCGCCCATCACCGCGATGCCGCGACGGCTTAAGCCCCGGTAGTCGAAGGTGAGGCTGTCGAGATCGCGCTCACCGGACAGGACCTCGTTACTGAGCGGGCAGGAGACGTAGACCGGGTTGCGCTCGATCAGTGTAACGCGCAGGTCGGGATCGGCCAGCTTCAGATACTTGGCCGCGATGGCGCCACCGTAGCCGCCGCCGACCACGACGACTCGAGCCTTGGGGGCATCGGCACGGAGGATGTTGGGGGCACCGAGTAGGCCGGCTGCAGCGGTGCCCGCTGCAGCGACGCCGACCGAGCCCAGGAACCGTCGACGGGAGGGGTTCATCGGCTGTGCGCTCATTTCTGGCTCTCGTAGTAGTGGGCGAGGGCTTGGATCTCGGCATCCTCGAGCAGCATCACGCGCTCGGCGCCCTGGCGCTTCTTGCAGCTCGCGCCGCGTGCTCGGCAGGTCTCAAGCGCATACTCGATGTAGGGTCCCCATTGCCCAGCCAGCCGGGGCGAGCGCGTATCCTGTCCGCGACCCCCATCGGCGTGGCAGGTCTCGCAGCGCTCCTGATGGATGAGCTCGCCTTGGTAGGCCAGCTCGCCGTCGATCGGCCGGTCGGTGGAGACCCAGGGTTGGGCGGCAAAGAAGCTGGCGATCGCGGCAATCTCCTGGTCGCTATAGCCGCGCATGATGCGGCCCATGATGGTCGAAGAGCGCAGGTCGTCCTTGTAGTCCTCGAGCACCTTGACCAGGTAACCCTTATCCATCCCGGCGATGGTCGGCATCGCCTCGCCCGCGCTAGCGCCATCGGTGCCGTGGCAGCCCGCGCAGGTATGAGACAGCATGGCGGCGGAACGCACGCCTTCGGCATGGGCGCTGCAGACGAGGGATGCAAGCAAGCCGATCAATAGATAGCCAGATACCGATCTCATTCGGGAGTCCTCTCGAGGTCGCCAGTACACTGGCCAACAGTGATAAGGCCTTGACTCGAATCGGTTCTTGATACGCCTCAAGCCTGGATCGGCGCCGGGTGTTTGGTTGATGGATGTCAATCCGGCTCACCCGAGCCGCAGCCTGTCGCTAGGCAGTCTGTGAGGCTGTCTCGAGCGCGCTCTGGGGCAGGGCCATCGGCTCGGTCGGCTCGAGCCCACCAAGCCGCCTCAAGCGCTCGAGTGAGGGGATCAGGATGGTTCGGCGCCTGACCTCGATGAGTCCGCGACGCGCGAGTCCGTGCAGCTCGCGCGAGAAGGTCTCAGCCGAGAGGTTGAGGCTCGAGGCGACCACGGTCTTCGCCGCCGGCAGCTCGAGGCTGCCGCGGTCGGGGTCGTCTGTGTCGCTCTGCGCATCGCGCAGCAGCATGGCGGTGATGCGCTGCGCGGCCGAGTGCAAGCAGCAGGCCTCGAGGTCTGCGATCAGCCGCTGGGAGCGCTCGGCCACCATGGCAAGCATCAGGTTCGCAACCTCGGGCCAACGCTCGATGGCGCTGCGCACGCGCTTGAGGTCGACGAAGATCAGCCGCGAATCCATCAGGGCCTCGGCGTGTAAGGCACAGGGCCGCCCGAGGAAGGCGGCCGACTCGCCGAAGGTGCGACCCGGGAGGACGATGTCGAGCACGCGCTCGGCGCCCTCGGCGGAGAGCAGCGAAAGCTTGACACGCCCCCGCAGCAGCAGGTGGAAGCCCTCGAGCGGCTGACCCCGTTCACAGAGGACCTGGCCACGGGCGGCGGTGCGTTGGTGACAGCCTCCCGCCAGATAACGCCGTGCATCGGCCGGGACCGCTGCAAACCCTGGCGTGGTCTCCAGCAGCGGTAGGCAGGTTCTCTCGCGGTCGGCGTGGTTCATGAGTGCTCGGTCGGTGATGCAGGTTGGCGGCTGAAGCTTGATTCAGCTCAAGCCTAGCGGGCTGCCAAAAAGCCGCAACCCATTGAGCACTCGAGTAAAAGCCTGGGGGTTACTCCCTTGTGGGTAGCCAGCTCATTGACCAGGTCCTTGTTTCGCCGAGCAATCGCCTTGTCATCGATGCCCCCGACGGCCGCTTTTCGCCCGCGCTTGCTTTTTGGGGGTAGTCCCCTTTTGCCCGGCCCGGGCATGGCGTAAAACTTCAATGATGAAATTCGCCGAGTCCCGATCGCGACGGTCGATCCTGCTGCGGATCGGGCTGCTGATGGCCGCCATCCTCATCGTTGGCGTCACCGCCATGATCGGGGCGATGCTGGTGGCGCAGGCCAATCAAGGGATGGCCGCGGCGGTGAATCAGTCCGGAACGCTGCGCATGCAGTCCTACCGGATCGCGGCAGCGCTGGTGGATCCGGGGATGACAGCAGCGAGGCGCGTGGAGGAGGTCACACGGCTGGCCGCGGACCTGCAGCTGCGCCTGGAGAGCCCAAGGCTGCAGGATGCGATCCCTCAGGCCGCGACCGACCCATTGCGGATCGCGTATCGGCAGGTGGATGCGGCCTGGCGCCAGACGATGCGCCCGGCGCTCAGCCCCGAGGCGATGGTCGCGGGCGGCCGCGCCTACCGCGCCGAGCTTGAGGGGTTCGTCGAGCAGGTGGAGACCTTAGTGGGTCTGCTCGAGGAGCGGGCCGAGTGGCGGATCGATGCGCTGGCCTGGATGCAGGCGAGCGCCTTGGCGCTGACCTTCTCGGCCGTGCTGGTGACGCTGCTGCTGGTGCAGCAGCGGGTGGCGCGGCCACTGGATGCCCTGCTGCATTGCGCGGACCGGGTGCGTCAGGGGGACTTCTCCGTGCGCACCCGTTTCGTTGGCGACGACGAGCTCGGCCGGCTGGGGACCGCGATGAACCTGATGACCAAAGGTCTGTGGAACATCTACAACGAGCTCGAAGAGCGCGTTGCCGAGAAGACGCTCGACCTGGCGCGAAGCAATCACTCGCTGCAGCTGCTCTACCGAACGAGCCGAACCCTGGATGGCGCAATGATCTCGGATCAAGCGCTACGCGCGGTGTTGCTCGACCTCGAGCGCGAGCTTCAGCTCGCCTCGGTGAGGCTCTGCCTGCGCGATCGCCGCTTTCGCGATGGGGGGCAGGCCGGCCGTGAGCCCACCGGCGTGTGCGTCGGCACCGGGCAGCCGCTGGATGCCGCGGGCGGGGCGGTCAGCGCCGACCCACCCGGCAGCCCCTGTGCCTTCTGCGCCTCTGCGGCGAGCGCCGCCGACGGCTCGATGGTGGCGGTGGCGGTGGCCGATCAAGATCGGCGCTACGGAACGCTGCGGGTCCAATGCCGCGACGGCAGGGCGCTCGAGCCCTGGCAGCAGCCGCTGCTCGAGGCCTTGGCGGCGCACCTGGCCACCGCCCTCAATCTGCAGGGACGTATCCAGGAGAGCCGCCGTCTCGTGCTGCACGAGGAGCGCAGTATCCTGGCCCGCGAGCTGCACGACTCTCTGGCGCAGTCCCTCTCGTATCTCAAGATCCAGGCGATGCGGCTGGAGGGTGCGATTCGGACAAGGCCTCTGGACGAGTCCTCGTCGCCGGAAGCGATCCTCGCGGAGCTGCGCGATGGCATCAGCAGTGCTTACCGGCAACTGCGCGAGCTGCTGACGACCTTCCGACTCAAGATCGACGGCCAGGGGCTCGGGGCCGCGCTTGCGCAGACGCTCGATGAGTTCCGCATGCGCGGCAGTTTCCTGATCGAGCTCGATGACCGGCTCCCGCAGGGCCTACTGTCTGCAAACGAGGAGGTGCACGTGCTTCAGATCGTCCGTGAGGCGCTCTCCAACGCGGCGCGTCATGCGCGTGCGCGTCGTGTGCAGCTGTGCTTGGAGGCCAGCGCTGAGACAGTGCGCGTCGAGATCAGCGACGACGGCCGCGGCATCGCCTCGACCGAGCCAAGGCGCGGCCACTATGGGCTGAGCATCATGCGCGAGCGCGCCCACAGCCTGGGTGGTGCGCTGAGCGTCGATGCGCGGCCGGAAGGGGGCACGCGCGTGCTGCTGTGTTTTCGATCGCGCGCTGCAACCCGTGCGCCCGCGATCGAGGACGCGCCATCATCGCCCGAGGCGGTCGCCGTTGAGCCCGCGCCGTCGGCGACCAGCGGCTCGCCGTTGCAGCGACTCGCTGAGGAGTGACCGGTATGGCTGACCCGACGCCTGATGATCCGCCCGTCCGTGTCCTGGTGATCGACGACCATCCGCTGTTCCGCAAGGGGGTCGCCGATCTGCTCACGCTCGAGCCAAGGCTCTGTCTGGTTGGTGAGGCCGCGGATGGTCAGGAGGGTGTTCGCCTTGCTGCCGAGCTGCAGCCAGACCTGATCCTGCTCGACCTCAACATGAAGGGTTGGGATGGCATCGAGACCTTGCGGCGGCTGCGGACGACACTGGGCTTGGAGCGCAATTCCGAGCATCAGTCCCGGAGCAGCAGCACGGGTCGGGGCCTGGCTCATCCGCTTGCGCGCCCGGTCCCGAGGTCCCAGGCCGCATCGTCGCAGCCGGCCTCTGGGCCAGAGGTGCGCATCCTGATGCTGACGGTCTCCGATACCGAGACCGATGTGATCGCGGCGCTTCGCGCCGGCGCCGACGGCTATCTGCTCAAGGACATGGAGCCCGAGGAGATCCTCGCGCAGCTGCGCGAGGCGATGCGCGGGCGCCTGGTGATCAGCCCGCAGCTCACCGATCTGCTCGCCCGGGCACTGCGCTCGCACCAGGGGCCAACAAGCCTAGACGACGCCGACCTCACGGAGCGCGAGCAGCAAGTCCTCGCGCTGATTGCCCAGGGCTACAGCAACAAGCTGATCGCCCGTGAGCTGGATCTCGCCGTCGGCACGGTGAAGGTGCACGTCAAGCACCTGCTGAAGAAGCTCGGGCTCCACAGCCGCGTTGAGGCCGCGGTCTGGTCTCTTAACGCGCGGGACTGAGCGCGCGGGATCGCATCGATGCCGTTGGCCGGTCCGTCGCGCGAGGCGCTGGGCTTCGGGACCTCGCCGTCTGGGGTGTCGAGGCTCAGGGATGATGCGCTGACGCGGTCTGCTCGATGCGGGCGAGGAGGGCGTCGATGTCGGCGCTCTTGCTGGGGTTGAGGCGCTTGGCCTCGGTGAGGGCGGCCTTGGCCGGTCCGGTCTGTTTCAGGTGCAGATAGGCCATGCCGAGGCCGATGAAGGCGCCGGCGTTCTGGTTGTCGTTGCTGATGGCCGCTTGGAACTGCTCGATGGCGCTAGCGTAGTCCTGGTTGAGGAGGTACGCGCCGCCGAGTCGGGTGTAAGCGAGGCTCGATGAGGGGTGGGCTGCGATCGCCTCGGTCAGTGTGGTGATGGCGGCCTGGGTCTCGCCGCGCTCGAGCTGCGCTTCGGCCTGCTCGATCAGGGTGTCGACGCCATCGGCTGGCCTACTAGGGCTGGCTGCGCGACTGGCTTCGGTGGTGGAGGTGTCGGCCGAGCTGGCTGAGTTGGCCGTGCCAGCAGCGGTCGATTCCGCGATGCCTTGTTCGGTGGCCAGCGCAATGGTCAGTGTGATGACCGTGCCGGTGGTGATCAGTCGCAGTGCGTTGTGCATGGCGTTGATGTGTGTGAAGTCTTGGGGAAAGTGCTGGGGAACGTCTGGGGAACGTCCGGGGGGCTCTGGCGGAAAGGTCTTGGGCGATCGATAGGTCCGGCCGTCGAGAGGACTCCGCTGCGGTGACCGGTGCCGGTCGACCGGGCGCTCAGGCGCAGCGGAGCCTCTCATGAGTGGCCAGCGGCGCTGGCCTCTGGGCAAACCCTCGTCGGTTACTTCAATGCTCCCTCGCCATAGCGCGCCTCGAAGCCCTTGCGCACGGTCTCGAGCTGCTCCTTGTTCATGCCGTTGAAGTACCAGTCGTGGCCCTCGATCGGCTTGAAGTGCTCTTCGAGCAGCGCAACCGCGTACTCATCGTTGCCGTCCTTCTTGATCACCACCTCCTTCAGCTCCGGAATCCACTTGAAGTAGGTGTGTTGGGCGACCTCGTACATGCCGTGCCACCAGGTGTAGTCCGGACCGCTCATCGAGGCACCGTGGCGGGCGCGACGGCCCTCGTGATGCCAGATCTCCCACCAGGTCCATTCGATCTTCTCGTCGAACGGGGCCGGGGTGATATAGCCCTGCTCCTTGAGCTGATCCATCACCGCCGCGATCGGCTTGGCGAACTTGTCGTTGTAGAGGTAGACGACGTTGTCGAACTGCTCGTAATGGCCGTCGATGACGCTCTTCTCGTGGCAGGCGTAGCAGATGTCCTCCATCTTGGCGCGACGGTCTTCCCAGGTCAGCACCTCGACGACGGTGGAGTCCTTGGCCGCGTCGCCAACAGCCGGGATCGGCTGGCCCTCGGGGACGTCGAACTCGTTGCCATCCTCGAGCTTGACCAGGTTGATCTTGGTCGAGATCGGCGGGCGTAGGGTCCA
>CAZTYV010000131.1:0-10633 GCA_964617675.1 uncultured Halochromatium sp. | reverse complement strand
TGAGGGTCTTGCACCCGCGTGCGCTCCGTTAACGCACGCACAAGGCGCTCGCTCGGGGAAGTCCGGATCATCCGGCCTTCCCCTTTTTGTTTGGCTACTCAGAGTAGCCCCGGCCATGGCGCCCGACAACAGCGCGGGCGAAGATGTTTGGCTGACCCGAGGGGACGACCGTTACGCCGCCGGCGGAGACCTTGTAGCGCTTGGCGTCGGCCTCGCGATCGTGACCGATCACAGCACCGGGCGGGATGGCGTTGTGGCGGTCGACGATGACCTTCTTCAGCCGCGCCCCTTTGCCGACGTGCACGTAGTCCATGATGATGCAGTCATCGAGCTCAGCGCCCTCGTCGATCACCGCCTCGCGGCGGATGATCGAGTTCCTGATGCGGGTGCCGGCGTGGATGACGGTGGCCGCGCCGAGCAGGGTGTTGTCGATCTGGCCACCAAGCACCCGCGCCACCGGCCCCTGATAGTTGCTCGAGTAGATCGGCCAGTCGGGATTGAAGGCGTCGAAGACCGGCTCAGCACCGAGTACGTCCTTATGGGCATTGAAGTAGGCGTCGATGCTGCCGACGTCGCGCCAATAGACACGATCCTCATAGGCGTTGATGCCTGGGATCTCGTTGGTCGCGAAGTCATAGGCGAACAGCCGATGCTTGCTTGCGAGTAAGCGCGGCAGTACATGCTGGCCAAAATCAGTCTCGCCGGCCTGCTGCGCATCCTGCAGGGCGCGGATCAGGACGTCGGTGCTGAAGATATAGTTGCCCATCGAGGCGTAGGCCTTGTTCGGATCGTCGGGCATCGGCGACGGGTTGGTTGGCTTCTCTTGGAAGCCCTCGATCCGCCCATCGCTGTCGGCGGCGATGACCCCGAAGCTCTTGGCATCGTCGAGCGGCACCGGCAGCGCCGAGATGGTGACATCGGCCTCGCGCTCCTTGTGGAAGGCGACCATCTGTGAGACATCCATCCGGTAGATGTGATCCGCGCCGAAGACCGCCACCAGGTCCGGCCCGTGCTCCTCGATCAGGTTGATGTTCTGGTTCACGGCGTCGGCGGTGCCTTGGAACCAGGATTCGCCGAGCAGCATCTGCGGCGGGACCACGGTGACGAACTGGTCTTTCAGCAACGGTGAGATGGTCCAGGCCTTGCGGACGTGCTCGATCAGCGACTGCGACTTGTACTGCACCAGCAGATAGATGGTCCTGATCTGCGAGTTGATCATGTTGCTGAGCACGAAGTCGACGATGCGGTAGCGCGAGCCGAAGGGCACCGATGGTTTCGAGCGGGCCGCGGTCAACGGTTGCAGGCGTGAGCCTTGGCCGCCGGCCATAACGAAGGCGATGATTCGATCGGGCATGTCTCCTCCAGGCGCTGTCAATCGGTAACCGGCGGTCGATGGGCGCGCGGCAACCTCAGGCAGCGATGCCAGCGGCCGGCGCGCTACAATGAGCGTCCAGTTTGGTTGTCTTCGATGTCGTCTCCACCCGCGCTACCCGGCGTGCCGGGTCGCGATCGCGGCGAACGACATCCGCGCATGATAAACCGGGAGGCGGCTTCATTGTTGCGATCTGATCGATTCAGTATCGGCGGGCTCGGTCTGTTACTGCTGCTCACGGGGCCGCTGGCGGCCCAATCGCTGAGCGTTGGTGAATTGACCTCGCTCTGCGCGCGAGCCGAGGCCGCCGCATGGGTTGGCACCGATGCTGCGTTCTGTGACTGGTACGCGCTGCCTTGTGATTGCAAGCTCGCGGACCCGGGCCAGGACCCGAGGCAGGACTCAGGCCGGGCAGCGCGGTCGGCGCCGCGTTGGTGCCTGCCTGATGCCGAGCCAGCGCTCGCGGTCGCGCGGGCGAGGGTGTTGGCCGAGCTCGAACAGTTGCGAGCGCCCATGCGGCCGGCCGAGCCGGCGGTCGCTGAGATCCTCGCGCGCCTCTATCCGTGTCCCGGGGGCTGAGCGCCCGGGCGATGTCCCCTGAGTTAAGGAGATCCTATGGGTCATTCTTTCGAACTGCCGCGTCGACCGGTGTTGTTGATCATCCTCGACGGCTTTGGCACGAACCCTAGCAAGGCCAACAACGCCGTGGCCTTGGCCAACACCCCGAATCTCGACCGCCTGTTCGCGAGCAATGCGCATACCTTGCTGCAGGCCTCCGCGCGCGCGGTCGGGCTGCCGGACGGGCAGATGGGCAACTCCGAGGTCGGTCACATGACCCTGGGCTCGGGCTGTATCGTGCGCCAGGACCTGGTGCTGATCGATGACGCGATCACTGATCGCAGCTTCTTCGACAACCGGGTGCTGCAGGCGGCGGCGCAACGTGCCGTGGAGCGTGGCCGGCCGCTACATCTGATGGGACTGGTCTCCGATGGCGGTGTGCACAGCCACGTGCGCCATCTCAATGCGCTGATCAAGCTCGCCAAGTACCAGGGCGCGCGCCCGGTGGTGCACATGATCACCGATGGCCGGGATACCGCACCGCGCTCGGCGCTCTCCTACCTCGGCTCGCTCGATGAGGCGCTGGCCGCGGCCGGCGGGGTGATCGCCAGCGTCAGCGGTCGCTATTACGCGATGGACCGCGATCAACGCTGGGATCGGACCCAACTGGCGTTCGATGCCATGGTGCACGGCCGAGGTCGAGAGGCGGCCTCCGCGCGCGCCGCGATCGAGCAGGCCTACGCGGCTGACGAGGACGATGAGTTCATCAAGCCGACCCTGATCGCCGGTGGAGAGGTGATCAAGGACGGTGACCCGGTGATCTTCTTTAACTTCCGCAAGGATCGGCCGCGGCAGATGGTCTCAGCGCTCTACAATCGCGATTTCGACGACTTCGATCGCGGTGATTTCAAGGCCGCCGAGCTCACCTGCATGATGGAGTACGATCCTTGGTACGGATTGCCGACGGCATTCAGTCATGAGATGCCGCCGGTGGTGCTCGGCGAGGTCCTCAGCGATGCCGAACTGCCGCAATTCCACTGCGCGGAGACCGAGAAGTACGCCCATGTCACCTTCTTCTTCAATGGTGGGCGCAGCGATCCCTTCCCGGGTGAGGAGCGCTGCCTGATCCCGTCGCCGAAGGTCGCGACCTACGACCTGCAGCCGGAGATGTCGGCGCCGGCGGTCGCGGATGCGGTCATCGGCGCGCTCGAGAGCCGGGCCTATGCCTTCATCGTCGTCAACTTCGCCAACGGTGATATGGTCGGTCACACCGCCGTCAGGGAGGCGGTGATCAAGGCGGTTGAGACCCTGGACACCGAGGTGGGTCGCGTGATCGAGAGTGCGACCGCGCACGGCTACTCGGTCCTCTTGACGGCGGATCATGGCAACTGCGATGAGATGATCGACCCGCTGACCGGCGAGCCACACACCCGCCATACGGTCTATCCGGTGCCCTGCCTGATCGTCGATGAGGTTGCTTGGAAGCTGCGCATCGGCGCTGGTATCGAGGACGTTGCGCCGACCGTGCTGCAGTTGATGGGGCTGCCGCAGCCCGAGGCCATGCAGGGAAAATCGATCCTGCTCAAGCCGGCACAGAAGTGATCGCGTCTCTAGGACCCAGCAGCAACCGGTGCCGGCGGGTCTGATCAACCCGGCTTCGGCAGGCGTTCCCCATGCACCCGTACCTCACATTGCTTCGCGACGTGGTCGAGAATGGCCACGACAAGGCCGATCGGACCGGCGTCGGGACGCGCTCCGTCTTTGGACGTCAGGTCCGTTTCGACCTTCAGGCCGGCTTTCCGCTGCTGACCACCAAGCGTATCCACAGCAAGAGCGTCGTCGCCGAGCTGCTCTGGTTCCTCTCCGGCTCCACCGACAATCGCGTGCTCAATGCCCAGGGCGTGCGCATCTGGGACGAGTGGGCGACCCCCGACGGCGAGCTCGGGCCGATCTACGGCGCCCAGTGGCGGCGCTGGCCTGCGCCGAATGGCGCAGCGATCGATCAGATCAGCCAGGTCTTGGAGATGATCAAGCGCGATCCGGATTCGCGCCGCCTGATCGTGACCGCCTGGAACCCGTGTGATCTGCCCGAGCCGGGGCGGTCGCCGCAGCAGAACGCGGCGGCTGGCCGAATGGCGCTCGCGCCCTGCCATTGTCTGTTCCAGTTCTATGTCCAGGGGGGGGCGCTCTCTTGCCAGCTCTATCAGCGCAGTGCAGACCTCTTCCTTGGCGTCCCCTTCAACATCGCCAGCTATGCCCTGTTGACCCACATGCTGGCGCAACAGGCCGATCTGGGTGTGGGGGAGCTGGTGCATACCTTTGGCGACCTGCACCTCTACCAGAACCATTTGACGGAGGCGATCGTTTTTGAGCAGCTCAGGCGCGAACCGCGCCCGCTGCCTCGGTTGCGCATCCGGCGCCGGCCGCCGAGTCTGTTCGACTATCGGCCCGATGACTTCTGCTTTGAGGGCTACGATCCGTACCCACCGATTCGTGCACCGATTGCTGTCTGAACCCCATGACCTTGTTTGATGCATTGCTCCAATACGGCCTGTTCACGGCCAAGGCCCTGACCCTGGTGCTGGCCATCGGCCTGCTGCTGGTCGTCGTGCTGCGCGCCCGCCATCAGGGCTCGACCGATGATGATGACGATGGCAGCCGTCTCGAGGTTGTCGACCTCAGCGAGCGCTACGCCCGCATGGCCGACAACATCAAGGCCGCGACCCTGCCGCCGAAGCTGGTCAAGAAGGCGTTTAAGGCCGAGCGCAAGGCGCAGAAGGCGAGAGCCAAAGCCGAGCAGTCCGACAAGCGTCGATTGTTCGTGATCGATTTTCACGGCGATCTGATGGCGACCGAGGTCGCCGCGTTGCGTGAGGTGATCTCGGCCTTGTTGATGACCGCAACGCCGGAGGACGAGGTGCTGATTCGGCTCGAAAATACCGGTGGTGCGGTGCATGAGCACGGCCTTGCCGCCTCTCAGCTGTTGCGCTTACGCGCCGCGGGCATCCCGCTGACCATCGCCGTCGACAAGGTCGCGGCGAGCGGCGGTTACCTGATGGCCTGTGTCGGCAATCGGGTTCTTGCTGCGCCCTTTGCGGTCATCGGCTCGATCGGCGTGCTCGCGGAGCTGCCGAACTTCCACCGGCTCTTGCAAGAGAAGGGCGTGGATTTCGAGCTGCACACCGCCGGTGAGCACAAGCGGACGCTGACCCTGTTCGGTGAGAACACCGAGGAGGGTCGGGCCAAGCTGCGCCAGCAGCTCGAGGAGACGCATGCTCAGTTCAAGGACTTCATCGCTGCCAACCGGCCGGGCTTGGATCTCACCCGGGTCGCGACCGGCGAGTATTGGCACGGCGAGCAGGCGCTTGACCTCGGCCTGATTGACGCGGTGCAGACCAGCGACGACTATCTGCTGGCGGTGCGCGACGAGGCCGACCTGTTCAAGGTTCGCTATCGGGCACGGAAACGGCCTTTGCAGCGCTTGCTCGGCTCGTTGGGGCGGTTGGATGGTCTCAGCAACCTGCGCCCGCTCACGGCCTTGGGTGAGCGCCTGCTACGGCGGTCCTCGCGGGGCCTATAATCTGGGGCGATGCATGCGGCGCTGCGACGGCGAGCCGCCGTGGTCGATGGCGAGAGGGGAGCGAGGGGCAGCAGGTGATGAGAACCGGGTTGGGGAGGCAACAGCTTGACCGCGATGGTGGCGATGCTCGAGACCGCTGTCACTCCCGATGGACGCTCGGCCTGGCGCTGCTCCTGATCGCCCTGGGCGGCCTGGGTCAGGCCAGGGCTGAGCCGCCGGCCGGCGTGTCGCACGCCCAGCGACCCGCGTCCCAAACACCAGTGGCGGAGTCGGCTATAGGTTCAGTGCCGGTGCTGGAGCCGGTTTCGGAGCCGGTTTCAAAGACGGGTTCGGGGCCAATTGCGGGGTCGGGTTTGGGGCAGGGACTCCAGTCGACTCCGCAGCAGGGCAGCGGTCTCTGGGCTGATGAGGCTTGCCGCTTGAGTGCCGAGGTGGCGGCTCAGTCCGCACTGCTTCAGCAGCTGCTCGCTGATCTTCAACAGCTGCTGCCGAGCGATCTGATATCCGATGCCTCGGTCGATGCGGGCGCGGGCTTGGGCGCCGGTGCGACCTGCCGGCGCCAAATCAATGAGCTGAGCGCGCGCCTTCAACAACAGCAGCTGAGCTTGACCGAGGCCCAGCGCCGCGCCGAGAAGGCGGAAAAGCTTGCGGCAGCCATGGATCAGGCCCAAGCCAAGGCCAGCACCGAGATCGAACGGCTTTCGGCCGAGCTGGAGATGGCCAATGCGCGCCAGGCCGAATCGCTGCAGCACGCCGTCGAGCTCGAGCGGCGGCTGGCGACGGCCGAGGCGCGCCTGGCTCGTGTCGGTGATCATGGCCTGAGCGCCGAAACGCGGGTCTCGACCGAAGCCCTGAGCGCAAGCGCGAGCGCAAGCCTCGGCCCTGGCGATCTTGGCGGCTCGGCCACCCGCGCCCCGGTGCTCTATGAGGTGCGTGCGGACGATACCCTCTCGCGGATCAGCGCGCGTGTCTATGGTGACGCGGGCGCCTGGGAGCGGATCTACGAAGCCAATCGCGATCTGCTGGTTGCCCCCGATGCCTTGTCGCCGGGCATGTCACTCGTCATCCCCTAACGCGGTGCCCCGCCGGGTCCCTGCTCAGTGTTTTCCAGGAGTTCGCTATGCGACCGCTGCTTGCCTCCGCCATCGTCGTCTCCACCGCGCTTGTCGCTTGTGCCGGTGGTGTCCAACGCCCCGATCCGAATATCGCCGCGGCACAGCGGATGCTCTCCCTAAATCAGACGATCGAGACCCCGAGCTTTCCAGCCAACGGGGGCACCTTGGTCGAGACCAGCATCGATGGCTACAAGACCGCCGTCTACGTCATCGGTGCCGTCAAGGGTCAGACCCTTACCGTACAGCTCGACAGCGAGAGCCCCAACGTCTACTTCGATGTGCTCGAGACGGGTCTCGGGGGTGGCAGCAAGAAGATCTTCAGTACCGAGGCGGCTTGTCGCGGGGCGCGTATCCGGGCGCAATCCGATACCACCTATATCATTCGGCCGTTCCTTGCGAGCGCCCTTGCCGACGCCGGGGCCACGGCTCGCTATACGCTCTGCATCAATCGCTGCGAAGAAGGCATGGGCAATGCGGCCTGCCGCTGGACCCAAGGTGATCTCGACGGGGTCTGATCCAGCACGCGCGCCGGTCTGAGGCCTGTTTGAGTTGGAGCAGGTGCGCCCGCGGCCATCATGCGAGCCAGCATGCGAGCCGGCATGCGGGCCAGCATCGAGGTCGGGTCCGAGCCGATCAGGAGAGCGTCGAGCTGCCCCAGGGGCTGCGTCGACGGCGCAGCCGCAGGCTCGGCAAGAGCAGTCCGAGCAAGACCCCTAGCCCGAGCACGGCAGCACCGATCAGGAACCATTGCTGCTTGGTCTGATTGCTGAGCTCGAGGTTGCGATGCTCGAGCTGATCCACCTGGAGCATCAGATTCGCGACCTGTTCTTGGAGCTGGCGCCGCTCGTTGTCGATCTGAATGGCGTTGGCCGAGGCGTTGCGGATCTCGGCGAGCTCGGTTTCGAGATCCTGCTTGTCGCGCTCGAGGATGGCATGGTCTTCTTGCAACGCACCGTGCTCGGATTGTAACGCACTGAGCCTGGCCGCCAGTTTGTCCGGTTCCTGCTGTAGCTCGGCCAGCCGTGCCTGCATCTCCTTGAGCTCGCTGCGCGCGGCCGGCTCGTCTTGCAGATAGGTCAGCAGCATATAGCCTGTGAGGCCGTCCTCGGTGCGGACCCTCGCATAGCCGCTCTCTTCGTTGATGCTCAGAATATCCAGCGGGGCGCCGCTCGGCAGCTGTCGCAGGATCTTGTAGCGGGTGCTCTCGCCGGCGCGCAGATTGAAGTCGTATTGGTCGGTGACGTAACGCGTCTCGGCAGCCGCCGCCGTCACCGCGATCAGGGTTGCCAGGCAGAGGCCGTACAGCGGATAACGTGCGCTCGCCATGGTCGTCGAGCCCTGATGCTAGGAGGCGCCGACGAGTCGAGGCGGCCCGAGCAGGATCAGCTCGAGCAGCGCCTTTTGCGCGTGCAAACGGTTCTCGGCCTCGTCCCAGACCACTGACTGCGGTCCATCGATGACCTCGGCGCTGACCTCTTCACCGCGATGGGCGGGTAAGCAGTGCATGAAGAGCGCCCCGGGTCGCGCCCGCGTCATGACGGCCGCATCGACGCTGAAACCGGCAAAGCGGGCCTTGCGCTCAGCCTCCTCGGCCTCTTGCCCCATGCTGGCCCAGACATCGGTGACGACCAGATCGGCATGCTCGGCGGCCTCAGCCGGATCGTGCATCAGGGTGCAGTGCTCAGGGGCCGAGGCCAGGACCTCCGGCTCGGGCTCGAAGCCTTCGGGGCAGGCGATGTTCAGCTCGAAGCCGAAGAGCCTCGCGGCGTTAATATAGGAGTGGCACATGTTGTTGCCGTCGCCGATGAAGGCGACACGCCGGCCACGAATCGGCCCCCGGTGCTCCTGGTAGGTCTGCATATCGGCGAGCAGCTGACAGGGGTGGAAGCGATCGGTCAGGCCATTGATGACGGGGACTCGAGAGTGGGCTGCGAACCGCATCAGGGTCTCGTGGTGAAAGGTCCGGATCATCACCACATCCACCATCCGCGATAACACCCGGGCGCTGTCCTCGATCGGCTCGCCGCGACCGAGCTGCGTATCGCGCGGCGACAAGAACAGCGCCGTGCCACCGAGCTGGGCCATACCGGCCTCGAACGAGACTCGGGTGCGGGTCGAGGATTTCTCGAACACCATTGCGAGCGTGGAGCCGACCAGTGGCCGATAGTCTTCCCCGCGCTGGCGCATCCGCTTGAGCTCAATCGCCCGATTAAGCAGGTGCCTCGCCTCGCCGTCATCGAGATCGAGCAAGGTCAGGAAGTGCCTGGGTGGACGCGCCTTGATGTCAGTGGTCACGAGGGGGTTCCATCGCCGATGTCAGTGCCGGCGCTGAGAAAGTGCAGGATCAGCTCGGCGACGCCTTCGACGATCTGCCGCGCCTGGTCGTCGTCGATGATCAACGGCGGTAGCAGGCGAACCACGCTGCCGGCCGTCACGTTGATCAGGAGGCCACGCGCCAGCGCCGCGGGCACCAGCTCCGCGCAGGGACGGTCGAGCTCGATTCCGATCATCAGCCCGCGACCGCGGATATCCTGGACGCCGGCGATGCCGTTGAGGCGGGTGCGAAAGCCATCGATCATCCAGTCGCCGAGCACCGCCGCCCGTGTGGGCAGGTCATCGTGCTCAAGCACCTCGAGCACGGCCAGGGCCGCGCGACAGGCCAGCGGGTTGCCGCCGAAGGTTGAGCCATGGCTGCCGGGGCCAAGCACCGCAGCCGCGGGGCCGCTCGCCAGGCACGCGCCGATCGGGACCCCGTTCGCGAGCCCTTTGGCCAGGGTCATCACGTCCGGCTTGACGCCGCTCCATTGGTGGGCGAAGAGGCGGCCGGTGCGGCCCATGCCGGTTTGGATCTCGTCGACCATCAGCAGCCAATCGTGATGGTCACAGAGCGCGCGCAGCCGCTGCAGATAGTCTTGGTCGGGAACGCTGATGCCGCCTTCACCCTGGATGGGCTCGACCAGCACGGCGACGATGTTCGGGCGGTTCTCGGCGGCGGTCTCGACCGCGTCAATGTCATTGTAGGGGACGCGAACGAATCCTTGGACCAGTGGCTCGAACCCGGCCTGTGCCTTGCGGTTTCCGGTCGCGGTCAGCGTCGCGAGCGTGCGACCATGAAAGGCGCTCTCCATGACCAGGATGGCCGGATTGGGGATGCCGCGCTGGTGCGCCCGGAGCCGCGCGAGCTTGATTGCCGCCTCGTTGGCCTCGGCACCCGAGTTGCCGAAGAAGACGCTATCCATGCCCGCGGCCCCGCAGAGCCGTCGGCCGAGCTCCTCTTGATAGGGGACCTCATAAAGATTCGAGGTATGGATCAGGGACCCGGCCTGCGCGCAGACGGCCTCGCGCACCGCCGGATGGGCATGACCAAGCCCACAGACGGCAATCCCGGCGAGTGCATCGAGATAGCGGCGACCTTCCCGGTCCCACAGCCACGCCCCTTCGCCGCGCTCGAAGGCGACCGGAAGACGGTTGTAGGTTGCCATGAGCCGCGCGCTCGTGCCGCCGCGTCGCGGCTGATGAGCTGGCGCAGTGCCAGCCTCTTCGGACCCGTTCACGATGGTCACTCCAGATCGTGGATCGCGGCTGAGGGCGCCTGTTCTAGGCAGCTTCCGGGGAGACTCCGGGCAGCGAAGCCCCCACTACTCGGGCCGCGAAAACCGCGTACCATAGCAGGCTTCGAGTCATCGCAGCAAATGCCGATGGCGATTGATGCCACGGATGAATCCGTCTGCTGAGAATCGAGTCGGTCGACGATCGCGAACGCGCGCTCCGGTCGTTGGCCACTGCAACGATCGCCGCGGTCGCTTGGGCGATGGGCGATCCGCCTGCTAAGCTCTTGACATTGAGCGCCGACGGCGGCACGGCTCGACCATCAGCGCGTGTAGATGTCGGCGGCGCGTTCCGTCAGCGACTCAGCAGCGCCCGAAGCCGACGGCGAGTCCCTAGCGTCACCCCGATAAAGCAATGAGCATCGCCGAGGATAAGATGAAGGTTAACCGATGAGCGGGC
>CAZTYV010000130.1:5246-10654 GCA_964617675.1 uncultured Halochromatium sp. | reverse complement strand
GCTTGCCAGCGCTCGGCCGAGCGCGCGGTGCCAAGGCCACGGGCCTCGATCTGCAGGGCGACGGGTTGCAGTTCGATGACGCTCAGCGTCGGCGCCGGTGCCGCGCTGTCGCTGTGTTGCGGCGCTCGGGCATGGCTGATCAAGAACGCGGCCAGGGCGATGCCGCCGCCCAGTCCAAGCAGGATCACCAACCCGCGGCCGAGGGGGGTCAGGATGGGCTTCATGGTTGGTCGTGTCCCCCAAAGCCACCATTGAGCCTGCGGCAGCCTGTCCGATCCTTGACCGGAGTCAAGCGGCGTCACGCCGCAGCGCCGGTCGTGCGGCCGGTCATTGATGGCGGGGCAAGTCGCATCGGGCAGTATCGAACCGCTTCGCGGTGCTATCCTAAGCCCTTTTCCGAGTCCTTTTTAGACACTTGGAGCGCATAATGGCACATCCAATCCTGGCCGAGATGACCGCGAGTGTCACCGAGCTTAAGCGAAATCCAATGGGCACCGTGGCCGCTGGCGAAGGCTTTCCGGTCGCCATCCTCAATCGCAACGAACCCGCGTTCTACTGTGTTCCAGCGCAAGCCTACGAAGCCTTGATGCATCGCCTCGAGGACTTGGAGCTGAACGCGCTTGCCGATGCCCGCCTGGCCGATGGGCAGGCCGCGGTCAAGGTTGCGCTGGATGAGCTATGAGCTGGCCTTTCATCCGCTGGCGTTGAAGGAATGGCGCCGACTGGATGCAACCGTCCGCAGTCAGTTCAAGAAGAAGCTCGCCGAGCGACTGGAAAATCCACAGGTGCCTGCGGCCCAGCTCTCGGGGCGCTCGAACCGCTACAAGATCAAGCTGCGGGCGGTTGGCTACCGGCTGGTCTACGAGGTTCGGGAGACTGAGCTGCTCGTCCTTGTCGTGGCAGTCGGTAAGCGCGACAACGCTGAGATCGATCGGCTTGCGAGAAACCGTTGATCGGCAGCGGTCTCTTGCGGCAGCGCGAGCCAGGCCAACAGTGACTGATCGATGATTCCGGCGGGTACCTGGAAGCAGGGCGGCCACCCTGTTAAGGCATCGCGCCGACGGAGTCGGTCGCGTCAGATCGGCCGACCATCAACGCGCGGTGCCAGCAGCATCGGGCCGATAACGACCAGGAAGGCAGCGAAGGCACCGCTCCAGAGTAGGCCTGAGAGCAGCATCCAGTGGTTGTACTGCGCCGGCCAGAGCAGCGGAAACGCGACCCGGACCAACGCGGCAAGGTTGACCGCGACGAAGGCGGCCGTCATCGACGGCGGTGAGACCATCGCCCGGCCGGTATGGCCCAGGGTCACACGCACCATCATGCCGAGGGTGAAGACGCCGATCGCACCCGCAGTCAGCGCGTGCAGCGCGACATTGGGCGCCAGCAGACCCAGCTCGGCGCCGGCATCCAGGATCAACCCGCCGACCAGCCAGAGCGCACCCGCGTAGAGCACGGCGAGGATCGGAATCCGCCAGGCGCGCCGATCATGCCAGCCGGCGAGGCGGGCGATCAGACTCAGCGCGAAGGCGAGGGCGGTGATGGCCTTCAGCATTGGCCAGGGGCTGATCAGATCGGCGGCCAACCAGGCACCAGCAGCGACGAAGGTCATCACCTCGAGCCACTGATAGGACTTGGGCTCGGCGTCGTTGATCGCCGCTTTGGTAAAGAAGGGCAGCACGCGCCCAGAGACGATCAGCAGCGTGATCAGCACCAAGCCGAGCATCAGGCCGTCGGCATCTAACAGCCCCACCGGCACCGCGCCGGCCGCGCTCAGATGGCTCCAGGCCGCCGCGACGGCCATCCCGCCCAGCAACAGCAGGAAGACCCGATTGACCGGATTCGGCCCGCTCCAAAGCGGCTTGCGCATCGACCAGGCCAGCCCGACGGGAAAGGCGGCTGCCAACAGGGCATCGCCCCAGACCGGCAGTGCCATCCACGGCAAGGCGCGCGCAATCAACCACAACAAGAGCAGACCGGCGAGCTCGGCGCCAGCCGCGGTTGGCTGTCCGGTCCAGTTGCGCACGGCGGTCAGCAGAAAGCCAGCGACCACCGCCAGGGTGTAGCCGTAGAGCATCTCATGGGCGTGCCAGGCACTGCCGGCGAAGCGCAGATTGATCGGCACCAAGCCATGCAGCATCGCGATCCAGGTGAGCATCGATAGGCAGCCGATCGCACCAGCCGCCAGGAAGAACGGGCGAAACCCTAGGGAGAGCAGTTTGAGGTTGTTTGGCATGGGGCGTGACGTCGACAGAGGGAAGACCGTTCCTGGCAGGCTGCAGACGTTAAGTTGCGCACGAGGGCCGGCACTTGATGTTTGTCAAAGCAGGACCTGGTGCGGAGTCGAGCTTGACTTGCCTCAAGGTTGACCGTGGCGGTCAGGTACAAGCTGCAAGCGCACAGAAGTACAAACCCAGGTTACCACCTAACCGACCGAGAGGAGTTGGCCGCGATGTCCAAGCCTACAGGGGTCAGACGAATCACTGCCTCCGCTTTTCTACTCGTAAGCCTCGGCACGATCTCCGGTACCGCCACTGCCGCGGATGACCTGAAGACCGTGATGGAGCAACGCGGCTTGACCGAAAAAGACCTCTTGGCGGCAGCCAAGACCTATACGCCAAGCGGCGGTCGAGACGAGTATCTTGCCTTCGCCTCCGGCGGCCAGTCCGGACAGGTGATCGTGTACGGTGTCCCGTCGATGCGGCTGTTGAAGTACATCGGCGTCTTCACGCCAGAGCCCTGGCAGGGCTACGGCTTCGATGACGAGTCTAAGGCCGTGTTGGCGCAAGGCCGCATTCGCGGTAAGGACATCACCTATGGCGATACCCACCATCCGGCGCTCTCGGAGACGAATGGCGATTACGACGGCCGCTGGCTTTTCATCAATGACAAGGCCAATCCTCGCCTCGCGGTGATCGATCTGCATGACTTCGAGACCAAGCAGATCGTCGTCAACCCATTCTTCAAGTCCGAGCACGGTGGCGCCTTCGTCACGCCGAACACCGAATATGTGATGGAGGCGACCCAATACGCCGCACCCCTGCTCGACGACGGCTTCGTGCCACTTGAGGAGTTCAACGAGAAGTACCGCGGTGGCATCACCTACTGGAGCTTCGATAAGGAGAAGGGGCGGATCGACCCAACGAAGTCGTTCGTGCTCGAGCTCCCACCCTATAGCCAGGACCTTTCCGACGCGGGCAAGGGGCCGAGCTATGGCTATGGTTTCACCAACTCCTTCTGCACCGAGCGCTATGTTGGCGGCATCGAGCGCGGACGGCCCCCGTTTGAGGCGGGCTGTTCATCGAAGGATACCGACTTCCTCCATGTGACTAACTGGAAGAAGGCCGAGGAGCTGGTCCAGGCCGGCAAGGTCAAGAAGGAGCGTGATACCTACTTCATCCCCATGGAACAGGCGATCGCCGAGGGGCTGCTCTATCTGATCCCTGAGCCGAAGAGCCCACATGGGGTCGACGTGACACCTGATGGCCAGTACATCATCGTCTCCGGCAAGCTCGACAGTCACGTCTCGGTGTACAGCTTCGAGAAGATTCAACAGGCGATTGCAGAGGGCAATTTCGAGGGCACCGACCCCTACGGCATTCCCATCATTCCGATGCAGGCCGTTCTGCACACCCAGGTCCAGCTCGGACTGGGGCCGCTGCATACGCAGTTCGATTCCAAGCCCTGCATTGCTTACACCTCGCTTTATGTGGATTCGATGGTCGCCAAGTACGACTATTGCGATGGCAAGGTGCTCGATAAGCTCGCGATCCATTACAACATCGGCCATCTCATGACGATGGAAGGTGATACCGTTGAGCCCGACGGTAAGTATCTGGTTGCGCTGAACAAGCTGGCGATCGATCGCTTCAACCCCGTTGGCCCGCTGCATCCGCAGAATCATCAGTTGATCGATATCAGCGGCGACAAGATGCAGCTGCTCTACGACATGCCTCTGCCGCTGGGTGAGCCGCATTATGTGGCCGCGATCCGTGCCGACAAATTGCAGCCGGTCGTGCGCTACAAGTCGGGCTGGGACAGCCGTACCGATCAGGTATCACCCTACAAGACCCGGGCCGGACGCGAGAGCACCGAGCGCTCCTGCGACGCCGATGGCAACTGCACGGTGGTTGTCAATGGCACCGTGATCCGCTCGCACATCACCCCGGAGATCATTGAAGCCCAGGTCGGTGACGCGGTGGAGATCCATCTCACCAACCTCGAGCGCGCCCAAGACCAGACGCACGGCTTTGCCATGTACGGTCAGAACGCGCAACTCTCGATCGAGCCTGGTAAGACCGCAAGCGTTAGCTTCGTCGCCGATCAGGAGGGTGTCTTCCCCTACTACTGCACCGAGTTCTGCTCGGCGCTGCATCTAGAGATGCAGGGCTATCTGCTTGTTCAGCCGGTGGGTTATCAAGCCACCCAGGTGAAGATGGAAGAGGGCACCGTCTACAGCCAGGCGGATTACCAGCAGCAGGTGCAGACCAATATCGAGACCCAGGGGGTCATCGATCAGGTCGTCGCCTTCATCACCAGCAAGGACTTCAAGTCCAACCCCACCGTGCTCGCCTTGGTCGAGGACGCCACCGACCAACTCGGCTTTGCGGAAGAGGCGAAGGCCAAGTCAGAGGCTGCAGCAGCCAATCAAGATTGGCAGAACGCGATGCTCTGGGCCAATCAATGGTGGCAGTACCAGGTCAAGGCGGCCGACCTCGGACTGCGTGCGAAGAACCTGCTCGACGAGGCGGCAGCGACACCTTAGGTCCGCCTGCAGCGATCGATCGTGGCGCGACTGACTCACCGCGCCGCGAGCGGTCGCTGGCAACAGAGGCTCAATGAACGGACGGTAGTCTGATCCTGATCGGTACTCAAGAGTCGTTGCCGTCCTCCACGTCCAGACTCGGTAGCGCCGGTTCGGTTAGCGCTTTAAAGAGGAGCCAAAATGCGTGCTTTTGCCATGATCTGTTCCGTGCTGATGCTATTCAGCCTGTCATTCGTTTCGATCGCCCAGGAGCTAGACGGCGCCGATCTTTACATGAAGAAGACCTGTTTCTCATGTCATGGCAAGGATGCAAAGACGCCACTGCTGCCGATCTACCCAAAGCTCGCAGGTCAGAGCCCAGAGTACGCCTACAACCAAATGCAAGATATCAAGAGCGGCGCGCGCGCCAATGGTCAGTCGGCTGCGATGCAAGGGGTCATGCACCTGGTGAACGATGATGAGATGCGTGCGATCGCCAATTGGTTGTCAGGCCTTCAGTGAGTCTTCAAGCCCTGTCTCGTTGTGTCCGTTCGGTTTTTGTATCCCTCTCCAGCAATGACGGAGATGACAATGAAGAAACAGCAGAATCCCCATCTTGAGACCTTGCGTGTGGCGGCTCTAGCCGGTCTTCTCGTCAATGGCTCGG
>CAZTYV010000130.1:0-5236 GCA_964617675.1 uncultured Halochromatium sp. | reverse complement strand
CGCGAAAAACCGGCATAATATCGGTTTTATGGCGCTAGACCGGATCGCCGAAGATCATGGATTCGGCCCGTGGAAACAAAAGTTTCAATCCGAACTGTGCGAAGGCCGGTTGGGGTCTGAAAAAGTCATTCTTCTCAAACCGATGACCTTTATGAACCTCAGCGGCAAGTCCGTCGCGGCGCTGGCCGGTCTTCTCGTCAATGGCTCGGCCTTTGCCTGGAACGAGGGCGGCGGTGAGCAGGACGATGCCATGACACTCGAGCCAGATCCTGAGAACGGGGTCGACGTCTATGAGGTCTGTTCGGCCTGCCATCTCCCCGAGGGATGGGGGCTTCCCGATGGGACCTTCCCGCAACTGGCCGGTCAGCATCGGGGGGTGATGATCAAGCAGCTCGCGGATATCCGAGCCGGTAATCGCGATAACCCAACGATGTACCCCTTTGCATTACCTGAGTCGATCGGCGATGCACAGGCGCTCGCCGACGTGGTCGCCTACATCGAGCAGCTTCCCATGAACCCGGAGTGGGGCAAAGGGCCTTGGGGCCCGGGAACGGCAGAATACGATCAAGGAGCGCAGCTTTACGCCGAGAACTGCACCCGCTGCCACGGGGAGACAGGTCTGGGGATGCCGGAGGAATTCTACCCCCGGATCAACGGCCAGCATTACAACTACATGGTCCGCCAGTTCGAGTGGATTCGGGATGGTAAACGCCGGAACTCCAATCCGGAGATGGTCGAGCAGATCAAGAATTTCACGGACAAGGACATGCAGATGGTCATCAATTGGGTCTCCTGGCAGCCGGTTCCACAAGAGGACTTGGCCGACTCGGCGGATTGGGTGAATCCAGACTTTGAGTAGCCGAGAGCGCGACAGTCGACCAATAGCATAGGCGCCGTCAATGCCGATCCTGAGTCAGCGAGTATGAGTCTTAACGCCGCAGCCAAACCGGGGTCGCAGTTGCCCCGACCCTTCGTGATCCCCGCCTTGGTCGCTGTCGCGATCGGCTTGCTCATCGCGGTCTACTTCGCACCGATCTGGTGGGTGTCGTTGACCGCGCCGAACTATCCGCCGGAGTCCTTCCCGGACGGTGTGCGCATCCACTTCCACATGAATGGGGTATTCAACGGCTGCGAGAAGGTGGAGAAGGCCGAGATCCAGGAGGATGAGGCACTCGATTGCGTACACGAGATGGATACCATCAACCACTACGTCGGCATGTACCCGATCGCGGCTGGTGGGGTGGTCGAGCGGGCCTTCTCGCCGTTCATCATCGCCCTGTTCGTGGTGATGCTGACCGGTTTTTTGATCAAGCACGATCGGAGTCGGCTGTTGGTGCTGGGGGTCGGCTTCGGCGCGATTACGGCCTGGATGGTCTGGACCTACTACGCGCCCGATGGGCTGCGACTACAAAGTGGCGGCTATGTGGAGGCCTTGGTGACCTCGCTGGATCAGGATGCAGCGAGCCATGTCGAGGCTGGCAGCGGTTCAAGTCTGTCGCCGGCTCAAGCACTGATTGCGCAGCTCAAGGCCGAGATGGGCGATGAGGCGAACGCGCCCGAGGCATCCGACGAGGTCTCGCGTAAGCAGCGGTTTATCGACGACCTGCGGGAGACCTATGAGCGGGATCAGGAACGCCTACCGGCGGCTGAGCGCGTGCGCTGGACGGGCAGCGGTGCGCAAATGCTCAGTTGGCATTATGAGAAGAGTCTCGGGCGCTACTTCAATAATCCGGCCGAGATCCGGCCCCTGGTGTCGGTCATGAGCCTTGCTGGTCATGGGGCGGTGCTGGTCTTGGTCGGTGCGATGGGGCTCCTGCTCTGGGGGGCCTATCGCGGCATTGGTCCGCTGTATTGGCTGTTGATCTTGGTGCCGATGGCGCTGCCGTTGTTCTTTCTCATCGATTACTCGGGCTGGCTCTGGTGGTACGGACACAACCTGAATGACATGGGTGCCTTCACCGTGAAGCCATTTATGCCGACGGTCTTTGGTGATGGCAAGGTGGCACAATTCGCGACCCATTCCTATCCATCTTGGGGCTTCGGGCTGATGCTTCTGGCCTCGGTCGCCCTCGCACTGGCGGCGCTGATGCGCCGCAAAGAGTGCCGCGAGGAAGACGCTCAGTAGGGCCCGCGATGTCAGTGTGCAAGTCACCTGTGGCTGGTGCTGCTGGCGATCAGCGAGGGGCGTTGCGCGCTGGGCGGGTGGCGCTCCTGCTGTTCGCACTGCATTACGTCGGTCTTGCAAGCGCGCAACCTTATCCGCCACTGCAGCCCTTGATCGATGCCGCGGAGCCCGATTCGACGCTGCGTCTGGAGGCGGGCACTTATGCCGGCCCGGTGGTGGTCAACAAGCCGCTCCGGATCGATGGCGGCGGCGAGGTGGTGATCGACGGTCTCGGACAGGGGACCGTGGTGCTGCTCGAGACCGATGGGGCAACCTTGAAAGGGCTCACGCTGCGCGGGTCTGGCAGCTCCCACAATGACATTGATGCCGGTGTGCAGGTGCGCGGCAACTTCAACGTGATCAAAGACAACCTCATTGAGGACTGTCTCTTTGGCGTCGACATACAGCAGTCCAACAACAACATCGTCCGCGGCAACCGTATCTCCTCGAAGGCCGTTGACCTCGGCGTGCGCGGTGATGCCATTCGGCTTTGGTACAGCTTCGACAATCAGATCACCGACAATTGGATTCGTAACGCGCGCGATACCGTGGTCTGGTATTCGGGTGGCAATCTGATTGCTCGCAATGATGCCCGCGGCGGTCGCTACTCGTTGCACTTCATGTATTCACAGGCGAATCGCGTTGAGGACAACCATTATGAGGACAACTCGGTAGGGGTCTTTCTGATGTATAGCGACGGAGTTGAGCTACGCCGTAATTATATCGCCAACGCGATTGGCCCAACCGGGATCGGGATCGGCTTCAAGGAAACATCTGAGGTCGTCGTCGAGGATAATCAGATCCTCTATTGTGCCACTGGTCTCTATCTGGATGTCTCACCCTATCAACCCGATACCGAGAACCTGATTCGAAACAATCTCATTGCCTACAACGGGGTTGGCATTCGCTGGCTGAATGACTGGCAGGGCAATCGCTTCAGCGGCAACCGGCTAAAAGGCAACATCACCCAGATGGTGGTCGAGGGAGGCGATACCGCCAATCGCAACGATTGGCGCGGCAACAGCTGGGATGATTACGAGGGCTTCGACCGGGATGGGGATGGGGTTGGCGACACCCCTCACGAGCTCTACGCCTATGCCGATCGACTTTGGATGGACGTGCCGCCGGCGCAGTTCTTCAAGGGCTCGCCGATGCTCGAGGTCCTCGATTTCTTGGAGCGGCTGGCCCCCTTCAGTCCGCCACAGCTCCTTGCGCGGGATGAAAGGCCGCGGGTCGTGACCCTTGCGCCTCTCGACCGCGACGGCTCGGGGCCCGTGAGCACTGAGGCGAGTTCGCCCCTTTCGCCCGCGAGCCCCTCCAGCGGGAACGATCCCGATCGTGTGCCGGATGTCGCCGATGACGCGGGTCCGCCGTCGGGTGAGACGACGGGCTTCAACGCCCTCGAGGCGTTGCGCTCTTCGCTCGAGCGTGGCGAATGAGCCTTTTGCTTCGGAGCTCGATGCATGTCTGACGATCACCGCAGGCCAGCGCCGGAGAGCCACCTGTCGACCACGCAATCGCCGACCAAACGCTCGCCGCGCAAACAACAGGCGCGGCGCGAGTTCCTGCGCAGCACGGTCCTGGCGGTCGGCGGCGTTGGGCTGGCGCTGCTGGGTCTGCTGCCGGCGCTCAGCGGGGCCAATCTGCGCCTGCGCCCGCCGGGTGCCTTGAAACAGGATGAGGACGAGGCAGAGCTGTTTGCGGCCTGCATCAAGTGCGGTCAATGCGTTCAGGTCTGTCCGGTCGAGGCGATCAAGCTCGCCGACCTGCTGGATGGGGTCGGCGTCGGCGTGCCCTACATCGATGCCCGAGCGCAGGCCTGCGATTTCTCCTGCGACGGGCTGCAATGTGTGTTGGCCTGCCCGACTGGCGCGCTAACGCACAGCATCAACTATCCCGCCGAAGCGCGGATGGGCTTTGCGCGGCTGGCTCGCCCGGAGGCCTGTCTGGCAGCCCAAGGCAAGGGCTTCCACGGCCAGGCGCGGGGCGCGGATTTCCAGGGCAAGCTGCGTTATGAGTCGGTTGATCGGTGGAATCCCATCCCGGTTGCCGAGCATCCCTACGACTTGGAGCTGTGCGACCTCTGCGTGCGCCAGTGCCCGATCGAGATCCGGATCGCCCAATGCGAGGCCGGCACCCCGCCATCGGGCGATCCGAATCAATGTCCACCGCATCCAGCGATTCGGCTGCAGCCCGGCGAGAACGGCCGGGCGCTGCCGGTGATTGAGGACGGCTGTGTCGGCTGCGGCGTCTGCGAGATGATCTGCCCGGTGGAGCCCGCGGCGATCGTCATCGACTTTGACCGCGACGCCGATTCCGTTGCGCGCGCGCAGGAGGTCAGCGCATGAGTTATCTGATCGACTCCCTGCGCCAGTTGATCGGCGCCAAGCCACGGCGACCGTTGCGCAACGAGATCCCGGTCGAGGTGCGCGAGATCTACGACGAGAAGCGTAAAACGCGGCTCACCGCCGATGCGCTGCACGCGGTCGAGCACAAGCACGCTCAGTCGCCGGGCCGCAACAAGTGGCGCAATCGGCGCTGGCTCACGCTGATCATCGTCAACCTCCTGTTCGTGGTCTCGTACAGTCTCGATGTGCAGTTGATCGAGGGTGCGCTGACGGCATCGCGGGTGATCGGTTTTCACCTGGCCGACCTCAACTCCGCACTGCAGGTCATGCTCGCCTACAAGCATGTGGTGCTGAACCTCTTGATCGGCACCGTCACGGTCTTCGTGCTCTGGTGGCTGCTGGGCGGGCGCACCTTCTGCTCTTGGGTCTGTCCTTATCACCTGATCGCCGAATGGGCCGAGGCGCTGCATCTGCGGCTGGCCGCGCGCGGTTGGGCGGTTGATCTGTCCTTCCATCGCGGCGTGCGGCTGGTGTTTTATCTGGTCTTCGCGCTCTTGGCCGTGCTGACCGGCTACACCGTTTTCGAGACCCTGTCGCCGACCGGCATCCTGAGCCGGGCGCTGATCTATGGGCCTGGCTTGGCCCTGCTCTGGGTCTTGGCGCTGCTCGCGTTCGAGCTGTTCGTCTCGCGCCGCGCCTGGTGCCGCTACGTCTGCCCGATCGG
>CAZTYV010000129.1:0-10670 GCA_964617675.1 uncultured Halochromatium sp. | reverse complement strand
TCAAGTTCGGCACCATGATCGAGGTGGTGCGCGCCTGCATGCGCGCCGAGTCGCTCGCTGCCGAGGCCGAGTTCTTCTCGTTCGGCACCAACGACCTGACCCAGGCCGTGTTCTCGTTCTCGCGCGAGGATGCCGAGAACAAGTTCCTGCCGCTCTACAACCAGTCCGACGTGCTGCACGACAACCCGTTCGAGGTGCTCGACGTCAAGGGTGTCGGTAAGCTGATGAAGCTGGCCGTGGACTGGGGCCGCGGCGCGCGCGCCGATCTGCACGTGGGCATCTGCGGCGAGCATGGGGGGCACCCGGCCTCGATCGCGTTCTGTGACGAGGCTGGGCTCGACTACGTAAGCTGCTCGGGTCCGCGGGTCCCGGTGGCGCGACTGGCGGCTGCCCAGGCGGCGCTGAAGCATCGGCCGCAATAGGGGGCCGATGACGGCGGCCGGCCCGGATCGACCGCCGTCCATGGCCCCTTGTTTTCGAGACCGAGAGCCAGAGGGCGGCTTGCCGAGGGCATCCCAATGCTGAGGAGCAAGATCACCCTGCTGGCGGGCCTGATCGTCGTTGGGACCCTCTTTCGCGCGCTCTACCTGGCCACGCCGGCGCTCTGGGTCGACGAGGCCGAATCGGCCATCAACGGCCTCTCCATCCACAACTACGGCGTCCCGGTCGGCGAGTATCTGGGTCTCCCGGTCTTCGAGAACACCCTCATCCGGGTCAACGACTCGGACCCCGAGTACGCCTTCGACGACGCCAGCTACAACCGTGACGGGGTCGCCATCTACCATGGCTGGCTACCCCTGTACGCGATCGCCGCCTCGCAATGGCTGTTCGGGATCGAGCCCGGTCAAGAGGCGCTTGAAGAGCCGCGTAGCCTAGCGCAGATGCGTTGGCGAACGGCCGCGGCACGGCTGCCGGCGGTGCTGTTCTCGGCGGCCTTCCTCTGGATGATCTTCTTGCTCGCGCGCAGCACCTTCGGTGAGCCAGCGGCCTGGACGGCGCTGGTTGCGGCGGCCTTCTCGCATTCGTTGGTCTGGCTTGGCCATCAAGCCCGCTACTATTCGCTGACGCTGCTGTTGACCGCGACGGTGCTCTGGCTGCTGATGCGCTTGGCGCGCCATGGCCGAACGCGTGACTATCTGCTCGCGCTACCGGTCTATGTGCTGCTGTTCTACACCCATCTGCTGAGCTTCTTCGTCGCCGTCCTGAGCTTCGGCGCCCTGTTGCCCTGGCTGATGCGACACCGCTTTTGGCTCCTGCATCTCATCGGCTTCGCGGTCGCTGGCCTGATGCTGACCTTGCCCTGGCTCATCGAGACCGACTATCTCTCCTACCTCGGCGAGATCCCGCGCGCCTGGTCGCTGTTGCAGCTGCCCCAGGACCTGTTCGTCTACCCGGCGCTGAAGGCCGACCTGATGGCACTCTACCTGATCGGTGTGCTGATCCTGGCCGCGGTCTGGTGGCTCGGGCACGGCCGGCATCAGCGTGACCGCCTGAACTGGATCTTGCCGGTCTATCTGCTCGTGGCCTGGTCACTGATCGCCTATTTCGCCTACCTGTTCTTGATCCCGGCGCCGAGCTTCTTCTTCAACCGGGTCTCGTTGGTGCTCTTGGTCCCTGGCACGGTGCTGGCCGCCGCCGTGTTCGCCTATCCAGCCCAACGCCTGCTGGGCCGGTATGCGGTGTTCGTCGCACCGGTGCTCTGCCTCCTGTTCTTGGTCGCGGTTGACCGGGTGCGTTGGCAGGCGCCCGCGGACATCAAGAGCGCCGATACCTATGCGCCGGTGAACCAGCTCGCGGGGCTCGGGCTCTCAGAGGCGGCCCGCTACTTCGCGCCACCGAACGATCAGCTGCCGCTGAGCTATTACTCGAATATCCCGTTTCAGAGCATCGCGCCGATTCGCAAGACCTTCCTTGACAGCTGGCCCGGGGAGATCGTCTTCGTCGAACGAGCAGTGACTAAACCCTATGCGGAGATCATCAGCCCTAGGATGCTGATGAGCGCTGCGGCGCTCGCCGGGGACTCGTTGTCGGCAACCGAGGCCAAGGCGATGTCTTTGCGCTTGGCGAGCCGGCCCGAGCGCGAGCTGGCCGCGGCCTCTGGCGTCAGGCTGGTGCCGCCATTGCAGCCAGTGCCGGCTTACGCCATGCCGTTGCTCGAGCGCTATCGGGCGCTATTGGATGAGCAGACCGCCGACTGGCTCGCGCAAGAGATGCCGGCGCCGATCCGTCATGACTACGAGCTGCGCAATGCGACCGATTGGTGGCGAACCTTCTTCTACCGGTTTGTCGATCCCGAATCTCGGCGCGGAACAGGCGCCAATTACTACGAGCGCCTTTGCCAGGCGGAGGTCTATGTCGAGCCAGGCTCCTATTGGAAGGTCTCGGTGTCGAGGCGCCCCGTCGATGCGAATGATCCCTGTCCGGTTGACGCGGCAGGTCGTCCAGGTTGACCATCGTCAAAAAAGCCTTGGGCGATTGATGGCGCAGGGTGCGGCGCTGAGAGGACTGACATGAGCGAGCTTGAGCTGTCGATCGTGATGCCCTGCCTGGATGAGGCAGCAACCCTTCCCGCATGCTTGGAGAAGGCGCAACGATTCCTGACGGAGCAGCAGGTCGCCGGAGAGGTGATCGTCGCTGACAACGGGAGTAGCGACGGCTCACAACAGATCGCTCGTGCGCGTGGCGCGCGCCTGCTCGATGTGCCGACGCGCGGCTATGGTGCGGCACTGATTGCCGGCATCTGCGCGGCCCGAGGCCGCTATGTGGTGATGGCCGATAGCGACGATACCTACGACTTCTACCGTTTAGATGCCTTCCTCGAGAAGCTCCGTGAGGGCTACCCTTTGGTGATGGGGAACCGGTTCTCCGGGGGCATCGCGCCGGGCGCCATGCCGCTGCTCCACCGCTATCTCGGCAATCCCGTCATCAGCTGGATCGGCCGGCGGCTGCATCCGGTGCGGGTGCGTGATCTCTACTGCGGGCTGCGCGGATTCGATCGTGAGCGGATGTTGACCATCGGTCCGCGCAGCACGGGCATGACCTTCGCGCTCGAGATGGTGGTGAATACCGCTCGCGCCGGCCTGTCGATCGCCGAGGTGCCGACCACGCTCAGCCGCTCGGCGCGCGCCCATCCCCCGCATCTGAATACCTGGCGCGATGGCTGGCGGAGCCTGGTCTATCTACTGAGTGCCGCGTTGCCGCCGAAGGACGCTGTTGCCGGCATGCCCTGCGCCGACACGGGAAATCTTGATTAGAGCCGTGGCCATGCAGACGCGTCCCGCCTGGCTGCAGCGAGCCCATGGTCATCTGGAGCGGGGCCCGCTCGCGGGTATGCCGGGCGAGGTGCTGCGCTTCGGGGTTGTCGGCAGCGCCGGCTTCACGACCGATGCGGTGCTGTTGATGCTGCTGGTTCAGGGGCTCGACTGGAATCCCTACGCGGCTCGATTGCTGTCCTTTCTCTGCGGCACGGCCCTGACCTGGCTGTTGAATCGGCTGTTCACCTTCTTTCGTCGGGCCGGTGCGAACCGCCGTCGCGAATACCTGCGCTATCTGTTGGTCCAAAGCGCTGGTGGCGCTATCAACCTCGGCGTCTACTCGCTGGTCCTCGGCCTGCTGCCGCCGCTGGAGCTGGCGCCGCTCATGGCGATGGCGGCCGGCTCGTTCTTGGCGATGTGGCTCAACTTCTTCGGCGCTCGCCATCTTGCCTTCGATCAGGGTGGCACGCCCGCGGTGGGTCGCTCCTGCGCGGGCTAGCGCAGATCGGCTATCCTTAGCGGGTACTGATCGATCGACCATCCTGGTCGGCATTCGGCCCGGAAGACGCCGTTTCCGCACGCCGCGATGCGCCGATTGCCCATTCACGACATGATCCGATATCGGGAGACCCATGGTGGTCGACGGTCCGCCTGAGCCCAGCCCGCGTCTCGCCCCCGCCCCGGCGTCATCGGCGCCGCGCCCTGTGCAGCGGCTGCTGGATATCCTGGTCGCGGCGGTGATGCTGTTCGCGCTCGCGCCGCTGTGGCTCATTCGCGCCGCGGCCGGGCTGATCCGAGAGCGGAGGCTGTTCGACAAGAGCACCCGCATTGGCGCCGAGCGCAAGCCCTTTCATCGACTGCGATTCGCCGGCGATCTACCGCTCGCCGGCCTTGCGGTCTGGTGGAATCTGTTGCGCGGCGAGATGGCGCTGGTCGGGCCGCGCGCGCTTGCGCCACAGGAGGCGGAGACCGTGCCGGATTCGGCCATTGCGCGCTTTCGCGTACCGCCGGGACTGATCTCGGGCTACGCGGTGCGGCGCCAGGTCGGCATCGCCTACGCCGACGAATTCGCTCAAGACGTTGAAGACGTCGAGCGCAGCTCGCTCGTCAATGATCTCGGTCTCCTGGCCCGGTGGCTGCTCGGCGGGCTGATCAGTGCCCAGGGCAACGCACTCGCGCGCCCCGACAAGGTCTCGATCTTCGGCATCCCGATGGACAATCTGACCATGCAGGAGGCACTGAGCTGGGTCATGGCCGCTAGCGCGCCGAGCCCCGAACAAACGCTGGAGCACAAACAGGGGCAGGAGCCGACGTCGAAACAGCTGGCCTTCGTCAACGCCGACTGCTTGAACATCGCTTGGCGTGATCCGGCCTACAAGGCCACGCTACGCGCCTGCGACCGCGTGTTCGCAGATGGGATCGGCCTGCGCCTTGGCGGACGGATGCTCGGGTTCGAGCTGCGTGATAACCTGAACGGCACTGATCTGTACCCGTTGCTCTGCGAGGCGGCAGCCAAGGCCGGCCGCTCCCTCTATCTGCTCGGTGCGCGGCCAGGGATCGCTGCCGCGGCCGGTGAGGCCATGCGCTCGCGATTCCCCGGTCTGCTGATCGCTGGTAGCCGAGACGGCTATTTCACGGCTCGGGATGAGCCTGCGGTCGTCGAAGAGATCAATCGCAGCGGCGCGGCCATCCTCTTGGTCGCCCTAGGCGCCCCGCGCCAGGAGCAATGGATCGCGCGCAACCGCGATCGGCTCGCGCCGCTGGTGGCGATGGGTGTTGGTGGCCTGTTCGATTTCTACTCCGGGCGCATCCGTCGCGCGCCGCCCTGGATGCGCGAGATCGGCATGGAATGGGTCTATCGGTTATTGCAGGAGCCTCGCCGGATGTGGCGTCGCTATATCATCGGCAACCCGGTGTTTCTCTATCGCGTGTGGCTGCAGAAGCGTCGCCCGGAGCGCTTCGATTCGCCCCCCGATGACGACCGCCGGTCTGGCGCTCAGCCCTCGAGCGAGGATTAACGATGATGAAACGTTCAAATCCCAAGGCGGCTGCCACGACCGCTCGACCCCAGACGCACGACGAGCAGCTGCGCGCCGCGCTGATCGAGCGTTACGCAAACCTCGATCGGCGTGGCTGGGTGCAGCGCGGGCGCTTCTACGCGAAGCGGGCGAGCTGGTTCTTGGTGGTCAAGGGCTCCTACCTTCTCAAACGACTGCTCGATATCGTCGCGGCGTCGATCGGCATGTTGCTGCTGTCGCCGGTCTTTCTCATCACCGCCGTCGCCATCCGCCTCGAGTCACCGGGTCCAGTCTTTTTCAAGCAGAAGCGGGTCGGCCGTTGGGGCCGTCTGTTCACCATCTGGAAGTTCCGCTCGATGTATATCGACGCCGAGGAGCGCAAGGCCGAGCTGATGGCGAACAACGAGATGGCCGGTGGGGTGATCTTCAAGATGAAGAACGACCCCCGGGTGACCAAGGTCGGGCGGATCATCCGCAAGACCTCGATCGACGAGCTGCCGCAGCTCTGGAATGTGCTGGTCGGTGATATGTCGCTGGTCGGACCGCGACCGCCGGTGCCCTCGGAGGTCGACCAGTACTCGCTCTCCGATCGGCGACGGCTGGAGGTGATTCCTGGCATCACCTGCATTTGGCAGATCTCGGGGCGCTCCGAGATCCCATTCGAGCAGCAGGTCGAGCTCGATGTCCAGTACATCCAGTCGCAGTCGCTGTGGACCGATTTCAAGATCCTGATCAAGACGGTGCCCGCGTTGCTGCTCGGCTCCGGCGCCTATTAGCTCGGCGCTGGAGCGCAATGATGAGAGCCGACTTTCAAGGGGTAGCCGACCGATGCGTGCACTGATCTTCGCCGACCGCGAGAGCGATTGTCTGGCCCCACTGGACCGCGAGTACTCGCATGCGATCCTGCCGCTCGCCGGCAAGGAGCTGATCCGCTACACGATCGAGGACTTGGTCGGCTTCGGCATCACCGAGGTCGTCATCATCGCCGCCGATCATGCCGACCGACTTGAGCGGCTGCTCGGTGATGGCAGCCGTTGGGGCGCACGTTTTCGCTTCGTCCTGGCCCGTGGCCATGAACGGCCGAGCCTGATCTGGTCGCGGGTGCGTGTTGGGCGCGACGAGCCACTGTTGCTGTTGCGTGGTGATCTGCTGCGCAGTCCTGCGGTGGCTGACTTTATGCGCGCCGCCCAGAGCAAGGCCGGGGAGATCGTCTACGGGATTGGCGCTGATCCGCGTGGCGCCCTGATCCTGCTGCGTCCAGGACAGACCGACCCGGGCTCGTTGCTCGATCTGCTCGATATCACCGCGTCCCGGCAGCCGCCGGATGATGAGGCACTGAGATTGCCCGATCTCGAGGTCCGCATCCTCGACAGCCTGGCCGCCTATCATCGCGCCTGTCTGGACCTCGTTGCGGGGCGGATCAGCGGCCTCGCCCCGGGTGGGTTGGAGCTCGCGCTTGGCCTCTCGGCGGGTCTGCGCGCCCAGGTCTCGCCGCGCAGCCTCAAGCAAGGCCGCGCCTATGTCGGGGAGAACAGCCGCGTTCACCCAGAGGCCGAGCTGCTCGGTGACGTGATGATCGCCCAGGATGTGGTGATCGATCGCGCCGCCATCCTCTATGACTGCGTGATCATGCCGCACAGCTATGTTGGCGAGATGCTCGAGGTCAATGATGCCATCGTTGCTGGCGATACCCTGATGCGCGTCGATACAGGGGTGGTGCTGACCATCAGCGATGCCTTCCTCCTCGGGCGTCTGGGCTCAGGCTCCACGATCGACATCGGCGACTGGCCAAACCGGTTGTTGGGCGCGCTGCTGCTGGTCTGCTCGCTGCCGCTCTGGTTCCTGGCGCTGCTGGCAGCGGCACTGGAGGCCGAGCGCGACGCGAACGGGAAGCGCCCGCCGTTGCTAGCCCAGGAGCGACTGATCGGCAATCGCAGAGGTGCGAATCCGGCCTTGGCCGAGGGTGAGTTCTCGAGCTGGCGCATCCAGACGCAGGTGCCGGTGCTCTCGCGCTTGCCGCGCCTGCTTGCTGTCGTACGCGGTGATCTGCGCCTGGTGGGTGTCTCGCCGCTGACGCCAGCCGAGACGCAGGCACGCACCGAGGAGTGGCAGCACGTGCGTGACCAGGCCCCGGCGGGGCTGATTGGCCCGACGCAGCTGATGCTCCCCGAGGGGGCGTCGCTCGACGAGCGTCTGATGAGCGATGCCTTCTATGTTGGCCAGCGCCACTGGCGCAAGGACGTGCGGCTCCTTGGCGAGGGGCTGCGAGCCCTCTTTAGCGCGCATGCCTGGCGCGGCCTGAGGAGCGCCCCGGCCGGCGGCCGCTGATTGCTGGTGCCGGATCGAGGAGACCCATCGATGGCCAAGCGCTCACCCCAGGCCAACAGGCCCAAGCTCAACCCGCTCAAACCCAAAAAGCCGATGCCGATCTCGACGGATACCCCAAGCGGCGTTGCGACAGCGCGCTACAGCTTGGAGGGCGATGAGGCCGCAGAGGCACGGATCACCGACGATCAGGGCCGAGTTGCGGCCGCCGTTCTCGAGCTGGTCCCTGAGGGGCAGTTGGTTGCACTGGTGCTGACCGGGGCCTATGGGTGCGGTGAGGGTGGAAGCGTCGAGAGCGATTGCGCGCACGGTAAGCGCCTAGGGCGCACCGGCTACGACTATCTCCTGCTGGTGCGCAAGATGCGCAGGGTGGCGCGCGAGCGGCTTGAGCGGCAGCTCCAGGGCGCTGCTCAGCGACTCGGCTCTAGTCTTGCTGCGCCAGTCCGTTTCCGGCTGCTGCCCTGGGAGCAACGGCGTCGTGCGCGCGCGTCGCTCGAGCGCGCCGAGCTTGCTTGGGGCTGCCGGCTCATTGCCGGTGAGCCCGAGGCGCTCGAGCGGCTGCCGGCGCTTCCGCTCGCGGCTGTTGCGCCAAGCGAGCTGACGCTTCGCATGCTTGAGGCCGGCGCGGGCCTGCTGATCAATCAACAGCAGCTGCTTCGCAACGGCGCCGGCGCGGCTCGACAGGCCTTTCCCGCCGGTGACGAGCTGGACGATGAACGGCGCGAGGGCGTCATTGGTCGCCTCGCACGGGCGGTCCTCGCCTGCGGAGACGCCTTGCTAGCCATGAACGGCTGCTATCACCCGTCGAATGCGGTCAAGTTGGCGCGGTTGGAGCAGCTGAGGACCAGCCAGCCGGAGCGCTGGGTGGAGTGGCTCGGGCGAGGGCAGGACCGTTTTCTCGAGCTCTACCGCTTTGCCTACGATTATCAGCTGCGTGGCGATGCCTCGGCGCTTGTTGATGTGCGACTGGGTGATGCGCCACTGGCCGACTGGCAGACGCGGGTCCGACGCCTCTGGCTGAGGACGCTGCAGGTGTTCGAGAGCGAGCGACTGGGCATGGTGGTGCGCAGCTGGCCCGAGTACTGTCGCGCGGAGGTCGCCAAGCACCTGCGCACCGAGGCTGGGGCGCTGCATCACCTGGTCCTGTCGGTGCGTGAGCTTGGGCTTGCCAACCTGCTGGTGCAGCCGCGACGCGCGCTGCGCAGTCCGCAGGAGCGTCTGATGGTGGTGCTGCCGATGTTGCTGAACGAGGTCGGTCAGCGTCCGGATCCCTGCGTCTGCACGGCGCTAGGTGTCTCCTCGACGGTCGACTGGACGCAAGCGGCCACGACCTTCTTAAGGCAATGGTCGAGCCTTGCCTAAGCAACTAGAGATTTAGCGTTTTGGCGCCGAGCCTCAGGGGCGTTTTCTGCGCCGAAGGCCGGTGATCGCCCAGACGAGAAACAGGGCGGCAAGGAGCACGGCCACGACCGCGTCCATGCCACCGGGCAGAAGCTCTAGCGCCGGCGAAAGGGCGAAGAACATGAAGAATAGGCTGGCCATCAAGAGGGCCAAACGCGCGAGCGCACTCGCAATGCTCGCCAGCCCTGAGGACATGGACATCTTCTGACTCCTTAGACCCTGCCGGATGATTCGCTCCCGCCTATCATACCAAGGCATCCTGCATCAGGGCTCGCCCAGCCCAGTGTTCTCGACCGCACCATCCAGGTGCAGGTCTTCGATGACCAGCTGCACCAGCGGCTCGTCGAGGACGTCGATGCCTTGATTTAGCATCTGGTCGAGCACGAGCTTGCCGATCCGATTGATCTCGCGGGGGATACCGGCGGTGGTCTGGTAGAGCAGGTCCAGCGCTGAATCGCTGACCGCGACGTCATCGCCAAAACCGGCGGTGCGCAGTCGATGCCGCACATAGTATCCGGTTTCGAGCCGGTCGAGCCCACCGAGGTGGAAGCTCAGGCTCACGCGCTGACTGACCTCCGGCAGCTCTCTGAGCTGAGCCCGGAGCTCCGGTTGGCCGATCAGGATCAGGGTCAGGAAGTTCTGCCGCTCGGAGGTGATATTGGTTAGACATTTGAGCGCCTCGAGGGTCTGAGGCTCGAGCTGCTGCGCCTCGTCGATCAGCAGCACGAGGTGGCGATCGCGCGAGGCGACCTGCTCGAGCAGCAGTCGCTTGAGCTCAGCGAGGCGGCTGTAGCGATCGGGGAAGTCGATCGAGGCCAAGCGCTCGCCGCGCATCTGACTCAGGATCTCGAGCAGCAGGCCGTCGAAGTCGAGCAGACTGTTCTCGATGCTGACGCGCAGGTGGCGCCCGTCGCCGAGACGAGCGAAGAGCAGGGTGCGCAACAGGGTCTTGCCGGTGCCGATCTCGCCGGTGAGTACGCCGATACCCATGTTGCGATCCTGGGTCAGCAGGAAGAGCCGAGACAAGGCCTCGGCGTGGCTTGCCGATGGGTAGAAGAAGCGTGTATCGCGGGTGTTGTCGAACGCTGGCAGCCGCACGGTTTCGGACTGGCGGCGGTTCGCGCTGGTCTCGCCGGCAGGCGTCGCGGCGGCTGTGATCGGCCTGCCGCTGAGCTTGGTGCCCTGTCCCGCGACCCGAGCCTCGAGCTGGTCGAGCCGGTGCTGACAGTCACTCAGGTCAACGGCGAGCTCGAAGGCGTGATAGCCGTCGCCGATGCCCGCGTCGAGCAGATCCTGCCGAAATCGATCGGCGACTCCGGTGGCAAGCAACTGCTCGGCGCAGTGGATCTCGATTGGCAGACGCCTCTGGGGGGCGTTGGGATCGAAGGCCCAGCCCTGGGCGCGTCCGCCGTCGGCCCGATCGAAGTGGCCGCGCAGTGGGAGCTCGGGCGCCTCGGCCGGAGCCGGAGCCGGCCCAGGGTTCGCTTCGACCGCGTCAGGTGTTTCGCCAGCGGGCGGTGCAGTCTTCGGCGCCTGCGCTTGCGTTTGTGATGGCGGCTGCGGGGACGGCTGTGGGGACGCGGCAGCGGCGGCTCGCTCCGGGTCCCTCGCGTCGTCTTGCTCACGCGCGTTCATAGGGCTATGACGCTGATCAGGCCGTGCATAGGGACCT
>CAZTYV010000128.1:0-10823 GCA_964617675.1 uncultured Halochromatium sp. | reverse complement strand
CTGCGCTGATCGCGAAGGCCCAAGCCAGGGTCCGGCCCAGCGCCCAAGCCAAGGCCCGAGCCAAAGCCCGCGTCGCACAGGCCCGCGGTTTGGGCGCGGCTTGGTGTTGGCGCTTGCGCTCGGCCTAGCTGGCCTGCTCGCGACCCTGTCCCTGATCGACCTCGGCATCTCCGTCTCGACCCGCGACGCGATCGCCACGTCCATCGACGAGGTCGAGCCGACCGAGGTGGCCCTCATCCTCGGCACCTCGCGCAGCTATCGCGGCAAGCCGAACCTCTTCTACCAGGCCCGCATCGAGGCCGCCGCCGAGCTCTACTTCAGTGGGCGGGTACGCGGGATCCTGGTCAGCGGCGACAACGCCACGCGCTTCTACAACGAGCCAATCTCGATGCAGAAGGACCTGATGAAGCTCGGTGTTCCCGCCGAGCACATCACGCTCGACTACGCCGGCTTCCGAACCCTGGACTCGATGGTGCGGGCCAAAGAGGTGTTCGGCCTGGATCAGGTGATCGTGGTTAGCCAGCGTTTTCACGCCGCGCGCGCCATCTTCCTGGCCCGTCGGTTCGGGGTCGAAGCGCGCGGCTTCGCCGCCGCCGACCCGCCGCACGCGGGCTACCTTCGGGTCAGAGCGCGCGAGGTCTTGGCTCGCGCTGCTGCCGTCCTCGACATCGTCACCGGCCAGGGCCCGCGTTTCCTCGGCGAGCGCGAGACGGTCCGCCTGCGCGAGCCCTCGTCTGCCAACCCCAGCTCGGAGCACCCGACATGATCTCCAACCGCGGTCGCCTGCCCAGCCCCATGCCGGCCGGCATCATCCCAGCGAGCCTCCTGTTGCTCGGCCTCGTCCTGTGCGTTGTCGCCCTGAGCGGCTGCAATCAGACCAAGGACTTCCCGTTTGGCGCCATCACCATCACCGTCAAACCCGGCGACACTGGTAACTGCGCGATCTCCCCGTGCCGGGTGCTGTTCGAGATGCCCAGCGGCGATGGCGACCTGCAGGTGCGAGGGAATCAGGTGGACTTTGGCCTCTATCCCGCCGGAAAGATCGTAAACCTCGGCGATTTCTACGAGCCCGTTGCGATCGAGGTGGTTGGCGCCGGGGTGCCGAAGGCCTACGTCTACATCCCCGTGGACTGGTGACCGAACGCGGCTGATCGGCCGCGATCTATCCCCCCAGCTCAGCCCTTTAGCTCAGCCCTTTAGCTCAGCCCTTCAGCCCAGCCCTTTAACTCGGACCGAACAGCAGCCAAAGGATCAGGCCAAGGACCGGCAGCAGCAGGATGACGACGATCCAGATTGCCTTGGCCAAGGCCCCGGCGCCGCTCTGCAGGATCTTGATGCAGGCATACAAGAAGACGATCAGATGTAACAGCCCGAGCAAGCCGCCGACTTCGATTCCCAGCACCGGTTTGTCTCCCCTCAAAGCAGAATCAGTACCGAAAGATTACACCATGTCTCAGGCCGTGATCGTCGTCAACCGCCGTGCCGGCGCTGGTGCCGAGCGCGTCGACGCACTCGCTGAACGCCTTGCCACTCGGCTCAGCGCCGAGGGCTCGAGCCTGAGCTCGATCGTCTTCGACACGAGCAAACAGGCCCCGAGGTCCTGGCCGCAGCGGTTGCAGGCCGCACTCGCGGCAGGAGGCGAGCGCGTCTTCGTGCTCGGCGGCGATGGAACGGTGCTCGCCGTTGCCTCGCGGCTGCTCGGGCGTCCGATCCCGCTTGGCGTCATCCCGCTCGGCACGGCCAACCTCTTGGCGAGGGATCTCGGCATTCCGCTGCAGCCCGAAGCGGCGATCGATCTGCTGACCAAGCATCCGCGTGTGGGCACCATCGACGTTGGCGAGGTCAACGGACAACCGTTTCTCTGTGCCTCGATGATCGGACTCACCACCGCACTGGCACGCACGCGCGAGGCGGTGCGCGGCCGCGGCCCGCTACCGGCCGCGTTTCGATTCGCACGCAAGGCGCTCCTCTTGCTTTGGCGCTACCCCTACCACCGCATGCGCATCCGGCTCGACGAGCAGCGGCTGAAGGTTGAGACGCGCGCGCTGATCATCACCAACAACCCGATCCGCTCCGTTGTGCGCCCTCATCCGAGCCGCGAGCGCCTGGACTCCGGTCTGCTGGGACTCTACGGGGTCCGCCAAGGACCGCTCTGGGACCTGCCCCGGCTCGCGTTGCGGCTGATTCAAGGCGACTGGTCGCAAGACCCGCGCATCTTCCATCAGCAAGCACCAGCGCTCTGCATCGAGACCCGGCATGAGCGTGAGCTCACCGTGATGAACGACGGCGAGCGCGTGCGGCTCAAGACGCCCCTGCACTATGCAATCCGCCCCTTGGCCCTGCGGGTCTTGCAGCCCGACGCGACGAGCGAGCACTCAGCAACCGATCGACCATGACGCGCATCCTGCACATCTCGGATCTGCACTTTGGCCGCGAGCAACCAGCACTGGTCGTCGGGCTCGAGCAGGCCATCGGCGAGCTGGCACCAGACCTGATCGTCGCCAGCGGCGATCTGACACAACGCGCGCGCCGCCACGAGCTCGAGGCGGCGGCAAGCTTCCTCGGCCGATTACCCGCCCCGGTACTCACCGTGCCGGGAAACCATGACCTGCCGGGCATCACCCTGAAGCGCTTTTTCGATCCCTGGCGGCGCTGGCGCGCCTATTTCCCTGCCGGACTCGAGCCCCGGCTGGAGACCGCTGCATACATCGCGGTCGGCGCCAATAGCGCCCGGCCTTGGGGACCCTCGCTCGACTGGTCACGCGGGCGCCTGAGCGAGGACCAGATCAGGCGCATCCGTCACCGGCTTCAGCCCAAACTTAACTCCAGACTTGAGCCCGAACTTGAGTCAAGCGGGGCGAGCCGGCACGGGCTGGCGCCATTGCGTATCCTGGCAGCCCATCATCCACTGCTCTTGACCGAGGCCGGGCGTCACCGCGGCCTGATGCAGCGCTCACCCTTGGCGCTCTCGAGACTGGCCATGGCGGGGCTGGACCTGGCGCTTGGGGGGCATGTGCACCTCGGCTACGCCGGGGTTGTTGAGGGCGTCGTGGTTGCCCATGCCGGCACCGCGATCTCCGACCGGCTGGTCGGCGAGGCCAACGGCTTCAATCTCATCGAGGGCGATCGCGCCTCGCTTGCGGTTCAGCATTGGGCCTGGTCGAGCACTACCTTTCGACCCGATCGCGTCAGCGGTTTTCGCCGGGGCGAAGGCGGTTGGCAGCCCGCTTAGGCCATGACCAAGGCCGCGCGACGAGCCCGCTCGGCCGGGCCAGCTGAGTTGATCGGTTTCCGCTGGCCGGGTTCCGCTGGCCGGTTCCCACTGGACACTCCCCAATGGCCGGTTCCCACTGATCGGTTTCGGCGCTTCGCTCCTGCATCGGGCGCAGCCGCCGAACCGACCGGGCGCGCGGGTCCCGGCAATGGCGGGTGCGATGGCGGCCCTATGCTACTCTTCGGCTTTCGGATCGACGCGCCGAGGCGCTGAGGTAGAGGCAGTATGGCAGTGCGAACCTTCGATAGCATCGTGATCGGCACTGGCCCGGGCGGCGAAGGGGCGGCGATGAAGCTGGCGAAGGCCGAGCACCGCGTGGCCGTGGTCGAGGCCCACGCTCAGGTCGGCGGCGGCTGCACCCATTGGGGCACCATCCCGAGCAAGGCCCTGCGGCATTCCATCCAGATGCTCGCCGATTACCGCCGCAATCCGCTGTTCCAGCACACGCGTGATCAGGTCGAGGTCGCCTTCCCTGATCTGCTGCGCGCGGCGGATTCGGTGATCAACGATCAGGTCCAGACGCGCTACCGCTACTATCAGCGCAATCGCGTCGAGCTGCTCTTCGGTCGCGCCCGCTTCGTCGACCCCCATCGCCTCGAGGTGCGCCGCCCGGATGGCGTCGCCGAGCTGATCGAGGCCGAGTCCATCGTCATCGCCACCGGCTCGCGGCCCTACCATCCGCCGGACGTCGACTTCAGCCATCCGCGCGTGCTCGACAGCGACTCGATCCTGCGTCTGCCCTACACCCCGCGCAGCCTCACCATCTACGGCGCCGGCGTCATCGGCTGCGAGTACGCCTCGATCATGGCCTGCCTCGACGTGAAGGTGAACCTGGTCGACACCCGCGAGCGGCTGCTCTCCTTCCTCGACAACGAGATCACCGACGCGCTGAGCTATCATCTGCGCGAGCAAGGCGTGGTGATCCGCCACAACGAGGCCTACGAGCGCGTGGAGCCGAACGACGATGGAGTGGTCCTGCACTGCCAGTCCGGCAAGAAGCTCAAGACCGACGTGCTGCTCTGGGCCAATGGCCGCAGCGGCAATACCGAGGAGCTGGGGCTGGAGGCGATCGGGCTCACACCCAACAAGCGCGGCCAGATCGAGGTCGACCAATCCTATCGCACCGAGCTCGAGCACATCTTCGCCGTTGGCGATGTCGCCGGGCCGCCCGCATTGGCCAGCGCGAGCTACGACCAAGGCCGCTTCGTCGGCGCGGTGATCGCCGACGGCGACTGCGATTGGTCGCTGATCGACGAATTCCCGACCGGCATCTACACGGTCCCCGAGATCAGCTCGCTTGGCCGCACCGAGCGCGAGCTGACCGCCGAGAAGGTGCCTTACGAGGTCGCCCAAGCACATTTCAAGAGCATCGCCCGCGCCCAGATCACCGGCCATACGGTCGGCATGCTCAAGCTCCTGTTCCACCGTGAGACCAAGGCCATCCTTGGCATCCATTGCTTCGGCGAGCAGGCCTCAGAGATCATCCACATCGGCCAGGCGATCATGTCGCAGCCAGGCGCTGCCAACAGTCTCGAGTACTTCGCCGAGACCACCTTCAACTATCCGACCATGGCCGAGGCCTATCGGGTCGCAGCCCTTAATGGGCTCAACCGGTTATTCTAGGACACCAAGATGACCGAGCTGCTGAGCCTCTCGCGCGCCGCGCGCCTTGCCGGGGTGACCCGCGCCGAGATCCAGAAGCGCATCCGCCGCGGCGAGATGGAGACCTTTGAGGGGCAGGTCGCGATCAGCGATCTGCTGCGCGTGTATCCAAGCGTCAGCCTGGAGAAGAGCGGCGACCTCGAACGGGTCGAGCAGATCAAGACCGATGCCCTGCCCCGCAGCCATGACGAGGACACCCGCCTGCCGAGTCAGGAGGTGCTCGTCAGCCGCATCAAGGCCCTAGCGCAGGCATTAGTGCAGCGTGTCTCCCGGGTCGAAGCGCTCGAGGCGCTCCTCGACGAGGTGCGCACTCGGCTCGAGCAGATCGCCGCGGATGCACCCGACGCGCATACCGAGGCGTTGAATGACCTCGGCAGCTGGCTGCAAGAGCGTCGCACCGAACTGACCGAGGGCGCCGTCGCCGCGGCCCAGACCCAACTGCTTGCGAGAGACAGCTTCCTGCGCATCATGTCTGCCAGCGTCCAGATCATCCCCTCCGGACACGAATTCTTCGTCGACGGTAACGAGTCGATCCTTGAGGCCGCGGTCCGCTCTGGGCTTCGACTCAACTATGGCTGTGCCAGCGGCAACTGCGGTGAGTGCAAGGCGCGGCTGGTCAGCGGCGAGGTCTATCGGCTGCGCGAGCACGATTATGTGCTCAGCGAGCGCGAGAAACAGATGGGCTATCTGCTCACCTGCTCGCACACCGCGGTGACCGATCTGCAGCTCGAGGCCGCCGAGGCGCATTCGCCTGCCGACCTGCCGGAGCAGGAGATCCAGGCTCAGATCCGCAAGCTCGAGCCGCAGTCCGGCGGGCTGATGCTGCTGCACGTGCAGACCCCCCGCACCAATACGCTCAGGTTCATGGCCGGCCAGCGCGCCCGGCTTCGGCTTGGCAATGGCCTCACGCGCGAGCTGCCGATCGCAAGCTGCCCCTGCAACGGACGCAACCTGCTGTTCACCGTGCGCCAGGGTGACGACGACTTCAGCAAGGCGGTGTTCGAAACGCTGACACCACGCCAGTCGGTGACGCTGACTGGCCCCTATGGGGATTTCGTGCTGGCCGAGGACGCCACCGAGCCGGCCGTGTTCATCGCCCTTGAGGATGGCATCGCTCCGATCAAGAGCCTGATCGAGCACGCGGTCTCGATCGACAGCATCGAGGCCTTCCATCTGTATTGGTCCGTGCCAGCGCCACGCCTGCACGATCACCAGCCCTGGTGCCGGGCGCTGCGCGAGACGCTCGATAATTTCGCCTACACGCCGTTGGTCGATGCCGCCTGCGACGACCTCTTGGCCTTGCTCGAGGCCGATCTCGAGGACCTGCAGGGCCTGCGCTACTACGTCGCCGGCCCAGTGAGCGCGGTGTCAGCGGTGACTGACGCGCTCTTGGCGGCCGGCGTATCGCGCGAGCGGATCGCCGCAGAGGGCCTGAGCTAGACCCGTGCGGGGCTGATGCGGGTCCAGCACCGTCTCAGTGCGGGGGCCCGGACCTCAGCCCTGAAGCCGAGCCCTAAGGTTGAGCTCGGAGCAGACGTCAAGGCCGCGCCGCACGGACGCTCAAGCACCTGTTTGGTGCAGCGATCGTCCCCGGGGAGGCTAGGCAGCCTCGCTTTCGGGCATCCGGTTTTGGCGTGGGGGCAAGAAGACCGTGCCTTTGCCGAAACGATTGATCGCCTCGTTGCGCACCCAGCTCGGCGCATTGGCGTAGAAACGCACGTAGGTAAAGCCGCAATCGCCACGCTCGATGCTGGCGACCCACTCGTTGAAACTGCTTGTATCGTTCATTATTCACTCCACCACACGCCCGTCACTGGGCTCCACGTACCACCTTGGCCTGCGGCCAACGGGGTCGCTCGTTGTTAATTCTTTCACTCCCGAGCATGCCTGCTGCTCGGGAGGCCGTCGACTGAAGCCGACCGAATGCGAACGCCGATCATCGCTGATCATATCGGTACAGCAACTTTCGTTCCACCTCCCGTCTCGGGCCTGTTCGCCGAACAGCCGCGCGCCCGACGCGAGCTCGATGTCTATAGTATCCTTGTGCGGCCGGATGGAGATGTCGAGCAGGGTATCGCGAATGAGTCTAGTCGTTGAGATCGCCGTCGCGTTCGGCGTCAGCACCGCCATGCTTGTGCTGCTTCATCGCCTCGCCCCCAGGCTGGGATTGATGGATGAGCCCAGTGGCCGACGGAAGACACATCGTCACGCCGTGGCGCCAGTGGGCGGCATCGCCATCTTCGCCGCACTCCTGATCGCGCTGATCGTCCATGGGAACCCGAGCGTCGAGCTCGGCTACGGCTTGCTTGGCGCAGCGGTCCTCGTCATCGTCGGCGTGCTCGATGACCGCTTCGATCTCGGATATCGACTCCGGTTCCTGGCACAGATCGTCGCCGCATCCATCCTGACGTTGGGCGCCGATATTCAGCTCTTCTCGCTCGGCGATCTTCTCGGGCTCGGTCCGGTCGAGCTGGGCATGATCGCGGTCCCACTGACCGTCTTCGCGATCGTTGGCCTGATCAATGCCTTCAACATGGTCGATGGCATTGACGGTCTCGCCGGGGGACTCGCACTCATCGCGCTCTCGGGCACTCTGATCCTGTTGCCACCCGGCGCGGATGTCATGGCCTTTGTTCTGCCCGCGTTGATCGCCGCCATCATCCCCTATCTCGCCTTTAACCTCGAAGCACCGGGGTTTCGGGGCCGCAAGGTCTTTCTCGGAGACGCCGGAAGCCTCTTGCTCGGGTACATGGTTGCCTGGGCCCTGATCAACACGTCTCAGAGTGGCGGCAACCTCACGCCTGTCACGGCACTCTGGCTGGCTGCAGTCCCACTGTTGGACACCTTCAGCGTCATGGGACGGCGCCTGATCCAGGGCCGATCACCGTTTACAGCCGATCATGGACACCTGCACCACCGACTCTTGCGCCTGACGGGTAGTGCGCGAACGGCCCTGGTGATCATTCTGAGCGTTGCTGCCGCCTGTGCGCTCCTCGGCGTCCTGGCAAGCGAGCACCAGGTCTCTGAGCCGCAGCTGTTTGCCCTCGCCTGGGTGACGTTTGGCGCCTATGCGCTGCTGCAACGAGGCCTCCCCAGCGCTTATCGGTGGCTAAGGCGCAGGCGGCGCAAGCTGGCGAGCACAGACGCCATGGGCAGACGCCTAGGGGGAAATGAACCGTGACACAGACGATGCGCTCGCTGGCGTCGACTGATCAGCCGACGATCTCGGCCCCCGCTCATGGGAAGCCACACTGGTACCTGATCCAGTCGCGCCCAAGGCAGGCGCTGCGCGCGGAAGAGAATCTCACGCGACAAGGCTACACCACCTTCCAGCCGCGGTTTCTGACCCAACGCGTTCGGCGCGGTCGGCGCGTTCAGGTCGAGGCGGAATTATTCCCCAACTACCTGTTCATCCGGCTCAATCGTTGGTCAGACAACTGGTACCCTGTGCGCTCAACTCGTGGCGTCGCGCGCATGGTCACCTTCGGTCGTGACCCGTTGCCGGTTGCCGAGGAATTGATCGATGCGATCCGGCAGCGCATCGCCCAGCGCCGCATCGAGCCGGCCTACAAGTCCGGCGAGCAGGTGGAGCTCATCGACGGCCCATTCGCCGGGCTGAACGCGGTGTTTGCGGCTGAACGCGATGAGGAGCGCGTGGTCCTGTTGATCGAGCTACTGCACCGCCAACTTCGCGTGACCGCGCCAATCAGCAGTATCAGGCGCCGCCTTTAGGGGCCTGTCCGACTTGCGCCTGGGCAACGCTCGGGCAGGATCAGCCCGGGGCTCTCATCCTCGGCCAGGCTCCCTTCGAGTCATGGCCGAACATCTGGCAATCGAGACGCTGCGTTCGGATCTGGCCATCCCGACCGCACTGCTTCAGGTCGCGGCAAGATTGGCGGAGAGATTGACCTCGGCATAGAGACCACCCGGCAACGACATCGCTGAGCGCAGGCTCTGCGGATCACGGCTGAAGATCGGATTACCTCGCCGCGTGATGAAGCGCGGATCATCCGGTAACCCGGCAAAGCGGGCCGGGTCTCGCTCGGCGAGGTGTCGGCAGAACAGCTCATAGAGCCGCCGCCAGGTCTTGATGTTGGACTCGGCGACCTCCTCCAGCTGAAAGCCATAAGGTCGCTTGAAGGTGAAGTCCTCATCGAGCCCATGCGGCTCACGTTGATCAAGCGCGTGGACCTTGCGTTCACGCCCCTGCGGCGTGTTGCTGTCCAAGTCTGCTTCCTCAGCATCGAGCTTGACCGCCGTGAACTGCTGCACCAGCGCCGACAGTTCGCCGGCCAACACATCAAAGGCCGCGACCTTGGCGTTGTACTGCTTCTTGAAGGCGACGCCTTCCTCCAACGCCTGGCTGTCGTTGTGGTCGATGCTGAGCCAGATCAGCATAGTCTCAGGCATACATCAGCCTCCTGCCTTTTGGCTCTGGGATCGGATCACCAAATTCCGCAGCGGTATCGATCCAAAGCTGGATTGCCTCCTGCGCGTGCTGTAAAGCGGCCTCGTAGCTGTCCCCATGGGCAACGCACCCTGGCAGCTCGGGTACCTCGGCAAGGTAAGCGCCATCCTCCTCGCTCCAGTAAATGATCGTCTCGTACTTGAACATCAATCATCACCCTCCTCGAGCAGTCGATACTTCAACATAACGCCCCGAACCTGCCTGACCTGATACGGCTTGGCGTGACTGCCATCACGTTGCAGATTGATCTTGTCCTCAACGCCTTGCTTGCGAAAAACATGATGACCACCGCGAACACGCTCTTGAAAGCCTAGCCTCTTCAACAGGTCGCAGAGATCATCAAAGCCGATGTTCGCATCAGAAGCACCACGCAGGATCTTTGCGACCAGCTTCTCGAGCCTCCCCATCCTACTGGCCTCACTGCCTCGCTGCCTCGCTGCCTTCCTCCCCAGCCACCTCAATCGTCACTCGACTCACCTCCAGGATCTCCGCCAGCGGGATCGGCGCTGGGCCGTTGTCCAACTGGAGCACCCGCCCACCGGCGAAGACCTCCAGGCGCTCCTTCGGGAACGCCTTGCTGCCGTTGGCGAAGTAATGCACCGTGCCGATGGAGCCGTCGGCGAAGCCGAGCTGGAGGCTCAGGGTGTCTTGGGTGGCGCTGTCCATCGTCAGGCGGCTGTGGCTGGTGATGGGGGCAGCGACCAGGAAGCGCAGCAGGTCGATAAAATGACAGGCCTCGCCAATGACGCGTCCGCCACCCACCTCCGGGTCCTGGGTCCAGTGATCCGCCGGAATCGCCCCCGCGTTCACCGTCATCACAAAGGCCTTCGGCCCGGTGACGCCTGCGAGCAGCTGCTTCATCTGCTGAACATGCGGCGCAAAGCGGCGGTTGAAGCCGACCATGAGGATAGGCATGGAGGCATGGGGGCATGGAGGCATGGAAGCAGAATCACCACTGCCTTCCTGCCTCATTGCCTCACTGCCTCCTTGCCTCCTTTCCTCACTGCCTATTTCTTCCAACTCCCCCAAGGTCAAACACAGCGGCTTCTCCACAAACACCGCCTTCCCAGCCTGCAGCCCCTGCAGCACAAAGCGCGCGTGGCTGTCGTGGCGGGTCGTCACCACTAGGGCATCGGTCCCGGCGTCCGCGAACAAGGCTTCGGTCTCGGTGGTGGTCTGCGCGAAGCCGAACTTGCGCCCGGCGTGCACACCGCTGACGCCGCCGCTGGAGGCGACGGTTCTCAGCCTGGCGCCTGCGGCCTTGAAGGCCGGGATCAGCACAGCGGTGGCGTAGTTGCCGGAGCCGATGACGCTGATGGCGGGCGCTGGCGTTGCTTGTTGGCTGTTGCCGCCCCTGGCTTGGACGCTACCTTTCCTGGCCTGCTCGCTACCTTTCCTGGCCTGCTCGCTACCTTTCCT
>CAZTYV010000127.1:4294-11186 GCA_964617675.1 uncultured Halochromatium sp. | reverse complement strand
CTGTCCTCGCCCCAATCCTCAGGATGCCAGGACTGCTGGACAGTGCGGAAGATGCGCTCCGGGTGCGGCATCATGATGGTGACGCGGCCATCGGCGTTGCAGAGGCCGGTGATACCCTCGGGCGAGCCGTTTGGGTTGGCCGGATAGCGCATCGCGGGGCGGCCATTGGCCTCGATGTAGCGCAGCGCGGTCATGGCCTCCGCGGCCTGCTGCTGCGCGGCGTCTCGGAACTCGGCCCGTCCCTCGCCATGTGAGACCACGATCGGCAGCCGCGCGCCCTGCATACCCTGCAGCAGGATCGATGGCGAGGCCGTGATCTCGACCATCAGCAGCCGCGCCTCGAACTGCTCCGAGCGATTGCGCACGAAGTGCGGCCAATGCTCGGTGCCCGGGATCAACTCGCGTAGGTTGGCGAGCATCTGGCAGCCATTGCAGACGCCGAGCGCGAAGCTGTCGGAGCGCGCGAAGAAGGTCTCAAACTGCTCTCGCGCGCGGGGATTGAACAGGATGGTCTTGGCCCAGCCCTCGCCGGCGCCGAGCACATCGCCGTAGCTGAAGCCACCGCAGGCGGCCAGCCCCTGGAAGTCGTCGAGCCCGAGCCGACCCTCGAGCAGGTCGGACATGTGCACATCGATGCAGTCGAAGCCAGCGCGGTCGAACGCGGCGGCCATCTCGACCTGACCGTTGACGCCCTGCTCGCGCAGGATGGCGAGCCTGGGACGCACCCCCGTCGCGATCAATGGCGCAGCGATGTCCTCGGCCGGATCGAACGGCAGGCTTGCGCTCAAGCCCGGCTCCTCGGCGCCGATCCGGGCGAACTCCTCATCCGCGCAGTCCGGGTTGTCACGCAGACGCTGCATCTGCCAACTGGTCTCGGACCAGGCCCGTTGCAGCTCGGCACGGCTCGCCTCGAACAAAACCTGCTCGCCCCGGCGGATGCGGATCATGCCGTTGCTGCTCGGCTGTCCGAGCGGATGGCTACAGGCGCCAAGCCCCAGTTGCTGCAGTCGGTCCAACACCCGAGGCAGGTCCGTCGCCCGTACCTGCAACACCGCGCCGAGCTCCTCGGCGAACAAGGCCGCGATGGGATCGCGTGCCTTGCTGAGCGGCCTCTCGCCGGGGCCAACACCCAGGTCGGCACTCGCAACCGATTGATCGCTGCGTGCCCCATCGCCAGCACCGCCGCCGACTGTTGCACCGAATCCCGGCAGCATGCCGAGATCCCAGTCGAGCCCGCAGCGCCCGGCGAAGGCCATCTCGCACAGGGTCGCGAGCAGACCCCCATCGGAGCGGTCGTGATAGGCGAGCAACAGCGCGTCTTCCTTGAGGTGCTGCATCGCCGAGAAGAAGTCCTTGAGCAGCTCAGGATCATCAACATCCGCTGGTCGCTCGCCGAGCCGCCCGAAGACCTGCGCCAGCGCCGAGCCGCCGAGCCGGTCCTGGCCACGACCGAGATCGACCAGCACCAAGACCGTCTCGCCGCGGTCGAGCCGCAGCCAAGGTGTGAGACCACGGCGTACATCACACACGGGCGCCACGGCCGAGATCACGAGCGAGAGCGGCGCCGTCATCTCGACGCGCTCGCTCCCTTCGTCGCTCGCGTCATTGCCCTGACCTTCCGCGCCAGGGAGCGGCAACCGCGGTCGATCCCAGGCCGTCTTCATGCTCATCGAATCCTTGCCGACCGGAATCGCGATACCGAGCGCCGGGCAGAGCTCGAGGCCAACCGCACGCACGGTCTCATAGAGCCGTGCATCCTCACCGGGGTGCCCGGCGGCGGCCATCCAGTTCGCCGACAGTCGCACCTCGCTCAGCGCACCGACATCGGCAGCCGCGATATTGGTCAGCGCCTCGGCGACCGCCATCCGGCCCGATGCCGGGGCGTCGAGCAGCGCGATCGGGGCACGCTCGCCGATCGCCATCGCCTCGCCCTGCACGCCGTCGAAGTCGGCCAGGGTGACCGCGCAATCGGCGACCGGCACCTGCCAGGGGCCGACCATTTGATCGCGTGCGACCAAGCCGCCGACGCTGCGATCGCCGATGGTGATCAGGAAGCCCTTGGCGGCCACCGTCGGCAGCCGCAGCACGCGCGCGATCGCCTCGGCCAGATCGATGTGCGCCAGATCGAGCGGCTCACCAACCGGCGGAACCGAGCTGACCTCGCGCCGCATCTGCGGCGGCTTACCGAGCAGCAGCGACAGCGGCATATCGATCGGCACCGTGCCAAAGCGAGCGTCCTCGAGCACCAACTGCTCCTCGTCGGTGGCCTCGCCCACCACCGCGTAAGGACAGCGCTCGCGCGCGCAGATCGCCTCAAACTCGGCCAGGCGCTCCGGATCGACCGCCAGGACGTAGCGCTCCTGTGCCTCGTTGCACCAGATCTCCATCGGCGACATGCCCGGGTCCGCATTCGGCACCCGTTGCAGCTCGAAGCGACCGCCCCGGCCGCCGTCGTGCACCAGCTCTGGCAGCGCATTGGAAAGTCCGCCGGCGCCGACGTCGTGGATGAACAGGATCGGGCTCGTCTCGCCGCGGGCATTACAACGGTCGATCACCTCCTGGCAGCGACGCTGCATCTCCGGGTTGGCGCGCTGTACCGAGGCGAAATCCAGGTCTTCGGCGCTAGCGCCGCTGGTCATGCTTGAGGCTGCACCGCCGCCGAGACCGATCAGCATCGCCGGGCCGCCGAGGACGATCAACGGCGCCCCGGCTGGGAACTCACCCTTCTCGACATGGGCCGCGCGCACCACCCCGACCCCGCCGGCGAGCATGATCGGCTTGTGGTAGCCGCGCAGCTCGACGCCGCCGCTCGGCGTTGGCACCGGCTGCTCGAAGCTGCGGAAGTAGCCGGCCAGGTTCGGGCGTCCGAACTCGTTGTTGAAGGCGGCGGCGCCGATGGGGCCATCGCGCATGATCTCGAGTGCCGAACAGATCCGCTCGGGTCTCCCCCAATCGCGCTCCCAAGGCTGCTCGGCCCCGGGGATGCGCAGGTTCGAGACCGAGAAGCCGCAGAGACCCGCCTTGGGCTTGGCGCCGCGGCCGGTCGCACCCTCGTCGCGGATCTCACCGCCCGAGCCCGTCGCGGCGCCGGGGTCTGGCGCGATCGCGGTCGGATGGTTATGGGTCTCGACCTTGAACAGGATGTGCAACGGCTCCTCGGAGCGCCGGTAGCAGCCGTCCTCGGCATCCGCGGCGAAGCGCTGGGCCGGCCAACCGGTGATCACGGCGGCGTTGTCACGATAGGCGGACAGCACCCCCGCGGGTGACTGAGCCGTGGTGTTGCGGATCATCGCGAACAGCGAGTAGGCCTGTGGCTCGCCATCGATCACCCAGTCGGCATTGAAGATCTTGTGCCGGCAGTGCTCGGAGTTGGCCTGCGCGAACATCATCAGCTCGACATCGGTGGGGTCGCGCCCGAGTGCGGTGAAACGCTCGGCGAGGTAATCAATCTCCTCGGCAGAGAGCGCGAGTCCCAGCTCGCCGTTGGCCTGCTCCAGGGCCGCTCGCCCCTGGGCAAGCAGCGGCACCCGAGCGAGGGCGCGCGGCTCGGCCTGGACGAACAGCTGCTCGGCCTCGGCCGGATCGCGCAGCACCCGTTCGGTCATCCGATCGTGCAGCAGTGCCGCGGCGGTCGCGAGCGCGGCCTCGTCCAGGGTCTCTGCGGACCTCGGCTGCAGGCGATAGGCAATGCCGCGCTCGAGCCGACGCACCACCTCGAGCCCGCAATGCCGCGCGATGTCCGTCGCCTTCGAGGACCAGGGCGAGATGGTGCCCGGGCGCGGCACCACCAGCAGCAAGGATTCGGCAGCCGTTGCGTGGTCTGCCCCGGTACCAGCCTCGCCATCCTCCCCAGTGCGTCCGCCGGGCTCGGGTGCCGGCCCATAGCGCAGCAGACGGCCCAGCACCGCCTCCTCGTCCGCCTCGAGGGGCCGAACCAGGTCCGCGAAGTGGATGAGCTCCGCCGCCAGTCGGCACTCGGGCAACCCGGCTGCACGCAAACGTGCCTCGAGCTTGGATCGACGAAATTCAGACAGGGCAGGCGCGCCGCGCAGCATGCGCATCGGGACGGTCTCCAGGCAGGCATCGAGAGCAGAAGGCCTGCATGATACGCGAGCGCGCAGCCGACGATCAGCGCCTCGACGATGAGAGGCCCAGAGAAGGGCCCCCGGAGGGACGGGCCCAGGTTCGACCGCGGATCAGTCTGACGACAGCGAGTCAGTGATCAGCTCCGAGGGTTGCCGGCTCGAGGACAGCCCCATGGCCGTCACCGTGAGCAAGATCAGAGCCATGCCGAGGACCTGCAGGCCAACCAGGTGCTCGTCCAAGACCACCACCCCAAAGAGCGAAGCGGTCACCGGCTCCACCATCGCCACGATCGAGGCCACGGCCGGGGCCGTGTGGTGGAGGCCAAGGATGTAGAGGAGGAACGACAGTCCCGCACCGAGCACACCCAGTGCCGCGAACAGGGGCCAATCGGGTGTGCTCAGGACGGTAACGATTTGAGCGGAATTGCTCGGCCAGATCAGCACGAGCGCCAACACCGTGAATGCGATCACCAGGATCGCCTGCGGACTGCCGTGCGGCGCCGCATACTTGAAGCCGAAGATGAAGACCGAGTAGGAGAGCCCGGCGAGGAGCCCGGCGGCGACGCCGATCGGCGTGACGCCAGAAGCGCCGACGTCGTGGATCTGCGTGAGCAAGGCGATCCCGAGCAGCACCACCGCGATCGAGACCCACTTCATCAGCGAAGGGCGCTCAAGCTTGAGCGCGAACGACACCAGATAGACGAACACCGGCGCGCAATACATCAGGGTCGCAGCCACCGCCACGCTCCCCTCGGCGATGCTGACGAAGTAGAACGAGAAGTTGCCGGCGACGCCCAGCCCAGCGATCGCCGACCAGAACCACAATCGCCGGTTCGCCAAGCCGCTTCGGCGCGGACGGACCCCGAGCCAGGCGAGGACGAACAGCAGCCCAATCAGACCGCGGTAGAGCGAGACCACAAACGGGTCCCAGCCGTCGGCCATGAGGATGCCGCCGATACCGCCGGAGATCCCCCAAAAGAAGGCCGCAAGCACCACGAGGACCGTGCTCGCAATGGCCACTGAACCGCTGTTTCTCATCCTGTTGATCCATCCTCAATCGCGCTGCCGGCGGAGCCCGGCATCGCCGTTTGCCGACTCGTCGTCAGCGCTGGGCACGGGCCCGTTCGGGCCCCCGTTCAGGACCCTTTTCAGGACTCGGATCAGACCGCCACGGCGACCGCTGTCGGCGACAACAGGCGTTGCAGGTCCGCGCTTTGGAGACAAACGGTGTAGCCACGTTTTCCGCCGTTGATGTAGAGCTGCTCCAGCTGCAAGATCATGATCAAGGGCGGCGCATGCCCCCACAGCCGGGATGATCAAAAAGACACGCACGACTGCTGATCGAGACGTAGCACGCTCTCTTGCTCGAAGAGGTCGATGTACGTCTCTCGAATCTCATCAACCGCCCGGCTATTCTCCAGGCTGAATGGATAGAGCAATATCAACACCTTCGTATCTTCTTGGATAATCTCGTCGAACACATTTCGGTATTGCCCCTTTGCCGTCACCAACGTCAGCCCATCTGGGAATTGCGGTGTGACCTCAGTATCGATGAACCATTGGAACTCTTCCTCGGTGATATCGGGTCCGAGATTTCGGGACAACCCGAAAAACAGCTCCGTTCGCGAAAAGATATCGCCGTTGAGCGCCCTCTTGCAAATCAAGCGCTTTGCAAGGGCATCTGAAATAAAGGCATTGGTCTCCAACGCCCAGGCCTGACTGGTTTGCACCCCGAGGAGCAACAAGACACCGATCATCACGTAACGTCTAGGTTTCATCACAGGTCTCCTGATGGCCAACAGATCGAAATGCATCGGTCGCGTAGAGCGCCGTTCGCCGTTCTACGAACGCCAGCTTCTTTCCGCCCACCTCACCCGGGTCGGGTGTTCGTCATCGAATCGGGGTCGTCACGCTCCGCGTCTAGAGCATGGTCCAGGTGGCGAAGCTGGCGGCCTGCCCCGCCGGGCGACCCTGGGTATCGGTCAGCGTCCACACCGTTGCCTGCTCGATCCTGAAGCGGCGTCCGGATGCGGAGACACGAACGCCGCGATAATCGTCGATGAAGCCCTGTTTAGAGACCGCCGCGAGCAAGCGTGAGCGTTCCTCCCGGCTCAGGGGCTCGGCGGACAACCGCGAGGGCATAGACGTGATCTCGAGCCAGCCCATTTCGAACAGTCGCTGCGCGCTGCGATTGGCGTAGTTGAAGATCGGGTCGTCCTCGGTGCCGTGCGAAAGCACCACGAACGGGGCCTGATACAACGCCTCAGCCAACGCCCGGTCGGCATCAGCGACGAGCAGGTCCCTTCCCGTCAGGCGCCGATAGCTCGTGCACAGCAGCGTCGCATGATCGCTGAGGAAGGCATTGCTGGGGGCGGGCTCTGGAGGCATCGTGAGACTCTGGTCCATCGTGATCGGGCCGACCGATAGTGGCCGAGGCCGCGGCGACCGGAAGCCGAGCGGCTGCAGCGCTGGCTGCAGCACTGGCGCCACCTCAAGCGCCTCAAGGCGCGCGCGGGACGGTGACCACCATGCGCTCGTCCTTGGCCGGCGAGAGTCGTGCTCTCGGATAGCGGGTCGGCGGGTGTTGTGCGTCATCAGGATCGGTCATCGTCCCCAGCATAGCAGCCGTGCCGGACACCAGCGCATCCCATGGCTGCACCGGGACCGCCTGCCTCGCAGGACCCACAGAGTAGCGAAGAGGCGACCCTGAGCGAAATCGGTTGTCGCATCGAACCTCGCAGCGGCAACTGAATGCGGTGTGGCAGAATCCAACACGACTCAGGGCCCGAGCGTCCAGGATGCCGTGA
>CAZTYV010000127.1:2904-4284 GCA_964617675.1 uncultured Halochromatium sp. | reverse complement strand
TCCAACCGACCCGCGTCGCCGGTCCGCCTGGTGCTCATGAACACCGCCGGCAACCGCAACCCGGATCTTCAGGAGCCCGTCTCGCTCAAACAGAGGCTTGTCATTGGTCTCATACGCCGGCTCGTGCCACCCCAAGCGGACAACGAACAGGCCGCCAATTACCTGCGTACCGAGATTGGCCAGGGGGACGCCGCGATCCAGTGGTGCGTTGTGCGCCCGGACACGCTGACGCAGGATCAGACGGTGACGGAATACGCTGTGCATCCCTCCCCGACCCGCAGCGCCATCTTTGACCCAGGCGCCACCAGCCGCATCAATGTCGCCCATTTCATGGCCGAACTGCTCGACCAGGACGAGGTCTGGGAGCGATGGAGCGGACAGATGCCGGTGATCTATAACAAGACAGGCTCTGGCGAGTCCACCCCGCCGCCGGGCTGACTGCCCAGGATCGAATAGCCACTGCGGAGCGAGTGCGCGCGCGGCTGCGCTTCCCGCGGCATCGCCTTCGCGCGTCCAGCTGAGCAGCGGCAGGCCGGCGACGAATCGGTGAGCCGCGCTCAATGTGACTGCTGCGCGCTCTTGCGATGCTCCTGTGGGCTGAGGCCGCGGACGCGCTTGAATGCTGCGCTGAACGCGAACGGCGTTGCGTAGCCGACCTTCTCGGCGACGGTGCCAACGGTCTCGTTTGGCCTGCACAGCAGATCGGCGGCCAGGGCCATGCGCCAGTTCTTGAGAAAGGTCATCGGTGGCTCACCGACAAGCTCCTGAAATCGACGCGACAACGACGCCCGCGAGGCACCGGTCGCAGCGGCCAGCTTATCCAGTGTCCAGGCCTGGTGGGGCCTGTCGTGCATCAGGTGCAGCGCCCGCTCCACGATGCGATCGCCCTGATGGCGCCACCACTCGGGGCTGCTCGTGTCGCGTTTGCCGAACCAGGCCTTCAGCACGGCCGTCAGCAACAGGTCGAGCAGCCGGTCCAGCACGGCCGCCTGGCCCGGCTCGTCTTTCCTGATCTCTTCGTCTAACAAGCCGACGATCGGCGAGTCCCATTCATCGCCGGAAACCTTCAATACCGGCGGCAAGGCGCGCAACAGCCGGTCGCTGATATCGCTCAGGTGCTCATAGGCGCCGACTAGGAACAGGGTGTTGCCAGTCGGGTCGTTTCCCCAGGTGCGCACGCCGTGCATCATCGTTTCCGCGAGCGAGTTGCCGTCGAGGTCGCAGCATCGTTGCCCAGGATAAACGATCACGGTGAGCGCTGCGCTCGGTGAACTGCTGACGTTGTAGTGGTCAGGACCTCGCGTGACCGCGATGTCACCCGGGCTCAAACGCACCAGATCCCCTTGGTCCGGGGTGATCCAAACGTCTCCGGCCACCGCG
>CAZTYV010000127.1:0-2894 GCA_964617675.1 uncultured Halochromatium sp. | reverse complement strand
GACGTCGCCGACAACGCCAGCGATCAGCGTCAATGGCGATTCCGCCAGGATTCGTAGCGACCATGGCGAGCGCATGACCGCGCGCAGCGCGAAGGCGCCTCGCGCGCGCGGCGCGTCCAGCAGGCCGCCTAGGCTGTCCACCGCCCCACCCGATACGACTGCGTATGCATCTGAGCGCCTCGCGCATGGGCCTTCGCGGGCGTGCTCGATAGGCTAATCATCGTCGTCAACACGCCATGAACAGACACGAGGAACTTGCCATGCATGCTCAAGACATCACCCCACACGCCAGCCATGGGATCACCTTGGTCATTGGTGGGACCGGGAAGACCGGCCGCCGCGTCGCCGAGAGACTGCAGGCGATGGGTCGGCGCACCCGGATCGGCTCACGCCGCGGTGATCCCGCGTTCGACTGGCATGATCCGGCCAGCTGGTCTGCGGCCCTAGCCGGGGTCACCGCCGTGTACATGACGTTTGTACCGGATCTTGCGGTCCCGGGCTCCAAGGACGCCATCGATGCCTTTTCCAAGCTGGCGGTGGCCTCAGGCGTGCAGCGTCTGGTGCTGCTGTCCGGCCGCGGCGAAGCCGAGGCCCTGGCCTGCGAGCGCATTGTGCAGGAGTCCGGTGCGGCCTGGACCATCGTCCGCGCCGGCTGGTTCAGCCAGAACTTCTCCGAGGGTGAGTTTCTCGGCATGGTCAAGGATGGGACCATCAGGTTACCGGCACGGGACATTCCCGAGCCGTTCATCGATGTCGAGGATATCGCTGACGTCGCCGTCGCCGCACTCACCCAGGACGGACACGAGTACGAGATCTACGAGGTCACCGGGCCGCGCTTGATGACCTTCACGGATGCGGCCAGGGAGATCTCGCAGGCCATCGGCCGCGAGGTCAAGTTCGAGCAGATTCCTCAGGCGGCCTTCAACGAGGCCATTCGCGACTCTGGCGCGCCCAAGGAATACGCATGGCTACTGAACTATCTGTTCGAGACCGTGCTCGATGGGCGCAATGCCTATCTCGGTGATGGTGTGCAACGGGCCTTGGGTCGCCCTCCAAAGGACTTCTCCGCCTTTGCGCGCGAGATCGCGCAAAGCGGGATCTGGGACGGGATGGACAGCAAATCGGCCGCGTGATCCTATGCTGCGAGGCTGCTGCCGGGACGGCAGCGGCTTCGGGCTTAACCTGATGATCAATCGCGGTGCGATGCGGTGTCGGCCTGCGCAAAACGCAATAGAGCTGCGAATGACACTGTCGAAACGGCCAAAGTGCGATTGCGTCAACCGATGTTGATCAGCGACCTCGATCGGGTCGAGCACGCCGACGACTGCTCTGCTGATCAGGACACCGTCGACCCAGCTCACTGAGGTCGAGCCGGCCATGGCGCTCACTGAAGCCGGCGGCTAGGGCGCCGCGCGCGTGGCGGTCGACCAAGCCTTCAGCAGCGGGCCGAGCAGATGCTGCGGCGGTGCGCGCTGGGCCATGGCTACAGCTGGGTTTAGTCACGCACCGGCGGGTCCCAAATCACCTGCAGCAGGCCGTGCTCGCTCAGCCCGGCGCTCACGGCGCACTGATCGCAGACCGCGCGCACCGGGCGGCTTACGCAGCCTCGGCATTGCTGCACCAGCGCTTCCGCCTGCGCCAGATCGCGCCGCCGCACCTCAATGGCCGCCGCTTGCTCGGCCAGCTGGCGATCCATCTCCGCAAGGCGCTCGAGCACCGCGCCACTAGCGGCATCGCCCGTACGACTACTGGGGCGAACCTCGGCGAGCGCGGCGATCGCATCCAGCGAGAAGCCGAGGCGCGCTAGCGCGAGCACGGCTGCGAAGCGCGCCTCGTCAGCCTCGTCGTAGACGCGCGTACCACCGAGCGTGCGCTGCGGCCGCACCAGCCCCCGCTCCTCATAAAAGCGCAGGGTGCGCACCGTGGTGCCAAGCCGCTCGGCGATCGCGCCGATCTTCGACGTGGCCATCAGCGGCTTCTCTCAGAGGTCGACGAAGCGCGCATCAACGCCCTGAGCGCGGATGGCCGCGAGCACCTGGGTCGAGCGCCGGCGCGCTGCATCGTAGCTGGCAAAACAGAGATGCGGCCTACGCGAGGCCTCCAGCCGCGCATCCGTGCCCAACTCCGATTGCAGCCGCGCATGCACAGCCTCGCGCGCTGCCTCATCGAGGGGCGGTTGGGTATGGATCAGGAGTGTGGTCGACATGGTCTCTCCTCGCGTCGCGATGGTTGGAGACAAAAGTCTACTCTTTACGTGAGATAGAGATCAAGGGTTCGTCGGCCATCTGCGGACTGATCTAACGACCGGGCTGCAAAAACGTCATCTCATCAAGGCCTGCGGCGGAGAGTCCCGGTTCAGTCCACAAGGTTATCTACAGCAGCCGTGGGTAAGTCGTGAGGCACCTACGAACGGGTATCTGGTTGGGTTGAGTGCCCTTTGCAGCCCAATTTCTTTGCTGAAACAAACGCTTGAGGGCATGAAATCCGAACCGCTCGAGGTGCGATCGTTAAACAGGACTTCAGTCGCGCTATCGAGGCCAGCACTGCAGCCGCTGCTCAGGGCGGTGCGCGAGCCGGTTACAGATCATGCGCACGTTTGGGATCGGGTCCAGCCACTCGCAGATCACCTCAGAACGGAGCGTTGGTGAAGTAGCCGGCGCTTAAGCAGTTCCCTTGCCCGCTCTTCAACTGCTTGGCCAGGAAGTTCGAGTCGAGGCTGCGCGCCCGGTGGGAGACGCGGTGGTTGATCACTCTCCATCTTCAGCCTGCTCGTTCTCCATCACCTCGCCGATCGGCTCATCTTGCGAACTGATGCGCGACACGCGTTTCCCAGTCGCTGCCTCGATCAACCCGATCAGCGCCTCTTCCCTCTGCGCGAAAAAATGCTCGAAGTT
>CAZTYV010000126.1:0-11275 GCA_964617675.1 uncultured Halochromatium sp. | reverse complement strand
GGAGGTCCCAGTCCGGCATCGGCTCGGGTGCCTCGTCCCAGGCGGGCGGTCCGCGTGCATCAGGCGTGGATTCTCGTGGCGGTAATCGGCGCGTCAGTAATCGTGCTTGGCTATGTGCAGAACCTGCTGCAGCTGCTCGGCTTCGCGGCCATCGTCTCCTTCGTCACCTCACCGATCCTGGCGGTGATCAACTTCCTCGTGATGAGCGGCGAGAACGTCCCGCCCGAGCATCGGCCTGGGCCCATCATGAAGACCCTGAGCTGGCTCGGTATCCTGTTCTTCTTCGGGATGACCGCGGGCTTCATCTACTCGGAGCTCGTGCTCGGCTAGCAAGCGGCAGGCTTCTCTTCTCGGCCCTCAACCACCGGTGCGCTCGATCAGCCAGAGCAGCAGCCCCATCACCAGGACCATCGGCAGCACCAGGGTCCAGGGCGAGACGCCGAAGAGCTCCGGAAAGGTCTGCGCCTCGATGCGCCCCTTGCTCAGGATGTGCCGCTCCAGCGTCGGATAGAGATGCGCGAACAGGCCGGCGCCCACCAGGATGCCGAAGAAGCCGCCGGTCAGCGCGTCGTAGGAGCCTTGGCCCATCGCGCCGGTGACCGTACCCGGGCAGTAGCCGAGCGTGGCCAGCCCGGCGCCGAAGATGATGCCGCCAATCGCGGAGCCGCCGAGCGACGCCGGCTTCGGCTGCAGGCGTACCTGGCCGAACTGCTTCAGCACAAAGATCCCGACCGAGCCCACGATGATAGCCGAGAGCATGATCTTGACCACGGTCCAGTCGCGAAAGAGCAGCTGGCCGAGAACGACGTCGTAATGGGTCAACCCGCCCTTCTGCAGCAGGATGCCGAACAACAGCCCCATCAGCAGACCCAGCAGGAGCTGCAGCGGACGATGATGATGGAGTCTGTGGAGCATGGCGTCCGCCTCTCGCAACCCGTTAGTACATCAGCCCGGCGACCAGCACACCGGTCGCGAACAGGCAAACGACCGCGATCCAGCTGCTGATAGCGAGCTGCAGCGCGCCACTGATGGCATGCCCGCTGGTGCAGCCATCGGCCCAACGCGCGCCGATGCCCATCAGCACGCCACCGGCGAAGGCCACCAGGAACCGCAGCACCGGGGTATCCCCGAAGTGTTGGCGCCAAAGCTCCGGCACCATCTCCAGATGCAGTGAATCCGATAGGAACGCCGAGAGAAAGGCGCCGAGGAAGATGCCGACCACGAACATGAACTGCCAGTCGACGATGAGCGGCGTCTTGCGGTAGTACGCCTTCTGCTCGACCACGGACCCGCGCACGCGCCGCTCGAGCATGCCACTGAGGCGGGAATAGGTGGTTGAGCAGCTCAGGAACCGGTCCGAGAGCAGGAAGGTGAGCCAACTCAGCACGCCCATGGCTGCGCCGACCACGTACGGCGACCAACTCTGCATCTGTAGCCAATCCACCAGCGCTCCACCCTGATCGAATCGAGAAGATGCGCCTTTGTTGTGCAGCAGGGGTCAGGCTGTCAAGCAGTAAATCCGCCCTTGGAGTCACCACCGGCGTGGTCGGGTGACCGGCTCAACGCCCAGATCGGGGCCAGCGCCAGCGCTAAGACCAGCGCCAAGGCCAGCGCCGGAGGTCGAGGCCTTAGCCGGACAGCCGTTTTGCCTAAAGCAGCGCGACGGCCTTGATCTGCGCATAGACCCGCTGCCCCACCGCGAGCCCAAGCTGCTCGGCGGAGCGCCGTGTGACCCGCGCCAGCACCGGCCCGCCGCTCAGGTCGAGCTTGACGAGCCGCAGCGCGGGATGGCTGTCGTCGCCGAGTGACAGGACGGTTGCGGGCAGCGTGTTCTGGATGCTGCTCTCGTGGGTCGGCACGCGGGTGATGCTGACGTCGCGCGCGAGGATGCGCAGGCGCACATGCGCGCCGATCGCGGCGCCCGTATCGCGCGTCCAGAGACTGGCCTTGCAGCAGGCGACGCGCAGCAGATGCCAGCGCTCATCGCGCTCGGCGACCTGGCCGTCGAGCACCACGCCGGCATCCTCACCGAGGCGGATGGGCAGATCGAGCCGCGATAGGACCTGGTTCAGCGGGCCGCTCGCCAAGACCCGGCCCGCGTCCATCACCAGGATGTGATCGGCGAGCCGCGCCACCTCATCAGGGGCGTGGCTGACATAGAGCACTGGGATCGCGAGGGCATCATGCAAGCGCTCGAGATAGGGCAGGATCTCCTGCTTACGCTTGTGATCGAGCGCGGCCAGCGGCTCGTCCATCAGCAGCAGCCTGGGATTGACGGCGAGCGCCCGCGCCATGCCAACGCGCTGGCGCTCGCCGCCAGAGAGCGCCGCCGGCCGACGCTTGAGCAGATGCCCGATGCCCAGCAGCTCGATCGCCTGCTCCAGGCTGAAGCGCCCTTCAGCATCGGCTGGATCGGCCTGCGCAACGGCGCCGGCCATGGTGCGCGCAGGACCGCTGTCGCCGACCGACGCCTCCCCCGCGGTGCGACTGGCTTCAGGATCGGCAGCGCTGCTCGGCTCGCCGCGCACGGCCAACGGGCGACCCGCATCCTGCGAGCGGCTTCGCAGCCAGCGGCCTGCCAAGGCGCTCATCAACCGCGCCGGCAGCCCGACCCGTCCCAAGCGTCGCTGCCCATAACGCAGATTGTCGAGCACGCTCAGGTGCGGGAACAGGCTGGCCTCTTGGAACACGTAGCCGATCGGGCGTCGATGGGTCGGCACCCAGGTGCTCGCATCCTGCCAGACCTCTCCGTTGAAGCGGACCTCGCCCTCGGCCGCGTGCTCCAGCCCGGCGATGCAGCGCAGCAGCGTGGTCTTGCCAGAGCCGGAGTGACCGAACAGGGCGGTGACACCGCGCGCCGGCAGCCGCTCGTCAACATCGAGCATGAAGCCGGGCCATTGCACCCTGAGTCGCGCGCGGATACCGGTCGAGGTGTTGCTCTCGCTCATGCTCAGGTCCTCCTCCGATCCGGCCGCCAGGAGTAGAGCGCCAGCAGCACCAGGAAGGAGAACACCAAGAGCACCGCGGCCAGCCGGTGCGCGTTGCCGTACTCCAAGGCCTCGACGTAGTCATAGATCTGCACCGAGGCGACGCGGGTCACGCCGGGGATGTTGCCGCCGATCATCAGCACCACGCCGAACTCGCCGACGGTGTGCGCGAAACTGAGGATGCCCGCGGTGGCAAAGCCGGGCAACGAGAGCGGCAGCGCCACGGTGAAGAAGCGATCGAGCGGTGAGGCGCGCAAGGTCGCCGCCGCCTCCAGCGGTCGCTCGCCGATCGCCTCGAAGGCGTTCTGCACCGGCTGCACCATGAACGGGAGCGAGTAGAACACCGATCCGACCACCAGGCCCCAGAAGGTGAAGGGCAGCACACCGAGGCCGAGCGACTCCGTCAGCCATCCCACCGGGCCGTTCGGCCCCATGGTCACCAGCAGGTAGAAGCCGAGCACCGAGGGTGGCAGCACCAGTGGCAAGGCCACCAGGGCACCGATCGGCCCCTTCCAGCGCGAGCGCGTGCGCGAGAGCCACCAGGCGATGGGGGTGCCGACCACGAACAGGATCAGGGTCGTCACCGTCGCCAGGCGCAGGGTCAGGCCGATGGCCTGGAGGTCGGTATCGGTGAGTAACATGCCGCTACTCGGTCTCGTAGCCGAAGTCGTGGATGATTGCCTGTGCCTTCTCGCCCTTGAGGTAGGCGAACAGCTCGGTCAGCGCCGGGTTGTCCTTGCCGCTGTTGAGGATCACCGCATCCTGACGGATCGGCGCATGCATCTGGCTTGGCACGACCCATCCTGAGCCCTTGATGAGCTCGCCATCCTGCATGACCTGGGAGAGCGCGACGAAGCCGATATCGGCGTTGCCGGTATCAACGAACTGATAGGTCTGGGCGATGTTCTCGCCCATCACCAGCTTCGGCTCGATGGCGGCCTTGAGGCCGAGTGCCTCCAGGGTCTCGATGGAGGCCACTCCATAGGGCGCCAGCTTCGGGTTGGCGATCGAGAGCTTGTTGAAGTCACCAGATTCCAACAGCGCTGGACCGTCCTCGACCTTCTCGGCATCGGCGGACCAGAGCACCAGCGTGCCAATCGCATAGGTGAAGCGCGATCCAGGCACGCCAACGCCCTCCTCTTCCAGCAGCTCCGGGCGCGTCTGGTCGGCTGCGAGCAGGGCCTCGAACGGGGCACCATTCTTGATCTGGGCATAGAGCTTGCCCGTGGAGCCATAGGACGCCTGGACCTTGTGGCCGGTGTCTTCCTCGAAGACCTCGATGATCGCCTTCATCGGCGCGGTGAAGTTGGCAGCAACAGCGATCTGGGCCTCCTCGGCGGAGACGCTGCTAACGGTCATGAGACTGAAGGCAATAAGGGCTGGGCGGACGAACTGCATTGGACTCACTCCTGAAGACGATTGAAGAGCCGAGGGACTGCCGGCGCGGCCCCCTGACAGATGGCGGGGCCCCGCGTTGTCGCAATATATCCGGTGATATAACGATCAGCGATCGAGCAACTGGTATGCAGAATGCATGCCCGGTTTGCGTCGCGCGACCCATTGGTCGCGGTCGCTCGTCGCCCGAGCCTTCCGCGTCAGCCGCGCGGCGCACTCCGATTCCTCAAGCTTGGTGAGAGAACACGATGAAAATCAGCGCTCGAAATCAATTCCACGGCAAGGTGGCCCAGGTTGTCCTGGGCGCGGTCAACGCGGAGGTCCTGGTCACGCTCGCCGGTGGCGAGCAGATCGTCGCCATCGTCACCAATGAGAGCGTCAAGTCGCTCGATCTCAAGGCTGGCGCCGACGTTATCGCCCTGATCAAGGCCTCGTCCGTGCTGGTGATGACCGACGACACGGGCATCCGCCTATCGGCTCGCAACAGCCTGAGCGGCAAGGTGACGGCGCTGGAAAAAGGGCCAATCCATGCCGAGGTCAGCATCGGCCTGGCCTCCGGTGAGCGTGTCCACGCCACCATCACCCACGCCGCCTGCGATGCGCTCGGGCTCGCCGAAGGCGTCGAGGCCACCGCGGTGATCAAGGCCCCATTGGTGATCCTCGGCGTGCCAACCTAGACCCGCTCAGCCTAGATCGTGATATGCACTAGGATATAGCGAAAACCCTGTACTGGGCGCGCCTTCTGCACAAAGACGGTGCGCCCGCCGCGACAAGCGCCGGTGTGACCTTCGCAACAATGCGTCGACTCGCCAGCGCCATTGTCATCCTCCCGACCTCAACCGATCACCCTCGACCATGCCTAGCCTCGACCCATCGGTCCTCAGCGACCACGCGCTGCAGCAGCTTCTCGCCGAAGACGTGCCCTTCGGCGACCTGACCAGCGAATCGCTCGCCATCACCGCCCAGCCCGGCGTGATCCGTTTCTTCGCCCGCGACCCGATGATCGTCTGCGGCGTCGAAGAGGCGGTGCGGCTGTTCCAGCTCTGCGGCGCCGAGGCTGAGGCCATAGTTCCCTCGGGCGCCGAGGCGCCGCCGGAGACGCCCCTGCTCGAGGCGCACGGCAGCGCCGGCGCACTGCACCAAGCCTGGAAGACAGCACAGACCCTGATGGAATGGTGCGGCGGCATCGCCAGCAGTGCCGCCGCGATCGTCGCCGCCGCCCGCCGCGGTCATCCGGACGCAATGGTCGCCGGTACCCGCAAGAACGTGCCCGGCAACCGCCGCCTCGCGGTCAAGGCCTTCAAGGCGGGCGGCGCCGTCATGCACCGCAACGGGCTCTCGGAGACGCTGCTGATCTTCGCCGAGCATCGGTTGTTCCTCGGCGATGAGACGCCGGCGACGACACTCGCGCGCCTGCGTCGGCAGTGTCCGGAGAAGCGGGTGGTGGTCGAGGTCAGCAGCCCCGAGGAGGCGCTGATCTGGGCCGATGCGGACGTGCTGCAGCTGGAGAAGCTCAGTCCGGAACAGGTGGCCGAGACGGTCGCGGCCCTCGCCGCGCGCGGCTCGCGGGCCCTCGTCGGCGCGGCCGGTGGCATCAACGCCAAGAACGCGGAGGCCTACGCCCGAGCAGGCGCCCGGCTGCTAGTGACCACGGCACCGCACCTCGCGCCGCCACGGGATGTGCAGGTGCGATTCTCGGCATAGCCAACCAACCGGATCTATAATGAGGCGCAGAATTGCTTTAGGTTGTTGAAACAGAAATGACTGAAAACGTTGACAATCTCATTCTTGAGCACCTGAAGGCACTTAGGAACGAGCTACAAACCGCAAAAGCCGATATCCAAGGCGACCTCCGCGATATCAAGGCTCGTTTAGCGTCACTCGAGCACCATCAAGCGGGCACCTACTTGGATAGCACTCGGCAAAATAGTCGCATCGACGAACTCGATCGACGCGTTGAACGCATCGAGCGGCACCTTGAGATGACAGCGGACTAGGGTAAAACTCGCCACCCTGATCCGTGATCCTAATGATTCGGGTCAGGTCTTGCAATCAAACAAACGGCATCACGATGCATGGCTCAGTCACAGCGCCTTCGGCCTAGCCACGGCGATGCAGAAGGCTCGACTCCCCTCGCGGGCCAGGGCCGTGAGCTCCTCCAATTCGAGCCCAGCGCCGTCGATCTGGGCCCGGAGCTCGTGCTCGTAGGTCACGCGACCGAACTCGATGCTGGTCAGCCGCTTCAGCCTGGGCTTGAGGATCTCCATCCACCGGTTGGGCTGCAGCTGGATGGTCTGCGTCAAGTAAAGGCTTCCCTTCTCCGTCAGCAACGCCGCGCAATGCCGCAGCGCCTGCTCCGGCTTCGGCAGCAGCATGAAGCTCCCGGAGAAATAGACCGCATCGTAGGGTCCGCCGTGGTGGTCATAGACGCATTCGAGATGGACCTCAGCGCGCGTCGCCAGCGCGGAGCCTTGCAGCCTTCGCCGAGCGCGCTCGATGTAGTCGGGATCGATATCGATCCCGGTGACGCGCAGCCCCTTGCGCTCCACCAGCCCCGCGTTCGCCAGCAGCGCCCCACCGGTACCGATGCCGACGTCCAAGAGACTGCTGTGCTCTGGCAAGCGGCTCAACACCTCCGCGTACCATTGCGAGGTGAGCTTCAGAATGAAGGCATCGTAGATATAACTTCTGATCATGGGCTCCAGGGGAACAACGACGACCAGCTCGGCCAACCCTGCTGAGCACCACTCAGCGACTGCCAGCAGCGGCCACCGCGTCGGTGCCCACGATCCGCCGTGGACACCCGGGGTTGATGGTGATCTGCTCAGCGCCTAGTCTTGCACGGCATCGATGGATGCGCGCCACGGACAGCAACGGGGTCAGCATTCGGCTCGGCTATCCATGGCACCCAACGTGGAGCAACCAACCAGCATGGACAAGCGCGGCCTGACCGAACGCGATATCTGCACCAAGTTCATTCTGCCCGCCATCGTGCGCGCCGGCTGGAACGCACTGACACAGATTCGCGAGGAGGTCTATTTCACCAAAGGGCGCATCATCGTGCGCGGCAAGCTGGTGACCCGGGGCAAGGGGAAGAAGGCCGACGTCGTGCTCTACTACAAGCCGAACATCCCCATCGCGCTGATCGAGGCCAAGGACAACAGCCACTGCGTCGGCGACGGCATGCAACAGGCGCTCGACTACGCGCAGACGTTGAACATCCCCTTCGTCTTTTCCTCCAACGGCGACGGCTTCATCTTCCACGACCGCACCGGCGCGAGCGACCCGCGCGAGACGACGCTGCCGCTGGATCGCTTCCCGTCACCCGCTGCGCTTTGGGCGCGCTACCGCGCGTGGAAGGGACTCGACCCCGTCGCCGAGCAGATCGTCCTTCAGGACTACTACGACGACGGCAGCGGCAAGACCCCGCGCTACTACCAGGTCAACGCCATCAACGCCGCGATCGAGGCCATCGCCAAGGGGCAGGATCGCGTGCTGCTCGTGATGGCGACCGGCACCGGAAAGACCTATACAGCGTTCCAGATCATCTGGCGCCTGTGGAAGGCGGGGCGAAAAAGGCGCATCCTGTTCCTCGCCGATCGCAACGTCCTGATCGACCAGACCATGGTCAACGACTTCCGCCCCTTCGGCGGGACCATGGCCAAGCTCTCGACCAACGCCAAGACCATCGAGCGGCCGGACGGCAGCACCGACGACCTGAGCCTCGCGCTCGACAAGCGCCGCCGCATCGACACCGCCTACGAGGTCTATCTCGGCCTCTATCAGGCCATCACCGGGCCGGAGGAATCGCAAAAGCTGTTCCGCGAGTTCTCGCCCGGCTTCTTCGACCTGATCGTCATCGACGAATGCCATCGCGGCAGCGCCGCCGAGGACTCGGCCTGGCGCGAGATCCTCGACTACTTCTCCTGTGCCACCCAGATCGGCCTGACCGCCACGCCGAAGGAGACCGAATACGTCTCCAACATCGCCTATTTCGGCGAACCGGTGTTCACCTATTCGCTCAAGCAGGGCATCCGCGACTGCTTCCTCGCGCCCTACAAGGTGGTCAAGGTCCACATCGACCGCGACGTCGAAGGCTACCGCCCCGAGAAGGGCCAGCTCGACCGCATCGGCGAGGAGGTCGAGGATCGCCTCTACAACGTCAAGGACTTCGACCGGACGCTGGTCATCGACGACCGCACGCGACTGGTCGCGCAGAAGGTGACGCAGTTCCTGAAGGAGAGCGGCGACCGCTACCAGAAGGCCATCCTGTTCTGCGTCGACCAGGAACACGCCGCCCGCCTGCGCCAGGCGCTGATCAACGAAAACGCCGATCTGGTCGCCGAGAACCCGCGCTACGTCATGCGCATCACCGGCGGCGACAAGGAAGGCCAAGATCAGCTCGACAACTTCATCGATCCAGAATCCAGGTGGCCGGTATTGGTCACCACCTCCCGGCTCCTCTCGACCGGCGTGGACGCGCAGACCTGCCGGACTTCGACGGCGAGCCGGTGCAGATCTACGCGCCGAAGGAGGGCCAGCCGATGGACCCGCCCGGCACCCCGCCGACCGACGAGGAGGGTCTGCCGCTGCCCGAGGCGCCCGATGACGACGAGACCCTCGTCGACCACCCGGGCGGCGACCAGCTCGACCTGCCACCGCCGGCCGGCGGGCCGCGCAAGAAGGTCTACCTCGATGGCATCGGCGCTGCGATCGTCGCCGAGCGGGTGGAATACCTCGATGAGAACGGCCGCCTCGTCACCGAGTCCCTGCGCGACTTCACCAAGCGCGCCCTGCGCCAACGCTTCGCCAGCCTCGATGATTTCCTCAAACGCTGGAACGCCGCCGAGCGCAAGCAGGCCATCCTCGAAGAGCTGGAGGCCGAGGGCCTGCCGCTCGATCCCATCGTCGAGGAACTGGGCCGCGACCTCGACCCGTTCGACCTGATCTGCCACGTCGCCTTCGACGCCAAGCCGCTCACCCGCCGCGAGCGCGCCGAGCACGTCAAGAAACGCGACGCCTTCACGAAGTATGGGCCGAAGGCCCGCGCCGTCCTCGATGCCCTGCTCGCCAAGTACGCCGACGAGGGCGTGCTGAACCTCGACGACGCGAACGTGCTGCGGATCGCGCCCTTCTCCAGCCTCGGCACGCCGATCGAGCTGATCCGCGCCTTCGGCGGCAAGCCCGGCTTCGAACGGGCCGTCCACGACCTGCAATCCGAGCTCTACGCCGATCTCTACAGGGATACCGCCTGACCCATGTCCGTCCGCACCCTCGTCAAATCCATCCAGGACATCATGCGCCAGGACACCGGCGTCGATGGCGACGCGCAGCGCATCAGCCAGCTCTGCTGGATGTTCTTTCTGAAGATCATCGACGACCAGGACCAAGAGCTGGAGCTGCTGCGGGACGGCTACCGCTCACCCATCCCCGCCCGCCTGCAATGGCGCGCCTGGGCCGCCGACCCCGAGGGCATCACCGGCGAGGACCTGCTGACCTTCATCAACGGCGACCTCTTCCCGACGCTGAAGGACCTGGCGCCACGGACACCGCGCGCCCGCACCGTCCGCGAGGTCTTCGAGGACGCCTACAACTACATGAAATCCGGCCAGCTGATGCGGCAGGTGGTCAACAAGATCAACGGCATCGACTTCAACAACCTGACCGAGCGCCAGCACTTCGGCGACATCTACGAGCAGATCCTCAACGACCTGCAATCGGCCGGCAACGCGGGCGAGTTCTACACGCCCCGCGCCGTCACGGCCTTCATGGTCCAGATGACCGACCCGCAACCGGGCGAGACCCTGTTCGACCCCGCCTGCGGCACCGGCGGCTTCCTCACCTGCGCCATCCGCCACATGCGCGCGCACTCGGTGAAACGCCCCGAGGACGAGGCCAGGATGCAGTCGAGCCTGCGCGCGGTGGAGAAGAAGCAGCTCCCGCACATGCTCGCCGTCACCAACATGCTGCTGCACGGCATCGAGGACCCCTCGTTCCTGCGCCACGACAACACCCTCGCCCGCCCCTACATCGCCTGGGGCAAGGACGAACGGGTGGACATCGTGCTGACCAACCCGCCCTTCGGCGGGCGCGAGGAGGACGGCATCGAGTCGAACTTCCCCCAGCACTTTCGCACCAGGGAGACCGCCGACCTCTTCCTCGCGCTCATCATCCGCCTGCTGAAACCCGGCGGCCGGGCGGCGGTGGTCCTGCCCGACGGCTCGCTGTTCGGCGAGGGCGTCAAGACGCGGCTCAAGGAGCACCTGATGGCAGAGTGCAACCTGCACACCATCGTGCGCCTGCCGAACTCCGTCTTCCGCCCCTACGCCTCGATCGGCACGAACCTCCTCTTCTTTGAGAAGGGCGCGCCGACGCGGGACATCTGGTTCTGGGAACACCGCGTGCCCGAGGGGCAGAAGGCCTACTCGATGACCCGGCCGATCCGGCTGGAGCATCTCGCCGACTGCGCCGCCTGGTGGGGCGGAGCGCGCCGCGAGGGGCGGCAGGCAGGCGAGCGCGCCTGGAAGGTCAGCGCCGAGGAGATCAAGGCCCGCGGCTACAACCTCGACATCAAGAACCCCCACACCGTGGCCGAGGACCACGGCGACCCCGAGGCGCTCTTAGAGGAGTTGACCAGTGCCGAGGCAGAGGTGGTGGCCATTCGCGACGAGCTGAAGTCGATCCTGTCCGAAGCCCTGCTACGATAACTGCACCCACGACTGGACCCGGCCCCACCCGATCCGTTCGAAACGACCCATGCACCCGAGCATCGCGCAAAAGACACCCGAGATCGCGGCCCTCTGCCGCCGTCATGGCGTGCGCCGTCCGGACCTCTTCGGCTCCGCCGCGCGATCCGGCCCTGCTGCTCGACAGGCGACTCGCCGCCGCACGAT
>CAZTYV010000125.1:4562-11367 GCA_964617675.1 uncultured Halochromatium sp. | reverse complement strand
GACCGCCGGTGCGGACCCTGTACCTGGTCGAGGAGCGCCCCTGCCCGACCACCGATTACTTCCTCGAGCCGGTCATCGAACGGGCGCGCTCGAACCCATCGACCCAGGTGCTGCGCGCTGGCTTCGATGAGGTGCCGCACCCGAGCGTGCTGGCCGATGCCGAGATCCTCTTTGTACGCTATCTCCCGCCGGCCTGGGTGCGCGCGCTCTGCCGAGACGCCGCTGAGCCTCGCCGGCTGGTGCTCTTCATCGATGACGATCTGCTCGACCCGGGCGCCTGGTCGGGTACCCCTTGGCGCTACCGCTGGAAGCTCTATTGGCTCAGCGCCCGACACAGGCGCTGGCTGCAGCGCCGTGTCGCCTGTGGCAAGGCCGAGCTCTGGGTCGGCTCAGAGGCGCTGCAGCACAAGTACGCGCACCTGAAGCCGACCCTGATCCGTCCCTGTCCACCGCGGGATGCCATCGCGACGCCGGTACCGCAGCGGCCGATCTCGAGCCCCCGCCCTCCGTCCTCGCCCCGCATCGCGCCGGCGATCCGCCTGTTCTATCACGGCAGCGCGAGCCATCAGCTCGAGCATGCCTGGCTGCAGGATCTGCTTCGTGAGCTGCTCGCCACCGACCGCCGACTCAGCGTCGAGGTGATCACCGATCGCCGACTCGCCAAGGGCTATCGCGGCCTGCCGCGAGCCCGGATCGTCCCGCCGATGGACTGGCCGAGCTATCGGGCCTTCCTGCAGCAGCCCGGGCGCCATATCGGGCTCGTGCCCATGCTACCGACGGCCTTCAATGCAGCCCGCACCTACACCAAATTCTTCGAGATCACGGCCGCCGGCGCCGTGGGTCTCTACACGCGCGGCAGCGTCTACGAGCACATCTGCACCGACCAAGAGGACGGTCTCCTGCTGCCGCTGGACGCCGGGGCTTGGCAGACCGCGATTCGAGCACTCGCCGATGACGGCCAGCGCCGCGAGCGCATGCTCGCTCGGGCGCGCGAGCGGCTACGGCTGGAGCGCGAGGCGATCAGGCGCTGACCCCCAGCTCGTTACCCACCGGCGCCGGCAGGGCCGCAGCAGGCGCAGGACCCGCCCGCGCAGTGGATCGACCATGCAGGGCCGCGCAGGCGCTGGTCGGGCATCGCGCCAACAGCTCCTCGAGTGGCGAGCGCACGGCCAAGAACGGCTCGATCCCTTGCAAGGCCAACCGGATGCCCGAGGCGGTGTAGAGATTGCCGGGGAGCTGGCTGCTGTGGATGAGCACGCGTCGAAACGCATCGACCAGGTCCGGGTCCGGCGCCCGCGGCTCGCGCCAGAATCGATCGAGTCCGCCTTGGAAGGTCAGGCCCGGAAGATCGTAGATCGCCTCGCCCAGGGCCAGGGCTGGACAACCCCGGAGCAGCGCGGCCAAGCCGCTCGTGCTGTTGATGGTGACCAACCCAGCGGCGGCATCGAGGAGCCCCGCCAGCGCCCCGGTCTCGACGTAATGGACGCGCGCCTCGCAGCCCGCCGCCTCGGCCGCGCGTCGCACCCGGCTCGCATGATCTTCAAGGCCACTGTCGAGAGGATGGTTCTTGATCAGCAGCCGCGCATCGGCGCTCGCATGCTGCGCGAACGAGCGCACCACCCGCTCGATCAGCGCCGCCATGGTCTGGAATCGCGAATGGCAGCGCACCTGCGCATCGCCCCGCAGTTGCAGCGGCAGCAGAAAGAGCGGCGCACTGCTGTCGATCAGGGCTTCGATCCGCGCTGAATCCGCCGCGCGCTGCATCGGCAAGCGGCTGAACCGGCGCAGCCAGCCCCAGATCTCGGCCAGCGGGTGATCGGGCCGATGGCTTCGGTAATGTGGGAACAGCAGCGGGTCGGCCAGGCGCGCGAGCTGGTAGGCAGCGCCCCAGAGCGCCCTCGCCGTCAGATCCCCCTGCCGCATCGGCCTTAGGCGGCGACCCGGGGTCGCTCGAGCGGGCAGCCGCGGGCCCAGGCGCCGGTACCAATCGGGGTCGCGCGGCAGCGGCGCCGCGCCGGGGAGACCGGCTCGCTCGATGGTCAGCCAGTTCGGGCGAAGATAACCCTCATCGACCAGATGCGCCCGCAGTCCCAGCTCTTCGGCAAGCCCAACCGCGGGTCGATGCACGGGCCGGTCGGCCCCCAGGAGCATCAGGTCCGTGACCTCAAGCGCGCGGCAGATCGATGCAAGACGGTTTCGCAGCCCATCGACAGGCTCGCGAACGGCGATCGCCCCCGGCCGCGGCCACAGCAGCCGATCACCGGCGCAGAAGTTCAGGCGCGAGACCCGATGCCCAGAGCGCTCGAGCTGTGCGGCAAGCCGCGCGAAGAAGGGGCTCACGCCGCCCTGTAAGAGCAGGAAATGGCGCGCCCCGGGTCTCATCCCAGGCGCCCAGACCGCGCCCCGAGCGCGCTCAGATGTCCCTGGAGCGCCCACTGAGACTCGCGCCAGCAGGCCGCGATGAACGCCGGCGCCAGACGCAGGGGCCGCCAGACCAACCGGCCGCGGGTCGCCGGTGCCGCCCGGTCGAGCTCGCGGGTCAGTAACCCGATCGCCTGCTCCGGGCTGGTGAATTCTCCCGTGGCTGGATTCAGGTAGCGCGGGTAGCGCAGCAGGACACCGGCGACCATCTCGTCCAGCGTCAACGACCTCGCGCGTGCGGCCAACGGCTGATGATCGATGGTCAGCCCCCAGCCGGCGTAGAACGGCCAGCAGTAGGTATGCACAGTCAAGCCGCGCAGCAGCGCCTCGAAGCCAACCAGCGAGGTCAGGCTGTGCACCTCATCGGCCGCCTCAAGGCAGGGCACGATGCCGACCTCGGTGACGGCTCGATCATAATCGCCCGGATCGATCGCGCAGCGATCGCCGCGACGATTGCCTCTGACCAGGTCAGGATGGGGCTTGTAGAGGATGTAGGCGTCGGGCTGCTCGCGGCGCACGCGTGCCAGGAGGTCGGCGTTGGCATCAAGCCCCTGGCGGCAGCCAGGGTCGAGGCCCCCGCAGCCCAGGCGTAGCGAGGCATCGCCTGGCACCTGCCCGGGCACCAGGATGATCCGGCGCCCCTCGGCGGCCGAGAGGTCCAAGACATGGCGGCGATCGCCAACGTTGTACTTGCTCAGTCGGGCCCGGATCAGCGCCGCACGCAGTGCGCGGGCGCGCGCCAGCTCCGCCGCCGAGAGGCAGGCCCGCGCCAAGATCTGCTCGAGATCGCTCGGATGGCGGGGATCGAAATAGATGCCCTGTCGATCGAAGACCCAGGACAGGGGCGCCCTCAGATCCGAGCCCAGGCCCGCGGAGCGCAAGAAGCCATCTTCAACGCGCCAGATGTCGAGGCCAAGCTGCTCGGCACGCACGAGCAGGCGCTTGGGTCCCCGTGCGCCCCAGACCAGCACAGAGGGCTTGGGAGACGTGGCGCCTACCCCGCCCACTGCGCCAACATCGAAACGATCCAAGGCCCGAATACGTGAGACGAACGCAACCTGATGCCCAGGCGAGCGCAGGAAGCGCCGAAGATGGCGACGTTTCCAGAGCGGAAACCGATAGGCGATCAAGGACCGGGCATTGACCGCGAACAGCTGCCGCTGCAGCGCCAAGTGCTCGATCACCCGCTCGGCACTGCAAGGCTCGCCGCTGTCAGGGTCAAGATAGTGGCTGTGAATCAGATAGGCGGCGGCGAACAGCTGCTCGAGGCGCAGCGCGCGGCGCGGCCGTGGCGCCTCGAGGCGATCATCGGTCAGCCCCCAGCCGGCGTAGAAGGGCATGCCGAAACAGGTCACGGGCACGCCGACCAGCAGCGCCTCGAGCCCCAGCAGCGAGCTCACCACATAGACCTGGTCGACCTGCTGCAATAGCGCGATCGGGTTCCAGGGTTCGCTGAGCCATTGGGTGCGCCCGCCGATATCGGCCGCGCTGAAATGACCGCGCGCCCGCCGCGCCAGCACCGCCGGGTGCGCCTTGACCAGGATCTCGGCCTTGGGGTGCTCGGCTCGCGCCGCGGCCAGCATCTGGGCGAAGCACGCCGCATCCGCCAGGGCGCCAGGGATCGAGGCATCACCCCGGCATTGGTCAACCACGAGCACCCGCGGTCGTCGCGTCGGTGGCAATCGACGCACCGGTGCCGCGTTGTACTTCGAGAGCCTCGACGCGACGATCGCGGCGCTGCAATCGCGCGCGCGCTGCAGCAGGCGCGGGTCATCGAGGTCGTCGGTCCGCAGCCCAGAACCAGCGGACCGGCCATCGGCCCGCTCATCGGGCACGAGAGGCAGCGGTGCGACGGGCTCGCCGTTCAGGATCTGCTCGAGTCGCGATACGGCTCGGGCATCGAAGTAAGGGACCCGATCATCGAGGATGAGCGCATAGGGTCCAGCGCCCTCGCTGCCGAGCCCTAGGGAGCGCAGAAACCCGTCCTCAAGACCCAGATAAGGCAGCGCGAGACGCCTGGCGAGCGCGCGCCCATGCACCGCGCTCGGCCGTGCGCCCCAGCCGATGACGGCGGCTGCCCCCGATCGGCGCAGACAGGCCGAGGCCAGCATCGGGCGCCAGGCCAACGAAGAGAGACCGAGCAGCCGACGGACCCCGGACAGGCGCGCAATCCCGCGCGAGAGCGTCAAGGCCCGCGGGCCGGGGTTCAAGGCGCTAGCCCGCAACGGCGGCCCGACCCGGTCCCGTGTTGCCAGCCGCGAGGCTCGCCAAACAGCGATTCAGCGCTTGGGGTTGATCGGCGAGACTCAGATCCACCAATCCATCGCCGATGCCGAGACGACGCAGGCGCGCGCCGATCGCGCCGAGGTCAAAGGCGCAGACCGGCAGCCCGGTGCGCAGTGCAATCGATAGCGTGTAGGAGAAGGTCTCGGGGCAAACCGAGGGCAGCCACAGCAGGTCGGGCGAGAGCCGCTGCAGGCGCTCAAGGGCCTCGACATCGGGGTAGCGGCCGCTGACCTGAACGCCGGCCGCCCGCAGCTGTCTGTCGTCGCTGCTGAACCCGAGCAGCGTGAAGCGCAGCCGAAGCCCTTGGGCGCGCGCCGCGCGGGCGCAGCGCAGCAGCACATCGAAGCCCTTGCGCCGACCGATTGCACCCAACACAACCACGTGGCGCCGCCATTCCGCCGTGGACTCACGCCGCCATGACGCCGCCGCCGCGGTGTCGGCGATCTCATGCGCGGAGACCTCGAGCCGGAGATCGGGGAAATAGCGCTGGATGCGCTGCGCGACCTCGTCATCCGGCACACGTACCGAGGCCGCCGCACTCAGGGCGCGAGCGTGCATCGCCCGCCAGGCCGCAATCGACGGACGCCCGAACTCGGAGCCATTTAGCGCCAGACAGCGTCGGCAGTGCGCCTCGCCAAGCTCGCCGCAGTAGCGGCCGCGCCGATCGGCCAGGTTGACGCGCGGACAGATCGCCTTGTAGTCATGCAGATAGGCCACCCAGCGCAGCCCGAGTGAGCGCACCAGGCGCTCGAGATGGACGATCGCGCTCGGCACCAGATCGAAGAGTCCATGGGTCTGCACCTCGGTGATCCGAAGGGTACTAAGCAGCCGCGTGAAACCCGCGCCATCGTCGATCTTGAGTCGCGGCAGATTGGGTAAGGACAGCATCGCCGGCTGCTCGATCTCTAGGCGCCAGGGATCGCCAGGCACCGGGCGCAGCAGGAACACGCCGAGCCCGCGGCGCTGCAACCGCTCCACCTCGGCCGCGACCCGCCGCGCCGAGCCGCCACCACGACGATGGTGCAGGATCAGCACGTTCTCACGCCTGCGCTGGCGAGCCAGCCGACCCCAGTCGAGCCGCTCGCGCGCCTCGGCCAAGGGGTCGGCCGCATCGAAGGCCTGGATCTGGCGTCGGTAGCTGGGGTAACGCTCGGCAATCCTGGCCGTCGCCGCCCGCACGTAGCGCCCCTTCTCGCCGCGGAACGAGCGCGCACCCCAGTGACGCACGAAGACATCCGCCGCGATCCGATGCTGCCAGCCAAGGCTCGCGGCCCGCTGCGAGAAGTCGTTCTCCTCGCCGTACCCGGGGCTGAAGGCCTCGGCATCGAACCGACCGACCTCATCGAGACAGGCCCGACGCAGGTACATGCAGAAGCCCACCGCGGTCGGCGCCGGCACGCTGAGGCCCTGATTGACGCGGGCGGCAAGCGCGGCGAGCTGCGCGTCGGTCAGCTCGAACGGATAGGGATTATCCTGGTTGCGGCGCGGGTAGCTGCAGATGCTGGCGTTGTTCGAGAGCGGGGTCACAGTGCCAACCCTGCCCTGCTGTAGTGCGGTGCGGCGCAGGCGATCGAGCCAGCCGTCGTAGACCTCGGTATCGGCGTTCAGCAGCAGCACATCGCGCTCGGGATGCAGTGCCAATCCGAGGTTGGCCGTCTTGACGAAGCCCTGATTCGTCGGCTGCTCGATCAGGCTGATCAGACCAGCGCTCGCAAGCTGCCGTAAGGCCGCGCTCAGCACCGGATCAGGACTCGCGTCGTTGATCACGATGAGCTCATAGGCGACCGCGACCTTGGCGCTCAGCACGCTCAAGAGGCAGCGCAAGGTCTCGAGCCGGCCCCGGTAGACAGGGACCACGACATCGACGAAGGACGGCTGGTCGTCACTGCGCCGCGGCCACCGACTCGACGCAAGGGCGAGCAGCCTTGCCATCAGCCCCTCGGCGCTATGCCAAGCTCGATGATGCTCCTGCTCCCGATACTGGGCCTGCTCCAGGGCCAGCCCCTGAGCCAGCCCCTGAGCCAGCCCCTGAGCCAGCCCCTGAGCCGGCTCCTGAGCCTGATGCGGGGCCTGATGCTGGCAGCCGTGACCATGGGGC
>CAZTYV010000125.1:0-4544 GCA_964617675.1 uncultured Halochromatium sp. | reverse complement strand
ACGGCCCTCGGTGATGAAATGCAGCAGCGGATTCAGCCCGCCTGCACGCACATCGGCATAGGCGTCGAGATAGCCCCGGCTGTCGAAGGCCTCGCTTGGTGAGCGCCCTTGGCTCGCTCCGACGCCCAGATAATGCGCCAGCGGCTCCTGTCCGGCCCGCGCCACATCCTTGTTCTCACGCAGATAGAAGCCGCTGTCGAACCAGGCACTCGGCGAGAGTCGACGGTGACGGCCAACAAGCACGTAATGCAGCAGTGCCTGCGATCGGGCTAGGGGTGAGGCAACCTGACGGCGATAATAGGCAGGGTCGAAGCAGGCCGAGGGGCAGCGACCTTCACGATCCCCGATGCGTGCATAATGCAGCAAGGGCGAACCGTCCTGGTCTGCCAGGTCGCGATTGTTCTCGCGGTAGAAGACCGCATCGAAGAGGCCGCTCTTCAAGATCAGGGCGCTCACCCAGGCGTCGCAGAGTCGGCCGAGTGCAGGCACCCTTGGCAGCGCGCGCAAGATGGCGAGCAGCATCAGCAGGCTGCTGCCGATCGCAATGGAGACGGGCACGGGTAATGGCATCATCATGCGCGCATGCGAAGGCGTTCTTTAGATAGGACATCAGTTGCTTGCGTAGCATAGCTCATGTCAGCACTAATTTTCGCCCCAGGCCTTGTGTCGACCTTGAGGCACGCACATCGGCCTGGTTCGGCTATTCGCCTGGAGAAGCACTGAACGCATGCCATTCTTTCGCGGAAATCGTCTAGAGCGGATCGACCTCGAGATCGCGAGCTTTGGCAATGGCGAGGCGGCCAAGGTCGACCGCTGCGTGCGCATCGGCCCCCTTGCGATCATCACCGGCTGGTCAACGGCAGAGCCGGATATCGCGATTCCAGGGACCTTTTTCTCACGGCATTACCGCCGCGCTGACGTCGAGCGCGAGGTCGGCCCGGCTGGGAAAGGCTTCATTCGAGCCTGCCACCTGCCCAACGCCCAGGATCGGTTCGATCTGCTGATCCGCGTCGGGCGCAAGCGTTACCGATGCCGTATCCCAATCAGCGATGATCCGGCCATCATCGAGACCCTGGGACGCGAGCAACAGGATCAGCTGCCGGCATTGCACCAGAGCGCGCACCAGATCTTGCCGGAGGCCGCCGAGGCGCTCGGCCGCGTCTTCGCATGGGCCTTGCAGTCGCCGGGCGAGGCTGCGACGAGCCCAGCGACTGCAGAGGACGAGGCGCTCGGCATGGATCGACCAACGCCCGAGCCCGAGTCGACGCGCCAACCCCTCTCGGTGGCCACGGGCGCCATTGACGAGGTCATTCAGGTCGGCGATCGGGGGTATTTTGTCATCGGCTGGTGTATCACCGCCGACGCCGCGAGGACCCGGCTGTTGCTGAGCACGGGGACCGGTGAAGGGCACGACCTCCTCGCCGGCGCCTATCGGGTCGCGCGCCCCGATCTGCTCGAGGCCATCGGCCCCGCGATCCGCGCGCAATCGGCTCAGGCCGGTTTCCTGCGCTACATCGAGGACGACGCCATCCAACAGCCCGGCGAATTGGTCGCCTCACTCGAGGTTGCCGGCACCTTGATCGGGCGCTTGGCGGTTCCGCTCGTGCAACGCTTCGATGACCCCATCGAGACCACCGAGTCGTTGCTCAAACACCTGCACCCGGGCAGCGAGGCGATGCTCGCGTTGCTCGACCAGCAACTGGGACCGGCCCTGAGTCAGGTGCCGTTTCGCTGCTCGCACCAGACCGAGGCTGAGCTGATCCGCTTCTTTGATGGCCCCGCCGAGCCCTGGGTCAGCCTGATCGTCCCCATCTACGGCCGCTACGATTTCATCGAGTACCAGCTCAGCCAATTCGCCAATGATCCCGACTTTCGCCAAGGCATTGAGCTGCTCTACGTCTTGGATGATCCGGCCCTCGCCGATGGCTTCACCGCCTACTGCGCCGAGGTCGCCCCGCTCTACGAGGTGCCATTCGCGACGGTGCTCTCCAAGGCACACCTCGGTTTTGCCGGCGCCAATAACCTCGGCGCCCGGTTCGCCCGAGGCGAGCGGCTCCTGTTGTTGAACTCCGACGTGATCCCGAGCCAGGGCGGCTGGTTAAGCGCGCTGCGCGAGCGCTTCGATCTGCTCCCCGAGATCGGCGCACTCGGCGTCCGCCTCCTCTATCCGGACGAGGCCTTGCAGCACGATGGCATGGCCTTCAAGCGCTTGCCAGCGTTGGGCAATCTCTGGATCAACGATCACCCTGGCAAGGGCCTCCCAGCCATGCCCGTGGCTCCCGAGGGGGCACTCGTCGAGGTCCAGGCATCGACCGCCGCCTGCCTGATGCTGCGCAAGGCCGACTTCCTCGCGGTCGGCGGCTTCGATGAAGGCTACATCATCGGCGACTTCGAGGACTCAGACCTCTGTCTGGCGCTGCAGGAGCGCGGACTTCGCACCTATGTGGCCCGGGACCTGGTGCTCTATCACCTCGAGCGCCAGTCGCAGCGGCTCTTCGCCGACCCGGGCTGGCGTGAGAAGATCACCGTCTACAACTGCTGGCGTCACAGCCGAAAATGGCAGGCGCAGATCGAGCGCATCAGCGCGGGGGCGTTGCACTGATGCGCGCGCTGATCATCGCCCATGGCCATCCGGATCTCGTCAAGGGTGGCGGCGAGATCGCCGCCTATGAGCTCTTCCGCGAGCTGCGAGCGCAGGGTGTCGATGCCTACCTTCTAGCGGCGACGCGCGAGGCCTCGCTGCAGCACGGCGGCACGCCCTTCTCGATGCTCCGGCCGCACGAGATCCTCTTCCACAGCCAGATGCGTGATTTCTTCACGCTCTCCCCCGCCTCCTTGCGCGTGGTCTGGCACGACTTCCGCCAGCTCTTGGCCCAGCTGCAGCCAGATGCGATCCACTTCCATCACATCTTGCATCTCGGCACCCAGTTCATCCGCGAGGCCGCCCGCTACCGCTCGCAGGCCGGCAAACCGGTGCGGCTGCTGTTCTCGCTGCACGAGTACCTGCCGATCTGTGCCAATGATGGCCAGATGCTGATGCGCGAGACCGACGAGCTCTGCACCGAGGCCAGCCCGACGCGCTGCGCCTACTGCCTGAAGACCCGACCGCCGCGGCCACGGGCGCCCGAGGAGCTGTTCCTGCGCGATCGCCTGATCCGAGCCGCCTTCAGCCTGGTCGACACCTTCATCGCGCCGAGCGACTTCCTGCGCGCAACCTATGAGCGCTGGGGGCTGACGAGGCCGATCCGGGTGATCGACAACGGGCTGCCGCCGATGACACCGCTGGCGCCGCGGCGGCTGGCTCCCGGGGAGCGGCGCACGCGCTTCGCCTATCTTGGGCAGATCAATCGCTACAAGGGTCTTCAGGTCCTGCTCGAGGCGGTCGGCTTCCTCAGCACCGAACTGCGCGATCAGACCCGTATCGCGATCCACGGTTGTGGGCTCAGTGAGCAAGACGAGGCATACCAACGTCAGATCGCGGAGCTAAGACAGCGTTACCCGAGCCAGATCGATCTGCACGGCAGCTACGACCGCGGCGAGCTACCGAACCTGCTCAGTGAGGCCGACACCCTGGTGCTGCCCTCGATCTGGTGGGAGAACTCGCCGCTGGTGCTGCAAGAGGCCAAGGCCTTGGGGCGACCGGTACTCTGCAGTGATCTTGGCGGGATGAGGGAGAAGGTTCGCGACGGCATCGATGGCCTGCGCTTTGCGCGCGGCTCGGCCGCGAGCCTGGCCCGCGCCATGGAGCGCGCGGCAGACCCCGCGACCTGGGAGCAACTGCAGCGCGGCATCGAGCCGCCGCCCTCGATCCAGGAGACCACACGCCTGATCCGCGACCTCTACCAGGATCAGTCGCTCAGCGATAGCCCAGGTCCTGAAGCTCCTGACGCAGCCCGTGCTCGATGATCTCGGCCGCGGCCGGCGGCAGCTCATCGCGCCAGGCATCGACGGATCGGCGTGCACTCTCCGAGGTCATGTGGTAGCGGAAACTGCCGAGCCCGGCGTGGAAGGCCTCGGTGTCGACCTCGCAGTCGAGGAAGCGCTGCAGTTTGGCAAGGAAGGCCTCGATGTCTATCACGATATCCTCGTAGCGCAGGATGATGCGCCTTGAGTGCTCGTCGCAGCGCCCGGCCTCGCGCAAGAAATGGCGGCGCATGGTGCAGAGGCGGCGCGCAAACCCCTCGGCATCATCGTCACTCAGCCAGCCGAAGCCGTGGTAACCGCGCTTCTGATTGAACTTCATGATCGAGAGCATTTCGCCGCGCGGATCACGCACCAGCAGGATGTTCTTCGCCGGCAACACCTCGTTGACCAACGGCGGCACATCTCGGGCCACCTTCTCGGCATAGTAGACTGCGCCGCAGCGCTGCATCACGTCCCGGCTGTAGCCGCACCAGAGATCCCTGAAGATCCGTTTGACCGAATCCTGGCCGGCGTAGAGATAGCGGCTGGCGCCCAGGAACGGGCAGGCACCGAGCGGCTCCTCGCGACCGGTCAGCACCGCATCGCGCGACATCGCGCCCGCGCTGGCCCCAGCAACGGTC
>CAZTYV010000124.1:0-11517 GCA_964617675.1 uncultured Halochromatium sp. | reverse complement strand
CGGAGCCGGGCGATTGGCCTGCGCGCCCTCGCATCTCGCACGCCGTCGGCGGAGACTGCCGGGCGATTGGTGCCCAGCCCGACCGCCCGGCGTAGTCCAGGACCGCCGCTTCCCGGGTTACGCTGCGCTCCACCCGGGCTACGAGGCTACGAGGCCGGGCTACCAGGTCGGCGGACGCGGTCTCGGGAGGCGTGCGGCCGAGCGCCGCCTCATTCTGCGTCGGCCGCCTCGCGCAACGCCTTGGGTGGGTGGTAGCGCGTTGCCAGGCGTTCCGCGGGCACGCCGCGCCAGTAGTCGAAGCGCAGCCGCCACATCAGCAGGATGCTGGGCCAGACGCCGTGGGTCTCCCAACGGCGGCCCGAGGTCAGCACGCGCTCGCGTAAACAGGCCGGCGCAGCAAGGCGTTTCAGCCGCCGGGACAGCTCGATGTCCTCCATCAGCGGTTGGTCCGGGAAGCCGCCGACGGCATCAAACGCGTTGCGACCGACGAAGATGGCCTGATCGCCTGTGGCGATGCCGGTCAGTCGCGAGCGCAGATTCATGGCCGCGGCCACCACCCGCAGCATCCTGGGCCGCCCGCTGATGCGCACGTCGAACCGGCCCCAAGGCCTGCGCAGCAGCGCGGCCTGAATGGCATCGACCGCGTGCGCCGGCAACCGCGTGTCCGCATGCAGGAACAGCAGCGCGGTAGCGTTCGACACCGCGGCCCCGGCGTTCATCTGCCGGGCGCGTCCGCACGGTGCGCTCAGTACGCGGTCGGCGAGCGGCGCGGCCAATGCGGTCGTGTGGTCTTGGCTGCCGCCGTCGACCACGATGACCTGGTGGCCTGCGTCACGTGCTGCCTGCAGGTGATTGAGGGTGGCGACGATGCTATCCGCCTCGTTCAGCACGGGGATGATGATGCCGAGCGTCATGAGCTCCCAATCAACCCGACCTGTTCAGCCCCGTCTCGAGTCGTGAGCCTGCGCCAGCAGCGCGGAGCGCTTCACAGGCATGCGTCATGCTTTTTTAGCGCGATTCGGTTCATTCTCCAAGCCGCGTGGTGCTCGCCGATGCCGGCGCTACGGAGGAACATGGCGAGGCGGGAGCGGTCAACGCCGGCGAGACGTCTTGCTCGCGCTTGTTGTCCTCGTCAGCATTGGCTGATGGCGGTTTTGGCCGGACGTCCGTCCGAGTAAATCGGCTGTTGACTCGGTCTCACGATCATGAATAGCGTGACGCATGAAGCACGGTCAGGATGGGACGAGTCCAACTGGTTGCCTGGCGGGTGCTTGCCTTGCCGGGCTGCCGTCCGACCTGAATAAGGGCCTGTGGTCGGCAACGCCGTTCACCGAGGTCGTCATGCAACTGAAGGACGAGTATGCGGCCTTCCCGCCGAATCTGGTCTTCGGCTACTCCAATGTCGGTTACACGCTGTTGGGCCATCTGGTTCAGCAGGTCGCCGGCGAGCCGTTCGAGCGCCATGTCGAACAGCGGTTGTTTCGGCCGTTCGGCATGGTCAACACGCGGTTTGCGGCGATGCCGTCAGCGGACGAGCCACTGGCGGTCGGGTGCAAGCAAAGGCGCGCCATCGATCTGCTGCCGATTCGCGACGTACCGGCGCAGGGTCTGGAGACGACCGCTGCCGATCTGGGACGCTCCATCAGCGTGTTGTTGTGCGGCGGCAACCTGGACGGCCGGCAAGTGCTGGCGCCGGACTTGATCGAGCAGATGATGGAACCGCAGAACGACGACGTCGCGCTCGACCTGGACGTGGTCAACGCGCTCGGCTGGTTTCTGGAGCAAGGCACGATTCCAGGCGCCGAGCGGGTCGTCCGTCATGGCGGGGCAAAGCTGGCCTATACCGCGTAATTAGTGATGCTGCCGGAGGAGGGGGCCGGTATCGCGGTCCTCACCAACGCCGGCGGCGCACGCAACGTCGTCGCGCCGCTGGCCCAGGCAGTGCTGACGCAATGAGAGGAACGGCGAGCGGCTGCTGCGCTATTCCGGCTATCTCGCCGAACTGGTCGCGGCCGATCACGACGTCTTGACGACCAGTCGCTGACCGCGCAGTGCAGGCGCGGCTGGGGGCGCGGCTCGCTGTTGCTGTCCGTACGTTCGCCCGCGTCGACATCAACCACGCACATCGCGGTGGTGGCCACCCAGCCGGCCACGCCTGCTGCCTGGGTGAGGCAGGGCCTGTCTACCAACGCTTCGCGCTCCAGGCTACGGCGCTCGGTATACGCACCGCCTTCATCAACCAGCCGATCGAGGTGACCTTCGCGCCGGCCCGAAGTGACCAAGGAGGCACTGAGACACGATGACACGGGCTTTCACACCAATGCGAAGGCCGACTGCATCGTCGACGGCCTGCAAAGGCTGTGTCGCCGCCTCGGCAACCGGCTAGGTGGACCGTTGGGCGGGCGCCCGCGCGAACAGGAGTGCGGCGACGTCGTCGAAGCGGCTGACGAAGTGCACCGTCAGGCCTTTGCGCACGTGATCCGGCACCTCGTCGTACTCGCCGTGGTTGTCTTCGGGCAGCAAGATCTCTTTGATGCCGGCGCGGCGTGCGGCGATCAGCTTCTCGCGCACGCCGCCGATCGGGAAGACCTCGCCGGTCAGCGTCAGCTCGCCGGTCATTGCGATGCGCCGCACCGGCTTGTTCAGCGCCAGTGACAGCAGCGCCGAGGCCATGGTGATACCGGCAGAGGGTCCGTCCTTCGGCGTTGCGCCGGCCGGCACGTGCAGGTGGATGAAGCCTTTCTCGAAAAAGGCTGGATCGGCGCCCAGTCGCACGGCGTGGCTGACGATGTAACCGTAGGCAATCTCGGCCGATTCCTTCATCACATCGCCGAGCTGGCCGGTGAGCTTGAAGCCGCGGTTGAACTCGTGCGTACGCACCGCCTCGATCGACAGCGTCGCGCCGCCCATCGCGGTCCAGGCCAGACCGGTGACCACGCCGGGGCCCGATAGCTTGCGCTCGTCGCGGAACACCGGGCTGCCGAGATAGTCCTTCAGGTCGTCCGGGGTGACCGTGATCGGGGTCGGCTCGTCTTCGAGCAGGCGCACGGCCGCCTTGCGTACGATCTTGCCGAGCTGCTTCTCCAGCCGCCGAACACCGGCATCGCGGGCATAGCCTTCGATCAGCACGCGCAGCGTCGCGGTGCCGACCTTGACCGCGGCCTTGTCCAGCCCGGCGCGGGCGATCTGCCGCGGCAGCAGGTATTTTTTGGCAATCGCCAGCTTTTCGGCCGCGATGTAGCCGGCCAGCTGGATCACCTCCATGCGATCGAGCAGTGGCCCTGGGATGCTGTCGGTCTGGTTCGCGGTGCAGACGAACAGCACCTTCGACAGGTCGAAGCGCAGGTCGAGGTAATGGTCGAGGAAGTCGACGTTCTGCTCCGGGTCCAACACCTCCAGCAGCGCCGAGGCCGGGTCGCCGTGGTAGCTGGCGCCGATCTTGTCGATCTCATCGAGCATGATCACCGGGTTGGCGGTGCCGGCGTCCTTGACCGCCTGGATGAACTTGCCCGGCATGGCGCCGATGTAGGTCCGCCGGTGGCCCTTGATCTCGGCCTCGTCGCGGATGCCGCCGACTGAGAAGCGATAGAAGCGCCGGCCCAGCGCATCGGCGATCGAGCGGCCGATCGAGGTCTTGCCGACGCCGGGCGGGCCGACCAGCAGGATGATGGAGCCGGCGATCTCACTCTTGTGGATGCCCACGGCCAGGAACTCGAGGATGCGGTCCTTGACGTCCTCGAGCCCATAGTGATCGCGATCGAGCACGCGTCGGGCGCGCTTGAGATCGAGCTTATCCTTGGAGTGCTTGCCCCAGGGCAGCAGGGTGATCCAGTCGAGATAGTTGCGGGTGACCGAGTACTCGGGCGAGCCGGTCTCGAGCATCGCGAGCTTGTCCATCTCCTCATCGACCCGCTTCTGCGCCTCCTCGGTCAGGGTCAGCTTCTCCAGGCGCTCCTTGAACTTGTCCATCTCAGCGGTGCGGTCGTCCTTGGCAATGCCAAGCTCCTTCTGGATGGCCTTGAGCTGCTCCTTGAGGAAGAACTCGCGCTGCTGCTTCTGCATGCGCTCCTCGACCGATTGGCGGATCGAGTGCTGGGCCTTGGCCAGCTCGAGCTCGTTGTTGAGCAGCACCAGCACCTTCTCCATGCGCTTCATCAGCGGCACGGCCTCGAGCACCTCCTGCAGCTGCTGCTTGCTCGAGGTGGTGAGGCTGGCGGCGAAGTCGGCCAGATGCGAGGGATCGTCGGGGCCGAACCGATCGAGGAACATGCGCAGCTCTTCCACATAGAGCGGATTGAGCGGCAGCAGCTCCTTGATGGTGTTGATCACGGCCATGGCATAGGCCTTGACCTGATCCTCGGGCTCAGGCGCCGGCTCGGGCATGTAGTCGACGCGCGCCGAGAACGGGCGCTTGCGGCTCACGAACCCCTCGATCCGAAACCGCTGCAGGCATTCAATCAGCACCTGGAGCTTGCCGTCCTCCGAATGCACGCGATGCACCCGGCAGGCGGTGCCGACCGGATAGAAATCCGCCGTCTTGGCCTCTTCCGAGGTCTCGCTGCCCACCAGGACGACCCCCAAGACCTTGTGCTCGGTGTCGCCGACGGCCTTCATGGTCGGCAGCCAGTGCTCGGCATCCATCAACAGCGGCACCGCCTGCCCGGGAAAGAACGGGCGTGAGGCCACCGGCAGCAGATGGATCAGCGACGGCAGCACATCCCGCGCGCGGGCCAGTTTGACCTGCTCCTCGGGGTTGGTCTTCTCGTCGTCCTGCTCGGTCTCGGCAACCTCATCGCTCATCAACCACTCCTCAGCGTCTCGTGACAACGGCTCAAGCAAAGGCTGCACAATTTCAGGGTAATGGCGGAGCAATGCAAGCGCTGGAGCTGTTGGCCAGGGCGGCGAAGTCGGCAATCGAGAGGGTTTCGGCACGCGCAACCGGGTCGATGCCGAGCGCGCCCATCTGCGCCGGCGAGATCAGGCCGGCCAGGCTGTTGCGGAGCGTCTTGCGGCGCTGGGCGAAGGCAGCCGCCACGATGCGCGCATGCCAGGCGGGATCGGCGATGGGATGAGACAGTGGGCGATGCGGCACCAGGCGCACCACCGCCGAGCTCACCTTGGGGGCGGGCCGAAAGGCACCGGCCGACACCACGAAGAGGCGGCGCACCGCGCAATAGCTCTGCACCATCACCGAGAGGCGGCCGAAGACCTTGGTGCCAGGCTCGGCGGCCAGGCGATCGACGACCTCCTTCTGCAGCATCAGATGCATGTCGGCGATGCAATCGGCCTGCTTGAGAAAGCGAAACAGGAGCGGGGTCGAGATGTTATAGGGCAGGTTGCCAACGACTCGCAGCCGGTCAGAGTCCGCCGCGCTGCCGAGCAAGGCACAGAGGTCGAAGTCGAGCGCATCGGCGTTGTGGAGCCGCAGTGCTCTGTCGTCGAAGCGCTCGGCGAGGGGACCGATCAGATCGCGGTCGATCTCGATCACATCGAGCTCACCGGCCATCTCGAGCAGGCCGGCCGTGATCGCGCCCTGACCCGGCCCGATCTCGACCAGGTGCTCTCCGGGCCGCGCCGAGACCGCATCGAGGATGCGTTGGATGACGCCCGGGTCATGGAGGAAGTTCTGGCCGAAACGCTTGCGGGCGCGGTGCTGCATGCTCAGTGGCCGCCGGCTCTCACGGTGGCAGGGGTTATTGTCTGGCTCAGTGCTTGTTCGGCCGCGTATTCGACCGTGCACACGCGGTCACGACCGAGCCGCTTGGCCTGATACAGGCCATTGTCGGCGCGGGTGATCACACTGTCGGCGGTCTGGTCCGCGGGTCCGTGCTCGGCGACACCGATGCTGAGCGTGATCCGCAGGGTCTGATCGCCGGCCGGGAAGGGGCTCGCCGCCACGCACGCGCGCAGGCGCTCCATCGACTGGCACGCCTGAGCACAGTCGGTATCGGGCATGAGCACGATGAACTCCTCGCCGCCCCAGCGCGCCACCCAGTCGGCCTCACGGACCGATTCACGCAACAGCGCGGCAAAGGCCTGCAGGATCTGGTCGCCGGCCAGGTGGCCGTAGGTATCGTTGACGGCCTTGAACAGGTCCAGATCCAGCATCGCAATGCAATAGGCGCGCTGCGAGCGCAGCGCTTGGGCATGGATGCGCTTGAGCGTGCACCAGAAGCTGTAGCGGTTCGGCAGGTGGGTGAGGCGGTCGTGGTTGGCCCTGAAGCTCAATCGGCGCTCGATGCGCTTTCGCTCCGAGATGTCGATGTGCACGCCGACGGTGAGGCGAGCCTTCCCGGCCTCGTCGCGCTCGCAGATGCGGCCAAAGTCTTCGATCCAGACCCAATGCCCATCGCGATGGCGCATGCGGTACTCGCCGCGAAACTGGTCCCGGGTACCGGTTTGTGCTTGCTCAATGGCCTCGTACATGGCACCGGCATCGGACGGATGCAGGTGTTCACGCCACCAATCGACGGTCATGCTCACCTCGTCCGGACTGTAGCCGAGCATCCCGAGATAGCGCGCGTCGACGATGGCCTCGTTCGTGACCAGGTTGACCTGGTAGATGCCGATCCCGCTCGCATCCAGCGCGACCTCGAGTCGTCGCTGGGTGTCGAGCAGGTGCTGCTCGGTGGCCTGCTGCCCACTGATATCGAGGACGAAGCCGACCAGCTCGCCGAAGCTGGAGGTGCTGCCCGGTAGGGCTGAGCCATAGACCCGGGCCGTCCCGGTCGTGCCGTCATCGCGGCGAATGCCGACTGTGAGCGCGTAAGGGACGCCGCGCTCGGCACAGTCCTCGACCGCCTCGCGCAGGCGCGGCCAGTCGGCCTCGGCGACATAGCGCGTGTGCTCATCGAAGCTCGGCTCGCCGAGTGCCGGGTCGCGGCGAAAGATCGCGAAGACCTGGTCGGACCACTGCGGACGGCCGCTCGCCACCGCGTAGCGCCAGTGCCCGATCTTTGCAAGGGACTCGGCCACATCAAGCAGCTCTCGCAGACGCGCGAGCTCCTGCACGGCATCGCTCCGCGGCAGGCGCTCACGCCCGAACAGCAGGGCCTCGGTGCCCGCCGCGCCCTCGTAGAGCCGGACCGAGAAGTCGACCCTGAAGCGCTGACCGTCTTGGCGCTGCAGATCGGACTCCGCCAGCCCGAGCGGATGGTCGGTGAGCGTTCGCCAGATGCCAGGCCACAAGTCCTCGGTCCAATACAGGCTAATCTGCCAGATCGATTGGCCGAGCAGCTCATCGCGGGCGTAGCCGAGCCAGCGGCAGGCGACCTCGTTGGCGTCGCGGATGCGCCCGTCGGCGCTGATCCGAAAGATCGGGTCTGGTGCCTGCTCAAAGGCAAAACGGTCGATGTCCACGGTCACTTCCTGCCAGAGAGGCTTCGTCGAGGCCGGACGCCCGCGCGAGCGCGGCGCTTACCTCAATATTTAGCACCGTAGGCAGGGGATCGCCATGACATTGATGCCGGCAGTGGGGGTCGCTTTGTCTCCGGCCTCATCCCGGGCGCTGCGAGGGACGAGGCCAATCAGCAGTCCGTCTTCGCGCCGATCTGTCGATCGGACAGCACGAGGCTCACCCAGACAAGGGTCGATAGAAGAGGTGGCGGCCGATCTGCGCGGTGCGTTGGAACGCGCTCGACCACCGCGGCTCGACGTAGTCGGCGTGGTAATAGAGGGCGCCATCGGTTGGGTCGGGGGCCTGGTTCGTCAGCACTTGGCGACCGAGCTCCAAGGAGCGCCGCCAGGCGCGAGGCTCGGTGGGCTGGTCGGACTTGCCGTCGCACCACCAGGAGAATTGGCAGCGATTGCGCTTTTGTCCGCCTTGCTTGACGACCTCGCAGACCGAGGGCGGGAAGGCCTCGGAGGCGACGCGATTGAGGGTCACTTGCGCCACGGCGATCTGCCCGGACAGCGGCTCGGAGCGGGCCTCGTGATAGATGTTGAGCGCGAGGCAGTGCAGGTCTTTGTCCAGATCCGTGGCGATCGGACGTTGGCTCGCCGCGGGACTGAGCTCGGAGGTGATCGGGTCTGAGATCTCCGCAGGGGAGAGCGGCGGGGCGGCCGGAATTGTTGCCGAGACGAGCTCGCTGGCGTCGAGCGCCGCGATGGTTGGCGCGTGCAGCTCCGTGGGACGCAGCTTCAGCGGCTCGCGTGACTCGAGCACGGGGCTCATCAAGACCGAGGGAAACAGGGTTGCAGCAAAGGCGGTAACGGACAGTGATCGCATGAGCGACTGCCTCTCTTGTGATTTCTCTGTGGATTAGCGCCTTAGAATATTCCAAAAACGCTAATTAGGGAAATCCCTAAGATGCTGCGTGCGTCGGGCAGGCCGCTCTCGCATCGAATTCGAGGTTTAGTGTATCCTAATAAAGTTTTTGTCAAGCAGTCTTCGTCTCATCCACGCTGGGCCCCGGTCTAGCGACAACGCTAGGAGAATCCATTGTGAGCTCTGCAAAATCACGACGGCGCGACGCGCGCTTGGTGTCGCTCACCACCCTCTTCACGCTCGCGGTGATCATCGCTGCCGGCCTCTTCTTGCGGACCCAGGCCTTCCTTGGCACCGAGGTGGTCGAGCCGCTGCAGGACGACGCTGCAGAGGCTTACGCGCTGGCTCAGGTGTTGGAACGGCAAGGGGCCTACCAGGCGTTGACCGACCCCTTTGCCGAGGATGCCCAAGGCGAGACCGGTGAGGTCTTTGGCAGCCTTGGCTACCCATTGTTCCTCTCGCTGTTCGTCGATGCGGATGCGACCGATGGCAGTCTGAGTGCGGCCGTGATTGCACAAGTGGTGCTCGGTGCGCTCGCGATCCTCTTAGCCTTCATGCTGACCACGCGGCTGCTCGATCCGCACTGGGGTCTGACCGTCGCGCTGCTCACCGCCGTCAGTCCCTATCTGGTGAACATCAGCCTCTATCTGGTGGGTGCGACCCTGCTGATGGTGGTGCTTCTTGTCTACCTGGTGACCGCGGCTCGGATCGGCGAGCGGGGCGCCGTGGTGCGCACCTTCTTCGCGGCGGCCTTGCTGGGGGTGGTCTCTTGGGTCGATGGCACCTTCCAGTTCCTGATCCTGCCCTGGGTGATCCTGCTCTTCTTCGCCAGCAAGGGCCTGTCGAGATTCATGACGCCGGTTGCGGCCGCGCTCGGCTTCATCCTGGTCTTCGGGCCGCTGATGGCGCTGAATCAAGCAGCGGTCGATACGGCTGTTCCAATGGAATCGATGGCGATGAGCATCCAGCAGGGGATGCAGCCGCCCGCGGAGGCCTCGGCCGCGGCCTCGACTGAGGCCGCCGATGAGGCCGATCTGCTGACTGCCCTCGGGGCGCTTGGCGCGGGCTTCATCGATGACCCGCGTGGCGTCTTGAGCTGGTACTTCGTCGAGAAGCCGCAGACGCTCTGGTCGCTCGGTGGCCAGCCTGAGGTCGAGCAGACCTTCGTCTATGAGGTCGCTGAGACGCCCTATGCGCAGAATCCGCTGTTCCTGGCCAGCGAGCAGCTGATGCAGCTGCTGCACGGGCCGGTGGTGCTGATCGCGCTGTTCGGTGTGATCCTGGTGTGGCTCCCGTTTGCGGGCAAGCGTCTGGGCGCGGCGCAACTGATCGGTCTGCGCACGGTCAGCATGGTCTTGATCTATGCGACCCTGGCCCATCTGTTCGGCGCTGCCGCACCGCAGTACTCCACGCCGCTGATGCCGCTGGTGTTCTTGATGGCAGTCACGCCACTGTATCTGCTCACACTGCCGCGTCCGCAGCGCGTGACCCCAGCCAAGGCAGCGCCTGAGTCCGCCGAGGCACAGCCTGTGGCGGAGCCCGAGGCCGCCTGAGCGCTATCGTTCTCGGCCCCGATCGCGCGCCTCGTCGCCAGTGCTCAGCTGCGGGCGAGGTGTGCCGTCTGATCTGGGCCGTCTGATCTGGGCCGTCGGGCGAGCCTGATGCGCGCGCCGCGCGCCGTCTAGCAGCCGTCGGCGGGCTCGTCGAGGCGCTCCACGCCCGTGCGTAGCCGACCATCGGGCTCGAGCTCGAGCCAGCGATAACCAGGCTGTTGCCCATCCAGGTCGAAGTCAGGGCTGTGCGGCTTGAACTGGGCGCAGGTCGAGGGTGTCGCGAGCAGCCGCGTCCCGCTGTGCTCGCGGTCGAAGGTCTGATGCACATGTCCCCAGAGGACGAGCCGCAGTTGCGGATGGCGCTCGGCGAGCTCGATCAAACGGTGGCCATTCTCGACCTGCATGGTGTCGAGCCAGCGACTGCCGATCGGCACGGGCTGGTGGTGGAGGGCGATCGCCGCGGGTCGGTCCGGGGAGGCCTCAAGGAATCGCTCGAGCGCGAGCAGGGTCTCGGGCTTGAGCCGTCCCGCGTCGGACCCGGGGATGGTCGAGTCGAGCAGTAGCAGGTCCCAGGCGCCGATCGGTTCGACCCGAAAGTGTTGGCTCGCGCTCGCATCGACCTCGGCCGCGAGAAAGTCGATGCGGTCATGATTGCCGGGGATCGCGAAGCAGGGACAGTCGAGCTGGTCGAACAGTTGGCGCAGGTAACGGTAGGCCTCGGGACGCTCATCGTGCACCAGATCGCCGGTCCAGAGGATCGCGTCGGTTGGCCAGTGCCGCTCCCGTGCCCGCGCGAGGACCTGCTCAAGGCTGCGCCGGGTGCGAACCCCCAAGAGCTCAGCGGAGGGCTCGGCGCAGAGGTGAAGGTCGGTGAGCTGCAGCACCCGTAGCGACCGGTTGCCGGCCGAAGCCGTTTCCAGCGGCGCGGTCGCGCTCGAGGCGGCGCCGGGTATGGGTCCATCGATTCCGTACATCGTTCCGACACCTGTTCGAGCGGGCGTATGGCTCCAGTTGTGAGGGTTTCTAGCAGCTTTGCTAGGGGGCGCTCAATGGGCCATCGCGCGGGGCGTGACGCGGTTCTCGGTTACGGCGAGGCCGGGCACAGAATCGGCGGGGATCTGGGCTCAGTCCATCTATCTGGGCTCAGTCCGCGATTGGAAAACTCACCGTGATCGCCAGCGCAAAGGCGAGGGCGTTGGCGAGGGCGGCGATCCACGGATGTCCGGTGCGGCGATAGACCCAGGCGCTGAACAGGCCGAAGACCACGAACAGGATCAGGATCGCGGGGATGATGATCACCAGGAAGAAGAGCTCGTCGAGGTTCAGCACCACCGCGAGCATCAACGAGACCAAAAACAGCACCTTGGTGAGCGCGTAGCCGCCGATGAAGGCGCCTGGACCCCGCGTCAGCCATTCATCAGCGAGAAACCAGGCCACAGTGGCGCAGAACATCAGCGCGAGGATGCCGAGACGATGCGGGTCCGGTAAGAAGGCGGCGATATAGAGGTCGGTCGGCACGGCGATGGCCAGGGTCTGATAGGCGATCACGGCCAGCAGCGCCGCGATGAAGGCGGGCGCCGAGATGGCGGCCCGCTGATCGTCGCCAAGCCGTCCAGCGGCCGAAACCGCGCGCCCTGAGCCCAGCCCTGAGCCCAGCCCACGTTGACGACGGAGCAGCAGCAGGATCAGGCCGGTCAG
>CAZTYV010000123.1:0-11744 GCA_964617675.1 uncultured Halochromatium sp. | reverse complement strand
CAGGTGCTGTTGCGCCTCGAAGATGATCTGCTGCGCGCCGAGCTCGACGCGGCCCGGGCCACCGGTGCACAAAAACGGCTCGACCTGAAACGACTCGAGGCCTTGGCCGGACGCGGAGGCGCCTCAGATGACGAGATTGCTCAGGCGCAGACGGCGGTTGCCGTGGCCGACGCGGAGATTCAGGTACTCGAGACACGGCTCGCGTTCACCCGGATCAGCGCCCCCTTCAACGGCATCGTCACCGCGCGTCTGGCCGAGCCAGGCGACTTCGTTGCCAAGAACACACACCTGCTCAGCGTCGCCGATCCAGATTCGTTGGTGGCGGAGACCTTGGTCTCAGAGCTGGTGCTGCCGCAGCTCGCGGTCGGCGACGCGGCTCAGATCCGCATCGACGCGCTTGGCGGGCGGACGCTCCCTGGCCACATCCTGCGCATCCATCCAACCCTCTCCGAGACCGGCCGCCAGGCCAAGGTTGAGCTCGCCTTCGAGCAGATCCCCGAGGGTGCGCGCGCTGGGCAGTTCGTGCGCATCGGCTTCAGCAGTCGCGACATGGAGCGGCTCATGGTCCCCTTCCGCAGCCTGCGCCAGGAGCGTAGCGGCCCCTTCCTCTGGGTCATCGACACCGAGGGCCAGGCGCAGCGGCAACCGGTCGAGACCGGCGTGCGTATCGCCGATCAGATCGAGGTCCTCGCCGGGCTCGAGCCAGGCACTCGAGTCATCACGCGCGGTTTTCTCGGCCTTGCCGCCGGCGACCCGGTTCAGGTCATCGAGGCCGGGGCGCTCTAAATCGCCTGATTCGCCCGGACCACCAAATGATGATCGTCAGGGCGGCAGCCGGTTAGTCGTTCAGGCTCTTCGAGACCACCTCATAGACGTCGTTGGACAGGCCCTCGACCTCGAGGATGCGCTCGAGCTGGGCGCGCATCCGTTGCTGGCGGCCCTCGTCGTATCGCCGCCAACGCGTCATCGGATAGAGCAGGCGCGAGGCGATCTGCGGATTCAGCGGATCGAGCTCAAGAATGCGATCGGTGAGGAAGCGGTAGCCGCGACCGTCGGCGGCATGGAAACGCACTGGGTTGCCGGCCGCGAAGGCGCCGATCAGGGCCCTGACGCGATTCGGGTTGGTGAGGGAGAAGTCCGGGTGGGCGAGCAGCCGCTCGACCCGTGCCAGGGTATCGGCACGACTGCTCTGTGCCTGTAGCGCGAACCACTTATCGAGCACGAGCGGCTCGCCAGACCAACGCGCGTAGAAGGCCGCCAGTGACTCCTCGCCGAGATCACTCGCTCGTCCCGCCTCAGCGCCCATTCCCAAGCCCGAGCCCGAGCCCTGGCGACCGACAACGCCGACCGTCGCGCTTGCGGCCGGCACATTGGCTTCGGCCTTGGGCGCATGCACCGGCGCCGTGCCTGGGGCCTCGACCAGCATCCGCAGCGCGGCCATCACGTCGGTCATGTTCTGCTGGGCCTCGAACTGACGCTGTGCGCGTGCCAGTGCCTCAGGATCGCCCGCGCGCACCCAGTAGCCGAGGCAGAGATTGCCAAGCGCCCGACGCCCCATGGCGGCGTGGCTGAGATCGAAGGCGCCCGTGCTGCGGGTCCGCTCATAGACCGCCTGCAGCGGCACCTGCAAGCGGGTGCCGATCTCAGCCGCCAACCGCTGACGGGCAGCATGGATGCCATCGACATCCACGACCGACATCTGATCACCCAGATAGCTCTCGGACGGCAGCGTCAGCACCTCGGCGATCAGGGCGTCATCTGCAGCCTCGTCCGCGAGTGCGCGCTCGAAGGCGGCGATGAACGCCTCTGGCACGCTCAGGGTCGGGTCCGCCACCATTGCCAGCAACAACCGCTGCGCTAGCGTCTGCGCGGCATCCCAGCGATTGAAGCCGTCGCTATCATGCGCCATCAGGAAGCTGAGCTGATCGTCGGTGTAGGGATACTGCACCTGCACCGGCGCCGAGAAGCCGCGCAACAGCGAGGGCACGGGCCGCTCGTCGAGCCCGGTGAAGACGAAGGTCTCAACCGGCTGGCGCAGCTGCAGCATCCGCGCGCCCGGCGCCGGAGCCTCGGGCTCGCCCTGCAGCTGTAGCGACAGATCGCGCCCCTCCGCGTCGAGCAGACCGAGCGCGAGCGGGATGTGTAGCGGCTGCTTGTCGGGCTGCCCCGGCGTGGGCGGGGTATGCTGGCGCACCTCGAGTCGATAGGTGCCGCTGGTGGCGTCGAACTGGTCCGCACAATCGAGCTGGGGCGTGCCGGCCTGGCTGTACCAACGCTTAAATTGGGTCAGGTCGATCTCGCCGGCGGTCTCCATGCAGGCGACGAAATCGTCCGTCGTGACCGCTTGGCCATCGAAGCGCTCGAAGTAGAGATCGGTGGCTCGACGAAAACGCTCGGGGCCGAGCAGGTTGGCCTGCATCCGCACCAGCTCGGCGCCCTTCTCGTACACGGTGGCGGTGTAGAAGTTGTTGATCTCGATGTAGGAGTCGGGCCGGACTGGATGCGCCATCGGCCCCGAGTCTTCCGGGAACTGACGCGCGCGCAGCTGACGCACGTCCTCGATGCGCGTGACCCCGCGCGAGCCTTGGTCGGCCGAGAACTCTTGATCGCGATAGACCGTGAAGCCCTCTTTCAGACTGAGTTGAAACCAATCGCGACAGGTGATGCGGTTGCCGGTCCAGTTGTGGAAGTACTCGTGCGCGACCACACCCTCGATACCAGCGAAGTCGGCATCGGTGGCCGACTCCGGACTCGCCAGGATGTACTTCGCATTGAAGACGTTCAGCCCCTTATTCTCCATCGCACCCATGTTGAAATGGCTAACGGCGACGATGTTGAACAGGTCCAGATCGTACTCGCGCCCATAGCGCTCCTCGTCCCAGCGCATCGCGGCGATCAGCGAGCGCATGGCGTGGTCGCACTTGTCCTCGTTGCCCGGCTCGACGTAGATGCATAGCGGGATCGTCCGACCGGACGCGGTCTCGAACCGATCCTCGACCGCGCGCAGATCGCCCGCCACCAGGGCGAATAGGTAGCTCGGCTTCGGGAAAGGATCATGCCAGTGTACGCAGCGCCGACCGTCGGCGAGCCGCTCCTCGCCGACGGGATTACCGTTGGCCAAGAGCACCGGGTAGCGCTCAGGGTCAGCGATCAAGGTCACCCGGTAGGTGGCCATCACGTCTGGGCGGTCCAGAAAGTAGGTGATGCGCCGAAAGCCCTCGGCCTCGCATTGGGTGCAGAGCATGTCGCCAGAGACGTAGAGCCCTTCCAGCGCCGTGTTCGCGCTCGGGCTTAGGCGCACCCGAGTCTGCAGGCGGCACTGATCCGGCACCCGATGCACGAGCAGATGATCATCAGCAACCTGATACTCCGCCGGTGTCAGCGCCCGATCATTGAGGTGGATGGCCTCCAGACTGAGCTGCTCGCCATCCAGCCTCAGGTTGCCATCGCCGCGCATCGCGGCCGGATGTCGGCGCAGGCTCAGCATCGCATCCACCCGCGTTTCGTTGGCATCCAGCTCGAACCGCAGCTCAACGCGATCGATGAGGAATTCCGGTGGGCGGTAATCGCTGAGACGGATAACGGGCGGCGTGGTGCGGTACATCGGCGTGTTGATCAGCTCTGCTAGGATGGAAGGACAGGCTTGGCGCGCCTCGGCTGGCTATGCCACCCTAAGGGTCATCCGGCCGTGATCGCCGAATTTCAAGCAGTACGGGTAAGACGCCATTATGCCCATCGTACAGATGTACGCGACCGCCTTCTGTCCCTATTGCGTTCGCGCACGACGGCTTTTGAAGCGAAAAGGGGTTGAGTTCGAGGAGATCCGCGTCGACAAGGACGCAGAGCAGATGCGCACCATGATCCAACGCAGTCAGCGCACCACCGTGCCGCAGATCTTCATCGGCGAGCAGCACATCGGCGGCTTCGACGACATGGCCGCGCTCGAGCGCGCGGGCAAGCTAGACCCCTTGCTCGCCAACGAGTGAGCGCAGCACGATGTCCGAGGTAGCACCGAGCAGCGGCGAAGAGCAGCATCAGCGCTTAGACAAGTGGCTTTGGGCCGCGCGCTTCTTCAAGACGCGCCCGCTTGCGGTCGAGGCCATCAACGGCGGCAAGGTGCACGTGGACGGTCAACGGACGAAGCCGGGCCGCAGCGTTCGCCCCGGAACCCGACTGAGCATCCACAAGGGCCAGCTCGAGTGGCAGATCGAGGTCCGGGCGGTGTCGAAGCAGCGCCGACCAGCCAGCGAAGCGGCGCTGCTGTTCGAAGAGGACGAGGCTAGCCGACTGCGGCGCCAGGAGATGACGCGAGAGCGGCGCGAGACGCAACCCTCGTTGCGGACCGAACGCGGCCGCCCGACCAAGCGTGACCGCCGGCGCCTCAGCGAGCTGACCGGGAAATAGCCAGGGTCCGACAACGATGGACAACCAAGTCTTCCGTGAGACCTACGGCGCGATCAACGAGCGCTACTGCCCGTTCGAGAAGAGCATCTTGACCAATCAGTGCGCCTGCAGCCGCGCCGAGCGCTTTTGCATCGCCGAGCGCGAAGGGGTGCACTGTCGGGCCGATGAGGCACAAGAACGCTGCGTCAGGCTGCTTGAGCTCCTACGAAGCCAGGCCCGCTTCGCGCTCAAGACCACCGATGGCCGCTCCGCCCTTCCGCATGCCAAGGCGATGCGGGTTCAGGTCGGCGGGCTACGTGGCATCCACCAGGTGCTCCACCCGCAGGCGCCAGCGCCGGAGAAGATCGAGGATGTCGATGCCACAGTCGAGGCCGCGATCCTGCAATTTGGCAGCCTCGAGGCGCTCCCCTTCCAACTCATCGTGCAGCAGATCACGGCATACCGTGGCCGACGCCCGTTTCGCGAGCGCCGCCGATAGCAACGGCGGTCAACAGCTCACCAGGCGTTTCCCCGGCAGCGACGCGCCGTGTCGACTAGCGCGAGCGACCGACGTTCGACAGGCGCACGATCCGGGTCACGGATTGAATCCGTCGCAGCCGGCGCATGATCTCGGCGAGATGGCGCCGCCCGGTCACGTTAATCAGGAAGTCCAGCGTCGTCGTCATGCCGTCCTTCTCACGCGAATGGACATTCTCGATGTTCGACCCCTGCTCGGCGATCGCGGTTGCAATCGTTGCCAAGGCCCCGCGGCGATTGCCAACGTCGACCCGGATCTCGGTCTGGAACTCGGCCTGTGGGTCTTCCGACCATTCGACATCGATCCACTTGTCCCGCTTGGAGTGGAACTCACCGAGGTTGCGGCATTCGTTGCGATGCACCACGATCCCTTTGCCCGCACTGAACAGCCCGGTGATCGGGTCACCCGGGATCGGCCGACAACAGCGTGCGAAGTGCACGACCATGCCCTCGGTCCCGCGAATCGACAAGCGCCGCGCGCTGCCGCCCGAGTCCGCGCTTTCGACGGCATCCTGTGCCGTCGCCACCTCGCCGCCAGGGGCCGGCTCGGCTGGGCCCGCCAGCCGACGCGCGATCAGCATCGGCATGCGATTACCGAGACCAATCTCGGCAAACAGGCGTGCACCGTCCTCGAGTCCGCTCTCGACGGCGTAGGCCAAGATGCGCGCCTCACCGACCTGCTCGAGCGTCAAGCCGAAGGCCGCTAATTCCGCCGCAAGCATGCGCTGGCCCAGGACCTCGGCCTCACGATTCTGAAGATTCTTCAGGAAGCTTCGGATACTCGCCCGCGCCTTGCCGGTGACCACGAAATTGAGCCAGGCCGCATTCGGTTTCGCGCCGGGTGCGGTGATAATCTCGACCGTCTGTCCGCTGCGCAACGGCGTCCGCAACGAGGCCAAGCGGCGATCGATGCGCGAGGCCACGCAGGTATTGCCGACGTCGGAGTGGATCGCGTAGGCGAAGTCGACGACGGTGGCTCCCATCGGCAGGACCAGGATCCGGCCCTTTGGGGTAAAGACGTAGACCTCGTCCGGGAAGAGGTCAACCTTGACGTGCTCAAGGAACTCTTGCGAATCGCCCGAATCGCGCTGGACCTCGATCAGTCCCTGCAGCCAGTCCTTGGCCGCTGCTTGCGGCCCCCCCGCGCTCGCCTCACTCCCTGTCTTGTACATCCAGTGCGCGGCAATCCCAGATTCGGCGAGCCGATGCATGTCCGCGGTACGGATCTGGATCTCGATCGGCACGCCCTGTGGCCCGATCAGACCGGTATGCAGCGATTGGTAGCCGTTCGACTTCGGGATTGCGATGTAGTCCTTGAAGCGTCCCGGCACCGGCTTGTAGAGGTCATGGACCTGCCCGAGCACGCGGTAGCAGGTATCGACGCGATCGACAACGACGCGGAAACCGAACACATCGACCATGTCGTCGAACGAGCGCCGCTTCGCGCTCATCTTGCGATAGATGCTGTAGAGATGCTTCTCGCGCCCGAAGACCTCGGCCGCGATCCCCTCGGTCTGTAGACGCGCCCTCAGCGTCTCCTCGACCTTGGTCACCATCTCGCGCTGCCCCTGGAGCTTGTCGCGCACGGTACGCGCGAGCACGGCGTGGCGCCACGGCCAGTGATGGCGGAAGCCCAGGTCTTCGAGATCGAGCCGAATGCGGTTGATCCCGAGCCGATTCGCGATCGGCGCGTAGATCTCGAGGGTCTCGCGCGAGATCCGCCGACGCTTGGCCGGCATCATCGCGTCGAGCGTGCGCATGTTGTGGAGACGGTCGGCGAGCTTGATCAGGATCACGCGGATGTCGCGCGTCATCGCCAGCATCATCTTCTGGAAGCTCGCCGCCTGTGCCTCGGCGCGCGAGGGGAAGTCGATCTGGGTCAGCTTACTGACGCCATCGACCAGCTCGGCCACATCGTCGCCGAAGGTCTCGGCCAACTGCTCCTTGGCCGTCGCGGTGTCTTCGATGACGTCGTGCAGGATGGCCGCCATCAAGCCCTTGTAGTCCATCCGCATCTCGGCCAGGATGCGGGCGACGGCGATCGGGTGGTAGATATAAGGCTCGCCGGTTTGTCGCTCCTGGCCCTGATGTGCCTCGGCGCCGAAGAGGTACGCGCGATAGACCTCGCCGACCTGGTCACGCGGAAGATAGGTCTCGAGCTCGACCAGCAGATCGCTGATCAGATACCGCGCCGCGGGCTCGGCGCCGGTGACGGCCGCACAGGTCCTGGCCCCGAGCGGCCGGCGCAGCGCCCGCTCGGGGTCGACAGCTCCCGCGATCAGCGCGGACGCCGACGCGGGGGCGATGGTATTGGCGCGGCTCTCAGTCTTCTGCATCCCGTGATGCGAGCTCCTCGGCTAGTGCCCGCTCCAAGGCCTCGGCGGCGTCCTGCGCGGCACGATCGCCCTCCTCCAAGGTCTGCGGCTCGATCAATCCGGCCGCAATCTCGCGCAACGCCATCACCGTTGGTTTATCGTTCTCCCACGGCAGCAGCGGCTCGACGCCCTTGGCAAGCTGGCGCGAGCGCTTGGTCGCGACCAAGACCAGCTCGAAGCGGTTATCGACATGTTCCAGACAATCTTCGACCGTAATGCGAGCCATCTGACTCCTCCGAAAAAGACATAGGCGAACTCTCGGCACGGGCAAGACGACCCGCGCTCGTCATCGAGAGACCGCGAATAACCCAATGGTTTCAGTGATGGCACGAGCGCTGCTCGATCGCGCCCCGGCCTAAGCGCGTCGTCTCAACAGACGACCGAAACTGGACCACAAGTTAACAGAAAAAGCCCCCTGCGGCATCGCCCGCGGAGGGTTCTAATACCGACTGCAGGGCGACTGCAGGGCGCCGCGTCGCCTCTGCGTTCAGGGCACCATCGCGCGCAGCCCCGCGGACGGCTCGTTGGTCTTGTTCCCCGCCGGTTCCCCGCCGGCGCCGCGCGCGCTGTTGGCCGGCTCGCCGCTCAGGCCTTGACCTTGGGATCGGTCATGGCGCTGAGGCGCTCGGCCTCCCGCAGCCGTTGCCGGTCGGTGCGGAGTCGCTCGGCGGCCACCACGCATTGGAGATCGCCGAGCGCGCGCTCGAAGCGATCGTTCACGATCAGGTAGCCGTACTCGCCCCAATGCGAGAGCTCGTCTTTGGCCTTGGCCATCCGCGCCTCGATCACCGCGCTCGTGTCTTGGCCGCGACCACGCAATCGCTCCTGCAGCGCAGTGAGCGACGGCGGCACGATGAAGATGGTCACGGCGGCCGGAAAGCGCGCTCGAACCTGTCGCGCGCCCTGCCAGTCGATCTCGAGCACCAGGTCTTGGCCGCGCTCAAGCGTGTCGCGCAGGCTCTGCTCGGCGGTCCCGTAGCCGTGATCGAAGACCCGCGCGTACTCAATGAAGGCGCCGTCGGCCACCATGGCCTCGAAGCGCGCATGATCGACGAAGTGATAATGACGACCGTCGACCTCCCCGGCACGGCGCGCACGGGTGGTGTAGGAGACCGATAGGGCAAGTGCCGGGTCGCGCTCGAGCAGGGCCGCCACGAGGCTCGTCTTGCCCGCGCCCGAGGGGGCGGAGACGACGAAGAGCAGTCCGTCGGTCGATTCGCAATGGCGGGGCTCATCGCAGGTCATGGCGCATCCCACAAGTCTAGGGTCTTCAGCTCACCGGAGGAATGGTTCAGGATACTTGAGTTCAGCCGTCAATGCGCCGATCGCGATCCCATGACCACCGACTTCGACCTCGACCCCGACCTGATCTATCTCAACCATGCCGCAATCGCGCCCTGGCCGTCACGGACGGTCAAGGCGGTGGCGCAGTTCTCCAGCGAGCTCGGCCGCCTCGGCTCGCAACGCTATCCGCACTGGCTGCAGACCGAGCAGCGATTGCGCGAGCGGGCGGCCCGACTGATCGGTGCCGCCTCGGCAGAGGAGATCGCACTGCTGAAGAGCACCTCGGAAGGACTGTCCTTCGTCGCCCAAGGGCTCGACTGGGAGAGCGGCGACAACATCGTGACGGTCGCCCAAGAGTTCCCTTCCAACCGAATCGTCTGGGAGACCCTGGCCGAGCGCGGGGTTGAGCTGCGCGCGATCGACATCCATCGCAGCACGGAGCCTGAGCTCGCGCTGCTCGAGCGCTGCGACGCGCGCACCCGGCTGCTCGCGGTGAGCTGGGTTCAGTACGCCCGCGGGCGGCGTCTCGACATCGCTCGGCTCACCAGCGCCTGCCGTGAGCGCGGGATCTTGGTCTGCCTGGATGCCATCCAGGGCCTGGGTGCGCTCCCCTTCGATCTGGCACAGAGCCCGGTCGATTTTCTCGTCGCGGACGGTCACAAGTGGATGCTCGGGCCCGAAGGCCTGGCGCTGTTCTGGTGCCGCCCTGAGCTCGGCCGTGAGCTGCGACTGACAGAGTTCGGCTGGCACATGGTCGAGGACATGGGCGACTTCGACAAGACCGATTGGACACCGGCGCAAAGCGCCCGGCGCTTCGAGTGCGGCAGCCCGAACATGCTCGGCATCCATGCCCTGGAGGCGAGCTTGTCCCTGATCGAGGCGCTCGGCGTCGATCAGATCTCAGCCGCCATCGAGGCGCGGGTGAACCGACTGGTTGAGCTGATCGATGGGGCCGGCTTCGAGCTCCTGTCGCCCCGGAGCCCCGAACAGCGCGCCGGGATCCTGACCTTCCGGGTGCCCGGCGCGGACCAACAGGCCCTGTACCAGGCGCTGATGCGCCAGGGCCTGATGTGCGCAAGTCGTGGCGGCGGATTGCGCTTCTCGCCACATTACTACACCCCCGACGATCAGCTTGAGCGCGCGATCGAGATGACGAAACGCACCGCAGGGCGTCTCTGATGGCGTCCGAGTTGCCCCCGCCGTCCGAGCCCTTGCCGCAACCGCCGCGGCCCACTGCGTCGGCCCCCGCGGATCTCGCGCAGTGGCAGCTCGCGCTGCGGGTGTTCGCCGGGCCTGCTGATACCAATCTCTACGGCGACATCTTCGGCGGCTGGCTCCTGGCGCAGGCGGATATTGCTGCGGCAACGGTCGCGGTGGCGCGTGCGAAGGGCCGCGTCGCAACCGTTGCGATCCAATCCTTTCAGTTTCGCGCCCCGGTTCGAGTCGGCGACCTGGTCGATCTGCATGCCCGATTGCAGGGCGAGGGCAACAGCTCCATGACCGTTGACATCAGTGCTTGGGCACGGCGCTCCAGCGAGCCCGACGAGGTCACGGAGGTCGCTCAGGGTCGCTTCATCTTTGTCGCGGTGGACCAGGATGGCCGATCGCGCCGCCTGCCAGAGATCGGCCCCTGATGCACGGCTGGAGCTATCCGCTCTGCGGTGAGCATGCGATGATGCCGAGGGTCGCGCTCTGACGATCGACGCGGGGGGTGGAACAGATGTTCGAGGCAGCAAAGGTTGGCCGCACGGTCAGCAAGTCAGACTTCAAGGCACAGCGCAACGAGCTGCGCACGCAGTTACTCGAGGCGCAGCGCGAGCTCAAGGACAGCAACATCCCCGTCGTCGTCATCGTCGCCGGGGTCGAGGCCGCGGGTAAGGGCGAGGTCGTCAACCGGCTCAACGAATGGCTCGATACCCGCGGGATGCAGACCTTCGCCTTCTGGGACTTCAGCGACGAGGAGCAGGAGCGGCCCCGTTACTGGCGCTTCTGGCGCACCCTGCCCCCGCGCGGCGAGATCGCCATCCTGTTCGGCGGCTGGTACTTGGCGCCGATCGAGCATCGCTTCCGCGGCGAATGCGACGATGCTGCGCTCGACGCCGAGCTTGCGCGGGTCGTCGACTTCGAGCGATCCCTGACTCACGACGGCGCGCTGGTGGTCAAGTTCTGGTTCCACCTCTCAGAAGAGGATCAGAAGACGCGCCTCAAGGAGCTCTCACGCGACGATCGCAGCCGTTGGAAGATGCTGCCGAAGAAATCGAAGTTCAGCGAGCAGTATCAGCTGTTCGAGTACGTCGCCGAGCGGGTCATCCGCCAGACCGATCGCGGCATCGCGCCCTGGTATCTGGTCGAGGCAATGGACAAGCGCTACCGCGACCTGACCGTTGGCAAGACCTTGCTGCAGGCCATCCGCGCCCGGCTGCAGCAATCCCTGCCGATGGAGCCTCCGCCCACGGCCGATCCGCTCGACCTCCCGGAGTCGGCGAGTGCCCAGATCACGCTGATCGATCAGATGGACATGAGCCAGAAGCTCGAAACACAGGCATACAAGGAGGCGTTGAAGAAGTACCAGCGCGAGATCAACGAGCTTGCCTGGAAGGCTTACAACGACAAGCGCACCACGGTGCTGGTCTTCGAGGGTGTCGACGCTGGCGGCAAGGGTGGCGCGATCCGCCGGATCACGAGCGCAGTCGATGCGCGTCTCTATCGCACGATCCCGATCGCCGCGCCAACCGATGAGGAGAAGGCGCATCACTATCTGTGGCGGTTCTGGCGCCATCTGCCGCGCGCCGGACACATCATCATCTACGACCGCTCCTGGTACGGACGCGTCTTGGTTGAGCGTGTCGAGGGCTTCGCAACCGAATCCGAATGGCGACGCGCCTACAGCGAGATCAACGAATTCGAGGAGCAGCTCGTCGAGAATGGCTCCATCCTGCTCAAATTCTGGCTCCAGACCAGCGAGGAGGAACAGCTCAAGCGCTTCCAGGATCGCGAGAACACCTCCTACAAGCAATACAAGATCACCGACGAGGACTGGCGCAACCGAGAGAAGTGGCCGAAGTACAAGATTGCCGTCAATGAGATGGTCGCGCGCACCAGCACCGAATACGCGCCCTGGACCCTAGTCGAGGGCGATGACAAACCCTTTGCCCGCATCAAGGT
>CAZTYV010000122.1:0-11777 GCA_964617675.1 uncultured Halochromatium sp. | reverse complement strand
GCCGGCCTTGACCATGGTGGCCGAGTGCAGATAAGCGCTGACCGGGGTCGGCGCGGCCATCGCATTCGGCAGCCAAAAATGGAATGGGAACTGCGCCGACTTAGTGAAGACCCCGAGTAGGATCAGTACCAGCGCCGGGACGTAGAGCGGATGCGCGTGAATGACCTCGCGCGAGGCCAAGACCGCGCTGAGCTCATAGCTGCCGACGATCTCCCCAAGCAGCAGGATGCCGCCGAGCAGCGCCAGGCCGCCGCCGCCGGTGACCGCGAGTGCCATGCGGGCGCCGCGGCGCGCGTCCTCGCGCTGGCGCCAGTAGCTGATCAGCAAGAAGGAGCTGATGCTGGTGAGCTCCCAGAACATCAGCAGCTGGATCAGGTTCTCGGACATCACCAGCCCGAGCATCGCGCCCATGAACAGCAGCAGATAGGCGTAGAACCGGCCCATCGGGTCGCGCTCGGCCAGGTACCAGCGCGCGTACAGGATCACCAGCAGGCCGATACCGAGGATCATCAGCGCGAACAGCAGGGCCAGGCCGTCGAGCCGGAATCCTAGGCTCAGCCCTGCGGCGGGCAGCCATTCCAATTGCCAGATCAGGGTCTCGCCCTGCATCACCGCCCAAGCCGGCGCGATCAGCAGCAGCAGCGCGGCGAATGCCACGCCTCCAGTGACCCAGGCCGACCAGAGTCGGCCGGCAGTGACCGCCCAGGGCGGCAGCAGGGCGCCGATGAACGGGATCAGCACGATGAACGGGAGATTGGTCATCGGCTAGAGATGGGCGCGGCTGTCGATCTTGTCGGTCGAGAGGTCTTCGAGGACGCCGCGGATGATCTCGCGCACCCGCTGTTCCTGAGCGCAGTCCTTGCCCTTACGGGCGGCCGCGAAGAACTTCGCCATGGCCTTGTGGTCGTCGCTGTCGAGCGCCTCGGTGAAGCCCTGCTGACGCTTGGGCGTCGGGTCGGGGACGCGGTTGGGCGCGCTCTCGTCGGCGGCTTGGCGCCCGTGCGCCCAGTTCATCGCCCGCGCACAGTAGAGGATGCTGCGATCGAGCAGGATGAACGGGAAGCGCGGGTTACTCACGGGTCCCATGGTGAACCGCTCGACGCCGAGCGTGCGCTGGATGTCGAGCTTGGCGAGCTGCGAGGTGCCGAGCACGCCGAGCACGCCGCCGAGACCGGCGCCGATGAGGGTCCCGGCACCGAATGAGAGACCGCCGACGCCGAGGTCGATGGCGCCCCCGGTGGCTGCGCCAGCGGCGGCGCTGGCAAGCACGGTCTGATGGCGATTGAGCCCAAGGTGGCGCTCGACCTCATCGGAGAAGAGGTCCTTCACCAGCAGGGAGCTGGGTGAGACATTCCAGACGTGATGTTTGAAGTGTCCGCGAATCTCGTCCTGAGCCTCGTTCTCGAGCTTGCGCAGACCGTCCTGCAGGCCCTCGGTCAGACGCTCGCGAATCGTCTCACGCTCGCGCTCGGAGCCAAGCTCGTTGACCTTGACGACCTTGACCACCTTAAACGCGAGCGCCTTGCGTAGGAGCTCAAGGATCGTCGAGACACTCTGGTCGATGCGCCGCTCCCAGTCGTGCTCGAAGGCGCGCATAGTCTCATCGAGCATCGGCTCCCAGCGTTGGTCGATGGTCTTGAGTGCGTTCAGCAGGGCGATGCGCTCGGCATAGGTGGCGCGATGCGCATTGAACTCGCGCACCGAGTTGAACGATTTGTTCAGCGCGTCCTGCCAGGACGCCATGTGCTTGTTATTGACGGTGAGGTTGTTGAGGATGGCCATGCGCGGTCGGCCGGTCAGGCGCAGCAGCTCCATCTCGGTCCGGTCCTTCTCCTTGATGCGCTTGGAGCCATCGACAACCAGGATGATGCCGGCGCCATCGGCGATGGGTCGCAGCAGGGCGCAGTCGTGGCTGTAGAGCCGGTCGTCGCAGTGCGTATCGAGAAAGGCGCGCGCGAGGTCGATCTCATTGGCGTGCTGCTGAAACCACTCGAGGATATCGGTCGGGTTCTGGAAACCCGGGGTGTCGATGAAGCGCAGCACGGTCTTGCCGTCGATATCCACCGGGTACTCGTCCGAGCGGGTCGTGGTACCGGCGCGCTTATCGATGGCGATCCGATCGTTCTCGGTCAGCGTCGCCACCACCGACGACTTTCCGGCGTTGGGATGACCAACGATGGCGAGTGTTGGGACCTGAGCGACCATCAAAGGGCCTCGTCATCAGCAGGTGCGAGCATCACCAGGCGCAGATAGGGGTCACCCATCTGCTCGATCTTGCGCTGCCAATCGGCGAAATCGAATTGGCTCAGGGGCGGCAGCGGATCGTTCACATCGTCGTCGGGATCGCCAATCAGTGCGAGCAGCACCTGCGCCTGCTCGCCAGCGGCGGCGCGGACCGCGCGCAGGAAGCGCAGGTTCTCGGTGATCGGCGGCTGAGAGCCGTCCTGCACCAAGGCGACCCGGGGCGGCGGCGCTTGCCAGGTCGCCGCATCGATCAGCTCGATGGCCTGATCCGCCATGGCCCGACCGCCGCCATAGGTGGCCGCCGCGGCCACGCGCCAGCCCGCCTGCTGATGCAATAAGGCTTGCAGCCGCGAGTGATCCGAGTCTTCGAGCAGGTCCGAGACGTCGATATGCAGCAGCAGGATACAGGCATCGGCCTCGACCTCGACCGACTGAACCTCGGCGTCCTGCGCCCGGGTGTCCGCCGCCGGGGCGTCATGCGCTGATGCTGCTTCGCGCGCGCTCGCCTGCGCGCCGGCGGTACTGTTAGTGGATGAGGAGGGGCTCGTGCCCGGAGCAATCGCTGCCGTCTGGGTCGGTGCCTCTGCGGGCCGCGTGCTCGACAGCGCGTCGGGCCTAGCCTCGGTCCCGCGCGGCGTGGCTTGCGCTGCTGGCGGCGACGGCGGCTGCTGCGATGGGGTCTCGGCTCGGGCCTCGGGGCTCGTGCCCCGGCCGCTCGCCGCTGCTGGCAGCTTGGGCTGCGCGGTTATGTCGGTGCTGTCTCGACCGGTCGTCTTGCCATCAGCCGCGGTGGGTGCCGACCCGGACTCGGTGCCGCTCGGCCCGGGCCGCTGGCCGAGTGCGCCCGTCGGCTCTGCCGGCGGCATCCGCGGCTCGCTGCTCGGCGGGGTGGGCGATGGCTTCGGCGGCCGCGGCGCAGCGGACGGTCGGGTCAGCGGCTTGAGCGGACTTGGGATTGGCATCTCCGAGCCGCGGTCGCCAGCCACGGCGATGCCGGTCTCGAGACTCGGTGTGATCATCCGAGCGTAGGGCGCCTGCGCATTCTGATGTGTAAAGGGCAGGGCCGCGAGCGAGCGCCGCTGCTTGTACACCGAGAGACCGAGCAGCGCGATTCGCGGCAGCAGACCGTAGGTGATGACCGCCAGGACCAGGAACCACCGCCATGAGCGCAGGTGGTCGGCGTCGAGCACGTAGAGCGGGTCCTTGAGGCTGATGCGCGTGCCCGCGATCTGCTCCAGTGACGGCACGCCCACGCCTTCACCGAAGAGCCAGCTCCACGGCAGGGCGATCAGCTGCGTCAGGCCTTGGATCGTCTCCGGGCGAATATTCATCGCCGAGCCCCAGCCGAAGCCGAGATCGGCAAACCAGATCAGTGCCATCGTCATCAGGATGGCGCCGAGGTTGAAGCCGATGCCGAAGACCTGCGCCGGGACCAGCACAGGCAGGTAGCTCGCCGGGCCGTAGAGTGCGTAGTTGGCCTGTATGAGGCCTTGTTTGGCCTTGGCGCGCTCGCGGAGCTCCGGCGGCACATGCGCTAGGCGCTGCTTCTGGACCCAGCGCGCCGCGCCGGAGAACAGCGGGCGCAGGGATTGGCCGAGCAGTGAGATGTCTTGCGTCGCACCCTTGACCAGGCGCGAGCGACGCCCGTACCAGAGCCCCAGGGTGGTGGCCACCAGGATCAGCTGCAGCAGCACCAGCCAGAACAGATACCAGGAGACATTGACCGGGTGGTCACCTTCGTACTGGAGTAAGGTCGAGGCGACGCCGATGCCAATGCCGAAGCCGGTGATGCCCATGACACTGGTGACCAGCCGCTGGGCGCGGGCGAAGGCTTGGCCGGGCAGGAGCTCGGCGAGGGCGAGGTCTTCTTGGCGGCGACGCAGCTCGAGCCACCAGCGCAGCGCTCGATTGCGGTGTTTGCTGCTATGGGCGTCGGCCTCACCGATGATCGGCGCAATCTGCTCCTTGTACAGCTTGCGGTCGCGCTCGGCGAGCTGCTTGCGCTCGGCGGGCTTTTCGCGCACGCGCTGCTCGTCCTCGCCCACGTAGTAGTCGAAGTCGATCAGGTCCGGAACCTGCCAGCGCAGGGCCTTGGGCTTGCCTGTAAGCGTACGAGTCTGATGTGGCGCGATACGGCGAAGAGGGGAGACCATGAAGACGGAATCGGACTACCGGTGAGAGTGCCTGCCCGCACGGCTCGAGATTGAAGCCCGTGATGCGGCGCGGATCGTGGGCCACAGCAAGACCACGGAAGGTATACCGCGCATGCGTTGTGGATCAAGCAGGCCCGTTCGGCTTGATGTGGGGCAAATGATCAACAGTGTTGGAGTTTAGCGTGCTAGCGCGGAAAAAAAATCGGCTGCTATACTGTCATGCATGATTGACATCAGCCCGAGTTGACACTTTGACCACGAACCCACCCCCGGCCGGGACCCTTGCTGCTGGCGTGCAGCATGCAGGTCCGAGACCCCACGCCGTCGTCATCGGTAGCGGCTTCGGAGGCCTCGCCGCCGCCATCCGCTTGGGCTATCGGGGCTACCGGGTGACGCTGTTAGAGAAGCTCGACGCGCCCGGCGGCCGAGCCTACGTGCACCGCATCGAGGGCTTCACCTTCGATGCCGGCCCCACCATCATTACCGCGCCCTTCCTGCTTGAAGAGCTCTGGCAGATGTGTGGGCGCAGCTTCCAGGACGAGATCGATCTGCGGCCGATGGACCCCTTCTATCGGATTCGATTCGATGACGGCGCGGTCTTCGACACCAATGGTGATGCCGCGGCGATGCGCGCGCAAGTGGAGCGCTTCGCGCCCGGCGATGTCGCCGGCTATGAGCGGTTCATCAAGGCGAGCGAGGAGATCTTTCAGGTCGGCTTCGTCGAGCTCGGCCATGTGCCCTTCACGCATTGGCAGGACATGGCGCGCATCGTGCCGAAGATGGTCAAGCTGCGCAGCTACCGCAGTGTCTACTCGATGGTCTCGCAGTACGTCAAGGATGAGCGGCTGCGGGTGGCCCTCTCGTTCCATCCGCTGCTGATCGGTGGCAATCCGTTCACGGTCACCTCGATCTACACGCTCATCTCCTACCTGGAGCGGCATTGGGGCGTGCACTCGGCCATCGGTGGCACTGGGGCCATCGTCAATGGACTGGTCGACCTCATTAAGGGCCAGGGCGGCGAGCTGCGCCTGAAGGCCGAGGTCAGCCAGATCCTGGTGGAGAACGGCAAGGCGACCGGCGTCGAGCTTGAGAACGGCGAGCGCATCGCCGCCGATATCGTCGTCTCCAATGCGGATGTCGCCTGGACCTATAAGCATCTGCTGCCCGGAATCGAGCGCAAGCATTGGACCGACCCGAAGCTCGAGAAGGCGCGTTACTCGAACGGTCTCTTCGTCTGGTACTTCGGCACCAAACGCCGCTACGAGGACGTCAAGCACCATACCATCCTGCTCGGGCCGCGCTATAAGGGGCTGTTGCAGGACATCTTTGATCGCAAGGTGCTGGCCGACGATTTCAGCCTCTACCTGCATCGCCCGACGGCAACCGACCCCGCGCTGGCGCCGGAGGGCTGCGACACCTTCTACGTCTTAGCGCCGGTGCCCCACCTGGACGCGGACATCGACTGGGCCGAGCGTGCTGAGCCTTACCGGCGGGCGATCTCGGCCTACCTGTCCGACACCCTGCTTCCCGGTCTCGAGGAGGAGCTCGCCGTGTCCTTGGTCACCACGCCCAAGGATTTCGAGCAACGCCTTTGCTCGGTCAAAGGTGCTGGATTCAGTCTGGAGCCGGTGCTCATGCAGAGCGCCTGGTTCCGGCCGCACAACAAGAGCGAAGAGGTCGAGCACCTCTACATGGTCGGCGCTGGCACGCATCCCGGAGCGGGGGTGCCCGGTGTCATTTCTACAGCGCGCGTTTTGGATACGGTGGTCCCCGATGCCTCTGTTTTTGCGTGAAACCAAGACCTCGGATGCGACTGATCTTGCTGTCTGTCGGCAGCTGCTGAGCAACGGCTCGAAGTCGTTCTTCGCCGCATCCTTCTTCCTGCCCAAGATGATCCGTGACCCGGCGGCGGCGCTCTACGCCTTCTGCCGCGTCGCCGATGATGCAATCGATGAGCAGCGCGACCAGCAGGCGGCCCTCGCCGAGCTGCGCGAGCGCCTCGATCGCGTCTATCAGGGGCGGCCGCTGCCCTTCGCCCCGGATCGAGCCTTCGCCGCGACGGTCGAGCGCTTCGAGGTGCCTCGTGCGCTCCCCGAGGCCTTGCTCGAAGGCTTCGAGTGGGATGCTGACGGGCGCAGCTATGAGACCATCGAGGGCGTGCTCGACTACTCGGCGCGCGTCGCCGCTGCGGTCGGCGCCATGATGACCGTGATCATGGGCGTCAGGGCGCCGAATGTGCTCGCCCGGGCCTGCGACCTCGGCACCGCGATGCAGCTAACCAACATCTGCCGCGATGTTGGTGAGGATGCGCGCAACGGCCGGGTCTATCTGCCCAAGGCCTGGCTGCGCGAGGAAGGTCTGGATGTCGAGGCCTGGCTCGCCAACCCGAGCTACAACGACGCGGTCGGCGCGGTGACCCGACGCGTGCTCGAGATGGCCGACGCCATCTATCAGCGCGCCGAGGCCGGTATCGCGAAATTGCCGGTGCCCTGCCGCCCCGGCATCTATGCCGCGCGCTTGCTCTACGCCGAGATCGGCCACGAGGTCGCGCGCAACGGCTATGACTCGGTCACGACGCGCGCCGTCGTGCCACCCGGGCGCAAGGTGACCCTGCTCAGCCGAGCCGTTGCTGCCACGCCCTTCCCGGGACGCAGCTGTGCAGATCCGGCGATCGCCGAGAATCGGTTCCTGGTCGATGCTGCCGCCGCTGTCGGCACCGAGCGCGCTCGTGCACGCGCCGCGGTCATCCGTGGAGCAAGCCAATACGCCGTCCGTCAAGACCGCTCGCCGGGGCCGCAGTCGGTCGGTGAGAAGCTGGTTTGGGTCCTGGACCTGTTCGCGACCCTGGATCAGCGCCAGCGGGGCGCGAGCCCGTCGCTCGGTCGCGATGCGGGGCTGGTTCAGGCAACCGCTGCCGGAGGTTGATCATGAGCTACTACATCGGTGGTATCGCACTGCTGGTGGGGGCGTTCTACATCTGGTTCAGCGCCCGCCACCGTCGACTGGTGATCAGCGCCCGTGAGCGGGCGGCGGCCAAGACCGGTGAGGCGCCGGAGGCGGATCCAGCGCTGAGTGCGATGAGCATGACCATCTTGCCGTTCTTCGTGCTCTATGGCGCCTTTGCATCCTTGCTGCTGGTCGGCGGCTATTTTCTCTCAGACCTCAAGCTCTACCTCTCGCTGTTCGATCTGGTCGCGCTCCTGTTCTTGATCGGCGCCTACACCACCTGGCTGGTGATTCGCACCCATTACTCCAAGCTCGGCCTCAATTTTGCCGACAACTGAGCGCTCGGGCCCTCGCGGCTTAGGGCTGGTCGCTGGTCGCCTCATGTCCATTCCTCGCGTTGCCAGCCATGGCCGCGCTGAGCCAAGACCTCACCACGGTCGTCTTGCCAGTCGGCCAAGACCTGTCTCAGCGCGGGTCGACCATCGAGGCTGAAGTGGTGATCGCCCGGGCGATGCGTGTGACCATGGATCAGGCGATGCACCCCGAAACGTCGCATCTGGCGGCACACCGCGCGGCTGCTCACGTCCATGATCTCGGGTGCCTTGGCCGCCATGGCCTCGCCGCTGCGTTGGCGGTAGCCGGCGGCGATGCGCCGCCGGCGTGCCAAGGGTAGCCAGAGGAACAGGCGCTGGACCAGCGGGTTGCGTACCCGGCGGCGAAACCGCTGGTAGGCGACATCGTCGGTGCAGAGGAGATCACCGTGCATCAGCAGGGCTGGTGCGTCGCCGAGCTGGATGCGCTGCGGGTCGGCGGCCAGTTCACAGCCGCTCGCCCGTGCAAAGCGACGGCCGATGAGGAAGTCGCGATTGCCGCGCATCAGGATGCAGCGCGTGCCTCGGCTGGTCAGTTGCCGAAGGCTTGTGCTGACAGCCGGTAGCGCCTCATCGTCGTCGCCGATCCAGACGTCGTAGAGGTCGCCGAGGATGTAGAGCCGCGCGGCGAGCGGCGCGCGCCGCTCCAGGAATCGGATAAAGAGCGTCGTGAGGTCGGGTCGGTGCGGTGACAGGTGCAGATCGGAGATGAAGAGCGTCTCGTCATCGCGCCGCATCTCGATCATTGCAGGGCGCGCCTAGTCGACGATCTCGGCCTTCTCGATGATCACATCCTCGACGGGCACGTCCTGATGGCCCTGGCGGCCGCCGGTCTTGGTGCCCTTGATGGCATTGACGACCTCCATGCCCTCGGTGACGCGTCCGAAGACACAGTAGCCCCAACCGTCCTGGCCGGGATGGTCAAGGAAGCTGTTGTCGGAAACGTTGATGAAGAACTGCGATGAGGCCGAATGTGGGTCGTTGGTGCGCGCCATGGCCAGCGAGCCAACGGTGTTCTTGAGCCCGTTGTTGGCCTCGTTCTCGATCGGGGCGCGGGTCGGCTTGGGATTGAAGTTGACGTCCATGCCGCCGCCTTGAATCATGAAGCCGTCGATCACCCGATGGAATAGGGTGCCGTCGTAGTGGCCGTCGCGGACATACTGCTCGAAATTGGCGGCGGTGACCGGGGCCTGCTCGTGATCGAGCTCGATCAGGATGTCACCGTGATTGGTCTTGAGTTTGATCATGGGGTTCTCCTCTGTTTCCGCGCCAGCTTAACAAAACCGGCCCCGAGATTCTGCTATCGCGATGACCGACGGTTCAGCCGAACTGTCCCCTTTGTTAGTATCTTGACCGGATTGCCCAGGATCGTTCCCGAATGCTGCACGTTCACAACAGCCTGACCCGTCGCAAAGAACCCTTCCAGCCGATCGAGCCTGGCAAGGTCCGGATGTATGTCTGCGGCATGACGGTCTACGACTACTGCCATCTTGGTCACGCGCGGGTGCTGGTGGTCTTCGATGTCATCTATCGCTGGCTGATGCAAGCCGGCTTTGACGTCACCTACGTGCGCAACATCACCGATATTGATGACAAGATCCTCGCGCGCGCATCCGAGAATGCGGAGCCCTTCACGGCCCTGACCGAGCGCTTCATCGACGCCATGCACGAGGATGCGGCCGCGCTAGGCGTGCTTGCACCCGATGACGAGCCGCGCGCGAGCGCGCACATCGATGAGATCATCGCGATGATCCAGCGCCTGATCGAGAACGATCACGCCTACGTCGCCGATAACGGCGACGTCTACTACTCGGTCGCCAGCTTTCCCCGCTATGGACGGCTATCGGGTAAGGACCCGAAGGACCTGCGCGCTGGCGCTCGCGTTGAGGTTGGAGAGGCGAAACGTGACCCGCTCGACTTCGCGCTCTGGAAGGCGGCCAAGCCGGGCGAGCCGAGCTGGCGGGCGCCCTGGGGTGAGGGCCGTCCGGGCTGGCATATCGAATGCTCGGCCATGTCGACCTGTCGGCTTGGCAATCATTTCGATATCCATGGTGGCGGCGCCGATCTGCAGTTCCCGCACCACGAGAACGAGATCGCCCAGTCCGAGGGTGCAACCGGCGAGCCCTTCGTCAATGTCTGGATCCACAACGGCTTCGTGCGCATCAACGATGAGAAGATGTCGAAGTCGCTCGGCAACTTCTTCACCGTGCGCGAGATCTTGGAGCGCTACCGGGCCGAGGAGGTGCGCTACTTCATCCTGACCAGCCACTACCGCAGCCCGCTCAACTACGACGATAGCCAGCTCGATGGCGCCCGCGCCGCGCTCACGCGGCTCTATACCGCCCTGCGCGGTCTACCGGGGGCGGAGCCAGCCGGCGCTGAGCCGTCGCGCGAGCGCTTCGCCGCGGCCATGGACGACGATTTCAACACCCCGGAGGCGCTCGCGGCGCTCTTCGAGATCGCCCGTGAGATCAATCGCGTACGCGGATCGGACCTGGCCGCAGCGGCCGCGTTGGGGGCCGAGCTGCGGGAGCTGGCCGCCATCCTTGGTCTCTTGGGGCAAGACCCCGAGGCCTATCTGCGCGGCGGTGCGGCGGAAGGGCCGACTGACGCCGAGATCGAGGGGTTGATCGCGGCTCGCGCCGAGGCGCGTCGGGCGCGCGACTTCGCCGAGGCCGACCGCATTCGCGATCAGCTCCAAGCGGCGGGAATCCAGCTCGAGGACGGCGCGGGCGGCACGACCTGGCGGCGTGGCTAGCGCGCGCTCGAGCAACGGCGGCAGCCCCAGCCCCCATTTGCCCGTTGCCCGCATCGCGCTGGATGCCAATCGGCGCCACCGCCCGTCGTCATCGACGGCGTCGACGGCCCCTTCGCGTTCCGTGATGCCTCGCGGGCAGGCCGGCGGAGGGCGGGCGGTATCGGCCTGCTCAGCTCGCGGCTAGGTCCGCCGCCTGCAGGCTATTCTCGAGCAGGCTGGCAATGGTCATCGGTCCGACCCCCCCAGGCACTGGGGTGATCCAGCTCGCGCGCGCTCGGGCGGCCTCGAAATCCACGTCTCCGCAGAGCTTGCCATCGGCATCTCGGTTCATGCCGACATCGATGACGATAGCCCCGGGCTTGATCCAGTCTCCCGGGACGAACCGCTCGCGACCGATCGCGACGACCAGCACATCCGCATTGGCCGCCTTGTGCGCGAGGTCCTGGGTGCGACTGTGACAGACCGTGATGGTGCAGCGCGCGGCGAGCAGCTCTAGGGCCATGGGTCGGCCAACGATGTTCGACTGCCCGATCACAACCGCGTCCAGGCCCTCCAGTGCCCGCCCCGTGCGCTCGAGCAGCGTCATTACCCCTTTCGGTGTGCAGGGGCGCAACAGCGGCATGCGCAGCGACAGCCGACCGACGTTGTAGGGATGGAAGCCGTCGACGTCCTTGGTTGGCAAGATGCGCTCGATCACCGCCTCGGGGTCGATCTGCGCGGGTAGAGGCAGCTGCACCAGGATGCCGTGGATGGCCGGATCGGCGTTGAGCGCGTCGACGACCTCAAGCAGCCCCTGCTGCGAAACGCTTGCAGGCAGCTCGTGCAGCTCGGAATGGAAGCCGACCTCCGCGCAGGCCTTGCGCTTATTGCGCACATAGACCTGAGATGCCGGATTTTCCCCGACCAGCACCACGGCCAATCCCGGGGCCCGCTTGCCGGCCTGCACCCGGGCGCTCACCGCGGCGGCGACCCGGGTGCGCACCTCGGCCGCAACCGTCTTGCCATCCAGAATCTCTGCGCTCATCTCCGCTGCTCCCCCGTGCAAACACCGTTATCGATTGCAAGCGTGCGATCCTAACCCTGTCGCGGGCTTGGTGCATTGGCTTCGCGCAAAGCCTTGTCGGTGCATTGACGCCAAAACCCCGAGGGCGTACGCTAGTGGGCTTGGTGAGAATCAGCGACTGGCGACGGGTGTGTCCTGCGTCGCGCTGAGACATCGCCCCTCGGGGTATAGCGCAGTCTGGTAGCGCGCCTGCTTTGGGAGCAGGATGTCGGGGGTTCGAATCCCTCTACCCCGACCATCAT
>CAZTYV010000121.1:0-11802 GCA_964617675.1 uncultured Halochromatium sp. | reverse complement strand
TGAACCCAAGACGGGACCCAGCACGGCGGCGACAGCATCCCGCCACCCGAGCGATGCGATCAAGGTCGCGCTCGCCTTTGCCGACCCGCGCTGCTAGAGGTAGCGCCGCCAGTGCTCTGGTCGCGAGTCGCGGCAGCCGTGCTCGAGGGTTTCCCAGCGCTGGGCGAAGACGCGTTTCGTGCAGTTGCTCTCGCAACGGGCCCAGCCGTGATTCTCGCGGTAGGTGCCCTCGGTGTAGTAGGCCAGTGAGCGCTTGAGCCGAAACAGCAGTGCGCCATCGAGGTGCAGGCCGAGCTCCGCGAGGGCCTCATCGATCTCCTCAAGGCAAGTCTTGCGCAGATCGTAGCTCAGCTCGAGCACGATCGGAGACTGCGGCTCCAGGCTCAGCACACCGTCGACCTCGGCCAAGAAGTTGGCAGCGGTGCGCGCGTCGTTGCGATCCGGATGCAGGTCGCGGAAGTGGATCTGGCGTCGTTTGACGCGGTCTGGGTCGGGCGTTTCCATAGGGGGAGTATGCTTAATCTGATCGGCGCCGATCAAGCTTCTGGTCCAGATTTGAAGCAGGGTTCGTGCCGGAACCTTCAGGATGAGGGCATCGAGGTACGGCGGTGCGCTCGGGTCACTCGCTCTTGACCGGCAAGGTCGCGCAGGGTTTCGATCTTCTCCAGATCCTGCTGCTGCATGAGCGCGCGCACCTCGGGGCCTTGATCCCAGCCGTGCTCGATCGCGAGTAGACCACCGGGCACGAGGCAGCGCGAGGCGTCGGCAATGATCGCCCGAATCGCATCCAGGCCGTCGGCGCCGGCGACGAGCGCGGCCTGGGGCTCAAAGCGCAGATCGCCTTGGGCGAGGTGCGGGTCGTCGGTGCGCACATAGGGCGGGTTGGCGAGGATGGCATCCAGGGAGCTGGGCTTCATGGTCGCCGACCAGTCGCCAAGGACCAAGTGCAGGTTCTCGAGGCCGAGCTGCCTGGCGTTGGTAGCGGCGACTGCCAGTGCGGCGGGGCTTTCGTCGATGCCGATCAGGGTCCAGCGGGGGCGTTCGCAGGCCAGCGCGGCAGCGATGGCGCCGCTGCCGGTGCCGAGATCGGCAACGCGCAGGGGCGCATCCGCTGGCAGGGCGAGCAGGGCCTGCTCGACCAGGGTTTCGGTCTCCGGCCGCGGGATCAGCGTCGCCGGGCTCACCTGGAGCTCGAGGCTCCAGAACTCGCGCCGGCCGAGCAGGTAGGCGATCGGCTCGCCGGCGAGGCGCCGTGAGACCAGGGATTCGAGTGCCGCGAGCTGTGGGGTGCCGAGGACGCGCTCCGGCCAGGCGAAGAGACTACCGCGTTCAAGCCCCGAGACCTCACTCAGCAACAGGTCCGCCTCGAGTGCCGGGCTGAGAAGGCCCGCGGCCTCGAGCCGTTCGCGCGTCGCGCGTCGCAGCGCGGCAATCGAGCCCGTGGTGGCATCCGGGCGGTTCACGGCATCAGCCTTGCACGGGGCGGCGGAGCAAAGGGTGCGGACCGATTAGGCAGCGGTCAGCTCGGCGAGCAGATCCGCCTGGTATTCCTGCTGCAATGGGTCGATGACCTGATCGAGATTGCCCATCATCACCTCATCGAGCTTGTAGAGGGTGAGGTTGACGCGGTGATCGGTCAGTCGATTCTGCGGAAAATTGTAGGTGCGGATGCGCTCGGAGCGATCGCCGCTTCCCACCTGCAGTCGACGCGAGGCGCTCTGCTCGGCGGCTTGTGCCTCCTGCGCGACGGAGAGGAGTTTGGCCTGTAAGAGCGCGAGCGCCTTGGCGCGGTTCTTATGCTGCGAGCGCTCGTCTTGGCATTCGACGACGATCCCCGAGGGCAGGTGCGTCAAGCGCACCGCCGAGTCGGTCTTGTTCACGTGCTGGCCGCCAGCGCCCGAGGCCCGATAGGTGTCGACGCGCAGGTCGTTCGGGTCGACCGTGATCTCGTCGACCGCGTCGACCTCGGGCAGGATCGCGACCGTGCAGGCCGAGGTGTGGATGCGGCCCTGCGATTCGGTCTCTGGCACCCGTTGCACGCGGTGCGCACCGGACTCGAATTTCAGCCGTGAGTAGACGCCGCTGCCGCTGATGCGCACCGCGACCTCCTTGTAGCCCCCCATCTCGCCGTCGCTCGCGCTGATGATCTCGTGGCGCCAGCCTTGGAGCTCGGCATAGCGCAGGTACATGCGCAGCAGATCGCCGGCGAACAACGCGGCCTCGGCACCACCGGTACCGGCGCGAACCTCGAGATAGATGTTGCGATGGTCGTTCGGATCGCCAGGGATCAGGAGTCGATTGAGCTCGGGCTCGAGCTGCTCGCGTCGCTGCTCGGCGGTCTCGAGCTCTTCCTTCGCCAGCTCGGCCATCTCCTTGTCGCCGAGCATCTCGCGCGTGGCCTCAATCTCGGACTCCAGCTCGAGGTAGCGCTGCCAGCAATCGACGAGCGGCTCGAGCTGGGCATATTCGCGGCCGAGGTTGCGGAACTGGTTCTGGTCCGCCTGGACCTCGGGCTGGGCCAGCAAGGCGGTGATCTCGGTGAAGCGCTCGGCAAGCCGATCGAGCTTGCCGCGAATCGATGGGTTCATTCAGTGACCGCTGTCTTGGACCTGCGAGAGCTTGAACAATTCGTTGGCAGCCTCGAGCAGCTCCTGTTGGCCCTCGCGGCCGGCCTGACGCAGCCGCACGCTCGGCTCGTGCAGGAGCTTGTTGGTCAGCACATGGGCCAGATGCCGCATCACCTCATCGGCAGGCTTGCCGGCGGCCAATTGACGCGCGGCGCGCGAGACCGCCTCGTCGCGAATGCACTCGGCCCGGGCGCGGTAGTCCTGAATCAACGAGACCGCATCCAGCGAGCGCACCCAGGCCATGAACTCTTCGCAGTGCAGATCGATGATCTCGACCGCTTGCTCAGCGGCCAGGTTGCGCGAGCGCATGCCTTCGTCTACCACGCCTTGCAGGTCGTCGACCGTGTACAGGTAGACATCGCGCAGCTGCCCGACCTCGGGCTCGATGTCGCGTGGCACCGCGATGTCGACCATGAACATGGGCCGATGCCGGCGTTGCTTGAGCGCGCGCTCAACCGTGCCCTTGCCCAGCACGGGCAGCGGGCTTGCGGTCGAGGAGACGACGATATCGGCCTCGGGCAGATGGCTGGCGAGCTCGGTGAGGGCGATCGCGTAGCCGTCGAACTGCATCGCGAGTCGGTGCGCGCGCTCGACCGTCCGGTTGGCGACGATGATGCGGCCGATGCCGTGCTGGTGAAGGTGGCGTGCGGCGAGCTCGACGGTCTCGCCGGCGCCGACGAGCAGGGCGGTCTGCTTGGAGAGGTCACTGAAGATCTGCCGAGCAAGACTGACCGCCGCGAAGGCCACCGAGACCGGGCTGCTGCCGATGGCCGTATCGGTGCGCACCTGCTTGGCGACCGCGAAGGTGCATTGGAACAGCCGCCCGAGCAGTCTTCCGGTACTACCACCCTCGCAGGCGGTCTTGAAGGCCCCTTTCACCTGACCCAGGATCTGGGGCTCACCGAGGACCATCGAGTCGAGGCCGCAGGCAACCTTGAACAGGTGGGTCACCGCATCGCGATCCTTGTAGACATAGAGGTGCTGCGCGAACAGCTGCGGCTCGATCCCGTGAAAGCTGCCGAGCCAGTTCCTGACAGCGGTCTCGATGTCGCGCGATTCGGTGGCGCAGTAGACCTCGGTGCGATTGCAGGTCGAGACGATGATGGCCTCGTCGGCAGGACTCTGCTCGAGCAGCGTGCGCAGGGCCGCGACGATGACATCGGGTCCGAAGGTGAGGCGCTCGCGGATGTCAACGGGCGCCGTTTTATGATTGAGTCCGAGTACGATAAGAGGCATGGTGGAGTAGTTGGACTAGCCGGTTTGTCTGGAATCTCCCCAACCTGCAAGGCAGCAGAGGTTGCTCTTTCGGGGTGCAACTGCGTTGCTTTCCGCAATTGGAACCGCATGAGTATACTGCGATCCAATCGATTTACCGGCTGATCGCGGTCAAACTTCCCTCTGCCCCTATGCGCATGCGAACCCCCTCCCGTCTTCTTTTCTCTACGCTCGTGCTGGTGCTGGCCGTGACGGCCGAGGCGGAGCCGATCGACACGCCCGCGCTCGATGCCACTCCGCGCCCCGTGCTCGCGGAGGCCGCCTCTGGCGCTCGCCCGGACGCGGGCCCCGATGCGAGCCCCGGTACGCGCCGGGAAGAAGCCAGCCCAGGGTCCACCAAAGCGGTAAACCCGGAGGCCACCGTGGAGGCCCTTGGCGAGACGGGCCAGGGCGTCAGTGGGCATGCCATCGGGGCTGTGACCGTAGATGCGATCGGAGAGTCGCTCTTGGCAGGGAGCGGCGAGCCGGCTGAGCCGCTCGAGGAGCTGACTGCGGATCTGCTGTACGCGATCCTGTTGGCCGAGGTGGCGCTGCAGCGTGCGGATTTCGCAACCTCAACCGAACAGTATCTCAACGCGGCCGAGCTCGCACGCGAGCCCAGGCTCGCCGAGCGCGCTGTGCGCTCCGCGCTGACCGGCGACGATCCTGCGGCGGCACAGCGCGGCCTCGATCTCTGGATCGCGCTCGAGCCCGATGCGCCAAAGGCGCATCAGCTGTCCGCCTTTCTTGCCCTGGATCGAAACGACCGCGAGGCCGCGCTGGCCTCGCTGATGCAAGTGGTTGAGCTTGCGGGCGTGCCTGGGCAGGGCTACCTGCAAGCCGCGCAGATCCTCGGGCGGCTCCCGAACCCGGCCGCACGGCTCGCGATCATGCACGATCTGGTGGTGGCGGGCGATGCCACCGATGATCCCGATGCGCAGTTCGCGCTGGCCACCTTGGCCGCGGCGGCCGACCAGGACGAGGCCGCGGTGGCGCTGGCCGAGCGCGCCGCGGCCTTGCGCCCAGGCTGGAGCGAGCCGCAGCTGTTCGTGGTTCGGCTGCTGGTGACGCGCGATCGCGATCAGGCGGCGCGTGAGATGCTCGAGCGCTTCATCTCGGAGTCCCCCGAGGATGCTGAGCTGAAGCTGCTCAAGGCGCAGCTGCACATGGATGCCGGTGAGTCTGAGCAGGCCCTGGCGGTGTTCGATGAGCTCCTCGAGCAGACACCCGAGCGTCGGGACGTGTTGTTCGCGGCTGCCGTGGTTGCGATCGAGAGTGAGGACTTGGAAGCGGCTCGGACCTATCTGCAGGCGCTGCAGCGGCTCGGCGAGCGGCCGGACGACGTCTCTTTCTTGCTGGGTCAGGTCGAGGAGTTCTCGGGTGACCGCGAGGCGGCGCTGAAGTATTACGAGGAGGTCGAGGGCCAGAACCGCACCAACGCGCAGGTGCGCATGGCGTATCTCTACGCCGAGGCGGGCTCGGTTGCGCGGGGGCGCGAGCTGCTGCAACAGCTGCGAGACCTCTACCCGCAACAGGGGGCAACCTTCGCCTTGATCGAGGGCGAGCTGCTCCGCGATCAAGGGATCAAGAACGACGCGCTCGAGGTCTACAGCAAGGCCCTCGAGCAGTGGCCCGAAAATGCGGACCTGCTCTATGCGCGGGCGATGCTGGCGGTCTCAATGGACCAGGTCGATCAGCTCGAGCGTGATCTGCGCCTGATCCTGGTCAGCGACCCGGATCATGTCGACGCGCTCAATGCCCTGGGCTATACGCTGGCTGACCGCACCGAGCGATTTGATGCGGCCCAGGCCTTCATCGAGCGCGCGCTGCAGCTGCGACCGGATGATCCGGCGATCCTCGACAGCATGGGCTGGGTGCTGTATCGAAAAGGTCAGTCCGAGAGTGCCGAGTCTTATCTGCGCCGTGCGCTGGATCAGGGCTTTGATGCCGAGATCGCGGCCCATCTCGGCGAGGTGCTCTGGTCGCTCGGGCGCCGCGACGAGGCCAAGGCGGTTTGGCAGAATGCGCTCGACGAGGCCCCGGAGCATGAGTATCTGCTGCGGGTGCTGAGCCGCTTCCGCTTCTCGCAGTCCGAGAACGGCTCCTGATGAGCGTCCTGGTCCCGCGCGCCGAGGCCGATGGCGCTTGGCTCGCGCCGGCCAAGCTCAACCTGATGCTGCGAATCCTGGGCCGTCGCGGTGACGGTTACCATCGGCTGCAGACGGTCTTTCAGTTCGTCGATCACTGCGATCGGCTCTACATCGAGCCTCGAGCTGATGGACAGATCCTGCGCGCGAGCGGTCCGGCCGAGATACCACCCGAGCAGGACCTCGTGGTGCGTGCGGCACGGGCGTTGGCCCGGGAGACGGGTTGTCGCGCCGGTGCCGAGATCCGGGTCGACAAGCGCCTGCCGATGGGCGGGGGGCTTGGCGGCGGCAGCTCGGACGCCGCGACGACCTTACACGCGCTGAATCGGATCTGGGCCACGGACCTGCCGCTCGAGCGCTTGGCCGAGATCGGTCTCGAGCTCGGCGCTGATGTCCCGGTCTTCGTGCGTGGCCGTGCCGCGTGGGGCGAGGGGGTTGGCGAGACCCTAGACCCGGTGGAGCTGCCACGACCTTGGTTCTTGGTGCTGGTGCCGCGCGTTCAGGTCTCGACGGCCGCGGTGTTCAGTGACGAAGGATTGACAAGAGACTCGGCCCCAATCACACTAGCGGACTTTCTGCGCGGCGATGCAAGGAACGACTGTCTGGCGACGGTGCTCGCGAAGTACCCGGTTGTCGCCCAGGCCTACGAGTGGCTTGCCCGCCGTGCCGACGCCAAGCTGACCGGAACAGGGGCCTGTCTCTTTGCGGCCCTCCCCGATCGCACGGCAGCCGAGCAGCTGCTGTCCGAGGTGCCAGCGGGGATTCCGGGTTTCGTCGCCCAGGGCTGCAACCAATCGCCGCTCTTCGGCGCGGATGACTGCGGCGCTGCCGCACTCTGAGCTCGGCCGATCCATTGGGGCGTCGCCAAGCGGTAAGGCACTGGGTTTTGATCCCAGCATTCCCAGGTTCGAATCCTGGCGCCCCAGCCAACTTTCACCACGCCGAGAGTGGCCAGCAACGGTGCCGCTTGAGACCAAAGGACAATCAGTGCAGGCCAGTGCCATGATGGTGTTCTCCGGGAACGCCAATCCGGCGCTCGCGAGCGAGATCGTTGCGCACCTCGGGTTGCCGCTGGGTAAGGCCGTTGTCGGCCAATTCAGCGACGGCGAGGTGATGACGGAGATCCAGGAGAATGTGCGTGGGCGTGACATCTTCATCGTCCAGCCCACCTGCGCTCCAACCAACGACAACCTCCTCGAGCTGCTCGTGATGATCGACGCGCTGCGCTGGGCCTCGGCGAAGCGCATCACGGCGGTCATCCCTTACTTTGGCTATGCGCGCCAGGACCGGCGCCCGCGCTCCGCCCGGGTTCCGATCACGGCCCGTCTGGTGGCGAAGATGATCGGCTCGGCGGGCGCCGACCGGGTGTTGACGGTCGATCTGCACGCCGATCAGATCCAGGGATTCTTCGATATCCCGGTCGACAACGTCTATGCGTCACCGATCCTGCTCGGCGATGTCTGGCGGCAGAAGCACCCGAATCTGATGGTCGTCTCTCCAGACGTTGGTGGTGTGGTTCGGGCCCGCGCGCTCGCGAAGCGTCTCGATGACGCCGATCTCGCGATCATCGACAAGCGCCGCCCGCGCCCGAACGAGGCCAAGGTGATGAATATCATCGGCGATGTGCGAGGACGCTCCTGCGTGCTGATCGATGACCTCGTGGATACGGCGGGCACCCTCTGCCAGGCTGCCGCGGCCCTGAAGGAGCATGGCGCCTCTCGTGTTCAGGCCTATTGTACCCACGCCGTGCTGTCTGGCCCGGCGGTGGACAACATCGCCGCTTCGGCGTTGGATGAGTTGGTGGTGACCAACACCATTCCACTGCGGCCCGAGGCGCGCGATTGTCCGAAGATTCGGCAGCTCGGCATCGGTGAGCTGCTCGCCGAGACCATGCGGCGCGTCTCGAACGAAGAGTCAGTCAGCTCCCTGTTCGTCGACTGATCGCGGGTGCTGGCGCGCTGCAGACGGCAGCATCGAGGATTTCCCAATGGGCGCAGACATCTGGTCGCGGATACCTGCGTCCGACCCTTGTTCAATCTGGAGACTCAGTCATGAGTGATGTATTTGAAGTCGCGGCTCAGCCGCGGACCGACACGGGGAAGGGTGCGAGCCGCCGCCTGCGTCGGACGGGCCTGGTGCCGGGGATCGTTTATGGCGGCAATGCCGAGCCCAAGATGATCTCGGTTCGCCACAATGAGCTCGAGCGCCAGCTCGACTTTGAGGCCTTCTACTCGAGCCTGCTCGACCTGTCGCTGGACGGTGAGACCACCAAGGTGGTCTTGAAGGACCTTCAGCGTCATCCGGCGAAGCCGTTTCTGCTGCATGTTGATTTCCTGCGCGTGAGCCGTGATGAGAAGCTGCGCCTGACGATCCCGGTTCACTTCCTGAACGAGGCGAGCTGCCCGGGCGTGAAGATGGGCGGCAAGGTCTCGCACAACATCACCGAGCTCGAGGTGAGCTGCTTGCCAGCTGATCTGCCGGAGTTCATCAGCGTCGATATGGCCGCGATGAACGTCGGTGACATCATCCATGTGTCGGAGCTTCAGCTGCCGCCGAACGTCGAGCTCACGCATTCGGTTGATCCGGAGGCACCGGTGGTGATGATCTACACACCACAGGCCGCGCCGGCTGAGGACGAAGAGGGTGAAGGCGGTGATGCGGCTGCAAGCGGCGAGGGTGCGGCGGACTGACTGAACAGCCGTCCATGACAGAGGAGGTGGATGAGCGCTTTCGAGGGCTCATCCGCAGCCTAGCATGCCGCAAGCGGGTATAACGCTCATCGTCGGGCTCGGTAACCCCGGCCCTCAGTACGCGGATACCCGGCACAATGCCGGGTTCTGGCTCGTCGACCGGATCGCCGAACGGGCAGGCGTCGAGCTTCGCCCCGAGGCCAAGTTCTATGGCTCGCTGGGCCGGATCGCGCTACCGGGAGGGGATCTCCGCCTCCTGAAACCGGCGACCTTCATGAACCACAGCGGCCGCTCGGTTGCTGCCGTCTGTCGCTACTTCGATCTCGAGCCAGGCTCGATCCTCGTGGCCTACGATGAGCTCGATCTGCCCGTGGGCGCCGTGAAGCTGAAGCAGGGCGGCGGCCATGCCGGCCACAACGGACTCCGGGATACGATGGCCGCGCTGGGGAGCCGCGATTTTTGGCGCCTGCGCATCGGTATTGGCCATCCGGGCAGCAAGGAGCAGGTGGTTGGCTACGTGCTGAGCCGTCCATCCCGGGCCGATGCGGACGCGATCCTGGGCTCGCTCGATGAGACGGAGGCCTGTCTCTCCGCGCTGATGGCTGGCGAATTCCAGCGGGTGATGAACCGACTGCACGCGCCCGTTTAAGCCCCCGCCTAACCTCCCGATTAACCCCAGAACCGGGTCTCAAGGCCGGACCTCGGGGCTCGGCGACTCCGACAGCCTCATCCCTGCACCGGGCCCTCAATCGGGCGGTCGATAGATGACATCCTCCCCCAAGAACCAAAAAAGCCGCCCGAAGGCGGCTTCTTGCTGGTCCGAACTGCAATCTCCTCGTCAGAGGAGATTGTCCAGGATCAGAACAGCCAGGCGAAGCTCACGCCAAGCTCGTACTGGTGCATCTTGATCTCGGGTGCCTGGGTGCCGGTGAATTCGCCAGGCCCAGAAACGCTGTTCTCCGGCGCGTACATGCCCCAGAAGGTCAGCTCGAAGTCGTCGCGAAGACGATAGCTGGCGCCGAGCGTGAAGTGGTCTTCGATCACCGCCGGGGCCAGGGTGTTGAACGCGACCTGACTACCGTCGATCGGGTTGTTGCCGTGGCTGTAGCCGGCCCTCAGGGTCAGCTGATCATTGAGCGCGTATTGCACACCAAACTTGATCACGGTCATGTCGTCCCAGCCGAAGCCCGCACCCTTCGAGCCGCCCAGGCAGTAACGGGGATCGTACGTTGCGCCGGGGGCGCTCGGCTGGCCGAAGGCGGCCCCGAGATCACACTTCAACGCCAGGTCGTTCTTGTTCGCGACAGCGGCCACATCGCTGTACCAGATCTGCTGTAGATCAAGGGCGAAGGCCAGTTGGTTGTTGGGCTTGAACGCGATGCCGATGGTGCCGACGGCCGGGATGTCGAAGTCACCGCCCTCGGCGAACAGGTCCGAGTACTTGTCGAACTCGCCCATGTACATCTTGGTGCGGTACGAGGCCCCGACCGAGAACTTCGGGCTAACATCCCAGATGCCGCCGACCTGGAAGCCGTAGCCCCAGGCTGAATCCTTACCGTTGTCGGTGAGGTTCGACGGCGAGATCGCGTTCATCGTCTGGTTCGCGATCATGCTCTGAGTAAAGGTCTGGGTGAAGCCCTGGAAGGCGCCGACCCCCTTGACCTCGATCGTCTGGTAACCGAGTAGGAAGCTCGCGCCGAGGCTGAGCGTATCGGTCACGGCCCGCGAGTAGGCGAGCGAGAGCCCGAGCTGCTCGAGGTTGACGCCGGCATTGCCACCACCCTCGCGGCTGGTGCCGGGGACCTGCATGCCGGCGCGCGGATCAGGTGGCTGATAGGCGGGCGGATTGGCGAGCCCGTTGTTACCGCCGAAGGTCCCGAGCTGCATCAGGGTGTCACTGCTTCGGTAGTCGGTATTCATGCCACCGTTGGCGAAGAGCGCAACTGCAAAGGCGCTGCGATCGTCGATCGGCTGGCTGTAACCGAACCCGGGAATCAGGAAGTCGTTGTTCTCACTGGTGACGGTGCCGGTGCCATCGATGCCGCCGCCGATCGGGGCGAATGCCCCTGTGGCTGCGTTTGGGGTCAGGCCACGATACTCGCGACGCGGGCTGAACCACGAGATGCCGACATCGGCTCGGCGCCCGATCTGGTTGGCGCCTGCCGGGTTGGCGACGATGGCCAGCGTGTCTTGTGGCATCGAGACCGAGCCGGCGCCGGCCATGCCCTTGGCGACGGGCGAATAGCCGTGCGACATGTAGCCGTTGGTCGCGTAAGCGGCGGGGGTGAGGGCCGCGCATGCCAGTGCCAGTGCGCTGATTCGGAATGGTCTACGCATGATCGTCAGAGTCCTCCTCGGTGGTTGACGCCTTTCTACAACGGCACTGGCACAGATGCTGTGGTTCAGATGGAGTTGTTGCGGCAGTGAAACATCTTGTTGCATAAGGTTACTTGACCGAGGGAAATTGTCAATCTCATCGCTTGCGCATTGTCATGTGCCTGATCACGAATCGTTCGGTGGGGACTGCCGTTGGTCGCTGGCGTGCGCGAGCGGCGAGGAGGGCTCGCGGGCTGCACTGGACGCAGCCCGCTGCGGGGGGCGGGTGAGCGCGGGGTGCTGCCGGGGCCGCGCGCGGGCCAGTCAGCTGCTGGCGGGCTTGCGCCCGATCGACACATAGGTCAGACCGGCGGCGTTGACCTGCGCGGGGTCGAAGAGGTTGCGTCCGTCGAAGATCACCGGTGAGCGTAACTGCTTTTTGACGGCGCCGAAGTCGGGGCTGCGGAACTCGCTCCACTCGGTGACGATGACCAAGGCATCGGCGCCGTTGACCGCGTCCATGCGGTTATTGACGAGCTCGAGATCGGTGCGCTCGCCATAGAGGCGCCGCGCCTCAGCGGCGGCGACCGGATCGAACGCCCGCACGCGCGCGCCGGCGGCCCAGAGCTGCTCCATCAGCCGGCGGCTCGAGGCCTCGCGCATGTCATCGGTATTGGGCTTGAAGGCGAGTCCCCAGAGGGCGAAGGTCTTGCCCGCGAGCGCGCCGTCGAAGTAGCGCTCGATCTTGCCGAACAGCAGGTTCTTCTG
>CAZTYV010000120.1:627-12018 GCA_964617675.1 uncultured Halochromatium sp. | reverse complement strand
CTTCAACCTGGCAGACTTCCCCGCCGAGTTCTGGAGCGCGGCCTGGGAGCAGCTGCCGCTGGTGATGCTGATCTGCGCGTTGGTCTACTCCTCATTCGGGCTTTATCGGGGCGTCTGGCGTTTCGCGTCGCTGCCCGATCTGACCCGGATCGCCAGGGCGGCGGCGGTCGCGACCTTCCTCGTGGTGCTGATCCTGTTTATCCTCAGTCGCAACGAGTTCCTGCCGCGCTCGGTGCCGCCCTTGTTCTTGCTTTTCCAGTTGATCGGGCTCGCTGGGCCGCGATTGCTGTACCGGCGCCTCAAGGATCATCGCCTTGGCCTGCGTCCCGGGCAGCGGGTGTTGGTGGTTGGCGCCGACCGCGCCGGCGAGATGCTGGTGCGCGACATGCTGCGTGACCACAGCCGCCAGTACAATCCAGTCGCCTTCGTTGACGACAAGCTGCGCCGCCAGGGCGGCGACATTCATGGCGTGCCGGTCAAGGGCAGTCCCAATCAGATCCCAGCGCTGGTCGAGTCGCTCGGGATCGACCTGATCATGCTTGCGGTACCGACCGCGACCGACGCCCAGATGCAGGCCCTGGTCGCGCTCTGTGAGCGCAGCGGCAAGCCCTTTCGCACCGTGCCGCAGCTCCAATCGGTCCTCTCCGGGGCCGTGACCATCAATCAGCTGCGACCGGTCTCGATCGATGATCTCCTCGGGCGCAATCCGGTCCAGCTCGATTGGGACGCGATTCGCGCCGGGCTGACCGATCGGGTGATCCTGGTCACCGGCGCGGGTGGCTCGATCGGCTCGGAGCTCTGTCGGCAGGTGATCGCGGCGCGCCCGCGGCGGCTGTTGCTCGCGGATAACTGCGAGCTGAACCTCTACCAGCTCGACCAGGAGCTCGCGAATCGCACCGACGCGCCTGATTATCGCCTCGCGCTGCTCGATGTGACCGACCGGCGTGCGGTGCAGACCCTGTTCGAGCAAGAGCAGCCGCAGACCGTTTTCCATGCCGCCGCCTACAAGCACGTGCCCCTGCTCGAGGCGCAGGCGCGCGCGGCCGTGCGCAACAATGTGCTCGGCACCGAGATCGTTGCCGACTGCGCGGATCGCTTCGGCTGCGAGCGTTTCGTCTTGATCTCCACCGACAAGGCGGTGAATCCGGCCAACGTCATGGGTGCGACCAAGCGCGCCGCCGAGGTGCTCTGCCAGGCCAGGGCAGAGCGCTCGCACACGCGTTTCATCACGGTGCGCTTCGGCAACGTGCTCGGCTCGGCGGGCAGCGTGGTGCCGCTGTTTCAGCGCCAGATCGAGCGCGGCGGTCCGGTGACCGTGACCCATCCGCAGATCGAGCGCTTCTTCATGACCATCCCCGAGGCCTGCCAGCTGATCATGCAGGCCGCGTTGATCGGCACTGGCGGCGAGATCTTTGTGCTCGATATGGGCGAGCCGGTGAAGATCGGCTACCTTGCCGAGCAGATGATCCGGCTCGCCGGACGCGAGCCCGGCACCGAGATCCGCATCGAGTACGTCGGGCTGCGGCCGGGAGAAAAACTCTACGAGGAGTTATTCTACGAGCGCGAGGACCTGCTCTCGACCGCGCATCAGAAGATCCGCGCCGCGCGTCGGTCCATGGTCGACCCCGTGCAGATCGAGCGCGCCTTGGACCGCCTGCGCGCCACTGCTGAGGAGGTCGATGCGGTGGCGCTTGAACGCTGCCTCCGCGATCTGGTCCCAGAATGGCAGACGGCAGGAGGCGATTCGGCCGATCCGGCGGCGAGCGATCAAGAGGACAATGGACTCGAGGGCCAGTCCGCGCGACAGCGGCTCGCCGCCGCCGGTGGCCCCTAGTCGGGACCGGCCAAGCCGTCCGAGCCGAGTCAGGGTCTCAGCACGAGCTGGAGCACGAGTCCGGGCACGAGCCGGACCACGAATCTGGGCGCAAGGGCCGGGGCAGCCCGCATGCACGCACAACCACAGAGGCAGCCTATGCTGGACGTTGCACGGAGACCGCAGACATCGAGCAAGCGCGACGCACAGGTCGAGCGCGCGGCGGATGTCGTGCTGGGGCTCGATCAGCACGGCTTCGAGGCAGCGCTCGAAAACGGGCGGGACTTGGAGCGCGATCGCCAAGAGCCGCATCTGCTGCTCGGCGAGGATGCGGAGTCCCCAACTGAGACCGAGACGGAGGGTGACCACGAGGCCCCGATAGAGGCATCGGATCAGCCACCGCCCAGCGAGCCGAGCCCCGAGCAACGCCTGATCGCCGCCTTACAGGCACGCGGCAAATGCACCGCCGGTGATCTGGCGCGCGCGCGCAAGCTGACTGAAGACAGCGGCGAGTCGCTGCGCCTGATGCTGGTGCGGCTCGGGCTGGTCTCGGAGCGCGACATGGCCTCCGCCTCGGCCGAGGTCATGGGTCTGGAGCTGATCGCCGCCGATGACTATCCGGATGCGCCCATCGCCGAGGAGCAGCTCAGCCTGCGCTTCCTGAAGGACGCGCGCGTGATGCCGCTGGCCGAGACCGAGCAGAGCCTCGAGGTCGCGGTCGTCGATCCGCTCGATGACTTTGTGCCCAAGGCCATCGAGATGGCGACGGGCAAGCAGGTCGGCCTACGCGTCGGCCTGCCGACCGAGATCCAGGCCGCGCTCGAGCGCGTCTACGAGCAGCCGACCGACGAGGACGCCGAGGCCGAGGTCCAGGCCGAGCTCGGCAACTTCAGCGAGGAGGACATCGAGCACCTGCGTGATCTCGCCAGCGAGGCGCCGGTGATCCGGCTGGTGAACCAGATCCTGCAGCGCGCGGTCGAGTCGCGCGCCTCGGACGTGCATATCGAGCCCTTCGCCGATCAGCTCAAGGTGCGCTACCGCGTCGACGGTATCCTCAAGGAAGGCGAGTCACCGCCGGTCAGCTCCACCGCGGCGGTGATCTCGCGCATCAAGATCATGGCCAAGCTCAACATCGCCGAGCGCCGACTGCCACAGGACGGACGTATCCCGCAGCGCATCCAGGGCAAGGAGCTCGACCTGCGCGTCTCGACGGTGCCGACCATGTTCGGCGAGAGCGTGGTCATGCGCCTACTCGACAAGGAGAGCGTCAGCTTCGACTTCGACGCGCTTGGTTTCGATGGTCCGCCGCGCGATCGGCTGATCAAGGTCTTGGAGCAGCCCTACGGCATCTTCCTCGTCACCGGCCCCACCGGCAGCGGCAAGAGCACCACCCTCTACACCGCGCTGAGCCGGCTCAACACCGAAGAGAACAAGATCCTCACGGTCGAAGACCCGGTTGAGTACCAGGTCGCTGGCATCAATCAGATCCCGGTCAAATCCTCGATCGGCATGACCTTTGCTGGTGCGCTGCGCGCCATCGTCCGTCAAGACCCCGACATCATCATGGTCGGCGAGATGCGCGACCTCGAGACCGCGCGTATCGCCGTGCAATCGGCGCTGACCGGTCACGTCGTGCTCTCGACCCTGCACACCAACGATGCCGCCAGCGGCGTCACCCGTCTGCTCGACATGGGCGTCGAGGACTATCTGCTCACCAGCACCATCAATGGCATCCTGGCGCAGCGCCTGGTGCGTCGGCTCTGCCCCGCCTGCCGCCAGCCCTATGAGCCCTTGCCCGAGCTGGCCGCCAAGATCCGTGAGGCGGGCCTTGCGCAGATCAGCAGCGAGCAGGTCGCGCGCCCTGCGACAAACGGCCCGTCCCATGCGGCCGCGAGCGCCGAGGCTCATGCGGGCGGGGTCGAACCGGCGGCAGATGGCGATGCCGGGGCGCCTGCTGTTACGGATGGGGCTGCTGTCGCGCCGCTGAAGCTCTATCGCGCTGTCGGCTGCAAGCAGTGCAATCACAGCGGCTACCGTGGCCGATTGGTCATCGCCGAGGTCTTGCTGATGAGCGATCGTATCCGGCAGGCCGTGCTTAGCCATGCCACCGCCGGCGAGATCCACCGCATCGCGGTCGAGGAGGGCATGGCGACCATGTATCGCGACGGGCTGCGCAAGGCGGTCGATGGGCGCACCACGATCGAGGAGGTGATCCGTGTTGCCGAGGACAACTGAGCCCGAGGCGTATGGGCGGCGCGGTAGCACTGTTCGCGGTCCGTTCCGTGCCAGCTGCGGCCTGTGTCATCAAGCCCTGAGTCAGGCTGACGCGGCTTCAGCGATGCGCCGGCCGGTGCGATAGCGCGCACCCATGCCAAGGTACTACTACAAGGCGGTCAAGCTCGACGGCGAGGAGGTCGAGGGCGAGCAGGAGGCGGTCGACGAGGCGGCGCTGATCGCGCGTCTGCAGGCCGAGGGTCTGCTGCCGCTGAAGACCCGCTCAGCTGGGGGGCTGACCGCGCAGCTCGCCCGTCGGCGCCAGCGCACGTTGCAGGCCAAGGACATTGAGAGCCTGACGCGCCAGCTCGCGACCCTGCTCGAATCCGGGCTCACCCTCGATCGCTCGCTCGGCGTGCTGACCGAACTGACGCCGGAGGAGCATGTCAAACGAGTGCTTGCGGACCTGCAGGAGCGGGTGCGCGGCGGGGCGACCTTCTCGAGCGCGCTCGAGGCGCAGGGCGGGCAGTTCCCGAAGCTCTACGTCAATATGGTGCGGGCCGGGGAGGCCAGCGGCGCCCTCGATCAGGTGCTCGGTCGCCTGGCGGACTATCTCGAGCGCAGCGCCGAGCTGCGCGGCACCGTGACCTCGGCACTGGTCTATCCGATGATCCTGCTGGTGGTCGCCGGCCTGTCGGTGATCATGCTGCTGGTCTTCGTGGTGCCGCAGTTCACGGTCCTGTTCGAGGATATGGGCGCGGCTCTACCGACGCCGACGCGGATCGTGGTCGGCGCTGGCGACCTGTTCCGTGACTATTGGTGGGTCCTGCTGGTGTTGGTGGCGCTGATTGCGGTGCTGCTCGAGCGTTGGCTGCAGAACCCCAACAATCGCCGGCGCTTCGACTATCGGGTGATGCGGCTGCCGCTGTTCGGGGACCTCATATGGAAGATGGAGACCGCGCGCCTCTGTCATACCCTCTCGACCCTGCTCAAGAACGGGCTGCCGCTGCTGTCGGGGCTGAATCTGGCCAAGGAGGTGGTCAATAACCGCAAGATCGGCGATGGCCTTGATGAGGCCGCCGAGGACCTCAAGCACGGTCGGGGTCTCGCGGAGCCGCTCACCAGCCGCGCCGTGCTGCCGCAGCTGGCGCTGCAGATGATCCGCGTCGGCGAGGAGTCCGGCACCCTCGATGCCATGCTCGCCAAGGTCGCCGATATCTTCGACCGCGAGACGCGCACCAGCGTGCAGCGCATGCTGACGCTGCTCGAGCCGGCGCTGATCATCGGCCTCGGCATCATCGTCGCTGGTATCATCATCTCCATCCTGATGGCGATCCTCGGCGCCAACGAGCTGGTGTTTTAGTACGCACTATCAGCCAGTGACCGCGACACCCTGTAGGCCGTGATGAAGCGCGTCGAGCGCATTGAGCGGCGACTCGAGCTGAATGAGGTGTCGGCTGCGATCGCGAAATTTTTGAACACGTAACCACTTAACATCCTGACCGAAACGATCATGATCCAACATCGAGACCGTACTGACCAACGCACGCTATCCGCCCGCAAGCTCCGGGGCTTCACCCTGGTTGAGCTCCTGGTGGTGCTCGCTATCCTCGGACTGCTCGCGGGCCTGGTCGGGCCGCAGGTGATGAAGTTCCTGGGCAGCTCCAAGACCAAGACCGCCTCACTGCAGATCTCGGACCTCGGCGCCACGCTCGATCTCTATCGGCTCGAGGTCGGCCGTTATCCGTCCACCTCGGAAGGGCTCGAGGCCTTGGTGGCCGATCCGGGGAATACGCCCAATTGGAACGGCCCTTACCTGAAGAAGGCGCAGGTGCCAAAAGACCCCTGGGGCAATGAGTATCAGTATCGCTCGCCAGGGCAGAACGGTCCTTACGACATCTGGTCGCTGGGGGCCGATGGCCGTGACGGCGGCGAAGGAGAGGATCAGGACATCAAGAGCTGGGAGACGTCTTAGCGCCGAGTCGATCGTGCGCGGTGCAACCTGGCGCCGACGAGGCCAGTACGGCTTCACGCTGGTCGAGCTGATCGTCGTCCTCGCCATCGGCGGGCTGCTGTTGGCGTTGACCCCGCCGCTGATCACCGCGGCGCTACCGGGTGTGGAGCTGAAGGCCGGTGCGCGGCGTGCCGCGGGTGCCTTGCGGCAGACCCGCGAGATTGCGATCGCCCAGGGCGTCGAGGCGGCATGGCTGGTCGATATCGAGTCAGGGCGCTATCAGATTGAGGGGCAGGCACAGCGCGGTGCCTTACCCGATGGGATTGAGATTGAGCTGGTGACCTCGCAAGTCGAGCTCAGGAGCGAGCGCGTGGGCGGCATCCGCTTCTTTCCCGATGGCAGCTCTTCGGGGGGGCGGCTAATCCTGAAGCGCGGCGACACGGGTCTACAGGTGGGGGTGAACTGGCTCACTGGTCGGATCTTGGTCGCCGACTGGGAGGCGGAGTGAGCAGTGCTGCAGGTCGGCTGGCGCGAGCGCGGGCCAGCACGGGGGCTCGAATCGGGACCCAAACCGGGTTCTCGCTGCTGGAGGTCTTGGTGGCCTTCGCGATCCTGGCCCTGAGCCTGGGTGTGCTGCTGCAGATCTTCTCGAAGGCGATGTCGACCACCGCGATCAGCGAGACCTATGCGCTCGCGGTCTCGCTCGCCGAGGCCAGGCTCAATGCGGTCGGGACGGTGATCCCGCTGGAAGAGGGGGTTCACACCGGTGATCCCGAGCAGGGCATGGATTGGATCGTCTATATCCAGCCCTACCAGGTCCAGGATTGGGCCGTGGAGGACCCGCCTTTTCAGCCCTATCGCGTTACCGCTGTCGCGTCCTGGCCGAGCACCCAGGGGACCCGTCGGGTGGCGCTGCGCACCATCCGGCTCGGGCCAGCGCTATGACCGGCGCCAGTCGATCGCGCGGCTTCACGCTGGTCGAGCTCCTGATCGCGCTCTCGCTGATCGGGATCATCACGCTGCTCTTGTTCTCTGGGCTGCGGCTGGGCACGCGCAGCTGGGAGGCGGTCGATACCGTCTCGGAGCGGGTGGCGGACCTGCGCATCGCGCGCAACGTCATCGAGCGCTCGTTGCGCCAGACACGAGCACTGTCGGTCGTCTTCGATGGCATCGAGGTGCCGGTCTTCGCCGGCGATGCCGAGGCGTTGGAGTGGGTGGCCCCGCTCTCCGAGCATGTCGGTATCCCGGGGCTCTATATCCTGCGACTGACGCTGGAGGAGGCTGGGGAGTACCCCCGGCTGGTGCTGACGCGCTGGCTGCTGCATCCGGAGATCCTCGAGGGCACCGATGAGACGCCGGCTTGGGAGCCGCTGATGGAGCAGACCGGCTCAGCCGTCGATCTTGGTCCGTTCGATCAGGATCTGGCAGCCGGAGCCTATGGGCGCACCGTGCTGCTGCCCCAGGTCGCGGGCTTCAGGCTTGAGTATTTCGGTGTGCCCAGCGGGTCCTTTGGGGCGACGACGAATCAAGGCGAGTGGGTCGAGCAGTGGGTCGAGCAGCCTGAGCCGCCGCAACTGGTGCGCATCAGCCTGACCACACCCGCGCAGGGTTGGCCGGCAGCGCTGATTCGTCTGCCGGGGCCCGAGGTGATCGTCGACCGAGGATTCTAGGAGCGAGACGAGAGGATGAAACGGGGTCGCACAGCGTCGCGCGGCATTGCACTGGTGCTGGTCATGTGGGTCTTGTCCCTGCTGACGGTGATGGCGCTCGCGCTCACCCAGATCCAGCGCACCGAGGGCGCGCTCACGGCCAACCAGCTCGATAGTGCGCGCTTTCGGGCGCAGGCGAATGCCGTGATGAGCCTGGTTGCGCTCAACCTCCTGAGCACGCCGCCCTCGACCTTCGAGGAGCAGGCCCTGGTGTGGGTACCGGACGGCCAGCCACGCCTGTTCCAGCTCGATGGTGAGGAGTTCCTAGTGACCCTATCGAACGAGGCCTCCAAGCTGAACCTCAACGAGGCCACGCGTGAGCAGCTGGTGGCGCTGATCGAGGTTATCCAGGGGGCGGAGAATCAAGACGAGCTGCTGCGAGACCAGCTCGCCGACGCCATCCTCGACTGGCGCGATGAGAACGATCTCGCGCTCTTGAACGGTGCCGAGGATGCAGACTACGAGGCTGAGGGTCTGTCTTACGGCGCCCGTGACGGGCCTTTTCGCAGCCTTGAGGAGCTGCGTCAGGTGCTCGGGATGTCGAGATACCTCTACGAGCGCCTTGTCCCCTATCTGACGATCGAAGAGACCGAGGGTGAGGTCAACGAGGCCTTCGCCTCTGCCCCCGTCTTGGTCGCGGTGAATGGCTACCTGCTCGACCAGGCCCAAACCATCGTCGAGGAGCGCTCGCAGGGTCTCTTCGGCGAGGATTCGGAGGGGCAGCTCGCGCCACTCGATCGGGGCGGCCCGCGTTATCATCTGCGCATTACTCAGCGACGCCTTGGTAATCGCGGCCCGACCATGGACGCGATGATCCGGATCGAACCGGGCGGCCAGGATGCCTTCGAGGTGCTTTGGCAGCGCTTCGGCTCTACCGCGGGAGCCGCGGTCCCGGCCGAATTCCTGACCACCAGAGCGCAGTGAAGCAGTCCGCTGCCAAAGAGCGCTGACGCTAGCGCTGCGACATCAGAGCCTGAGCCGCGAACTTTGATCACTCTAGCCACGACCAACAGACCGAATGGCCCTGACTGACTCCTTATCAGCGCTGAGATTACCGGCCCTTGATGCCGGCAGTACGGCAGCGATGCTCGCGCGGGCCCGGGTGGAGCTGCTCCGGTGCTTGCCACGGCGGCCGCGGCTTTGGCTGGCCTCGAGGCATCCGGATCTGGTAGTGGCACCTCAGGGTGACCATGCACAGCTGTTTCGGGACGTCATCGGTGAGCGGCAGTTGATCGGTGCGATCGAGGCTCAGGGGGCCGAGGCCTCGCTGGTGGTCGATGCCCCTGAAAAGCAGGCTTGGCGCCAGACGATCGTTGAGCTGCCCGCCGATCTCATCCTGACGCGTCGTCTGGTCTTGCCGGCCCAGGTTCGCGACAATCTGCGCAAGGTGCTCGCCTACGAGCTCGACCGGCTCACCCCGTTCAGCCCGGCCGATGTCTTGTTCGACGCCCGCATCGCGGCGGGCTTGAGGGGGGGCAGCAAGATCGAGATCGAGCTCGCGGTCTGTCCGCGCGACCGAGCTGATCCCTGGCTCGAGCGGTTGCGCGCGGCGCAGATGCCGGTCTCGAAGCTCACCTGGTCTGGCGCTTGGGATCAGGCCAACCTGCTGCCGATCGATGCGCGCCCACGGCCTCGCCGGATGCCAATCATTCTGGCGTCACTCCTGTTCGCATTCGTCGCCGCGCTGACCGCCGCGGTCTTGATCACGCCACTTTGGCAGCGCGCGAACGACCAAGAGCGGTTGATGCAGCAGATCAGGCGCGTTGGCGCAGAGGCCGAGGAGGTGACGCGCGTGCGAGAGGCGCTCGAGCGCGCGCGCCTTGGTAGTGTGGCCGTGCTCGAGCGCAAGCGCGACTATCCCCGAATGACCGACCTCCTGCTCGAGCTGACCGAGCTCCTGCCCGACGGCACCTGGGTGCAGACGCTGAACGTGCGCGACGGCGACGTCGACCTCCGCGGCGAATCCACCCAGGCAACCGCGCTGATCGGCATCCTCGAGCGGGGTCCCGGAATCAGCAATGTGACCTTTCGCTCGCCCGTCATGCAGATCGCGGCCAGCGGCAGCGAGCGATTCCATATCGCCTTTAATTATACAACCCCGGAGGCGAGATGATCGCGGCCCTGGGCCAGCGCCGAACCTGTATCCTGGCGCTCTCGGCGCTGGTCTTGATCCCGCTCGCCGCTGTGGCATTGATCACGGTGTCCTGGTTGCAGGCGATGAATCGTCTGGACGATGCGATTGATGCTGACCTCGATCGGCTCGCGCGCTATCAACGACTGGTCGCCACCTTACCCGGGCTGCGCGCGGCGCTTGAGGAGGAGAAGGCGGATGATTCGTACAAGGCCTTCTACTTCGATGCCGAGACCCCGACGATCGCGGGCGCGCAGCTGCAAAGCGAGGTCCAGGAGATGGTGCGTGCTGCTGGTGCACGGCCCGTCAGTACCCAGATCCTGCCGGGCGATGAGAACGAGGACCCACCGCGGGTGAGGGTCCGCATTCAGCTCCAGGGAACCACTGACCAGCTGTTCGATGTGTTGTACCGGGTTGAATCGGCCCGCCCATTCCTGCTGATCGACCAACTGTCGGTTCGCTCTCAGGCGCGCTCAGACCGGCGCTTTGTTCGAAGGTCCGTTCGGCGTCCTCAGCAACCTGACGATCAAGATCAGTTGACTGTCAGGCTTGATATCTTCGGCTACTTCTTGAGTCCTGCGGGATGAAGCGGCTGCTGCTGGGATTCGCGTTGATCTTGACCGCGATCTTGCTGTTTCAATGGCAGGATTGGCGGCTTGAGCTGCCAGGTGCCATTGAGCCCGACGCTATACCAGATGCCGAGGTGGCTTCCGCGCCAGCCTCGCCTGAGGCGGCGCCGATGCCGAGGCCTGAAGAAGATTATATTGCTGTGCTGGAAAGACCCCTCTTCCTCCCTGAGCGCCGTCCGCCCGAGGATGAGCCCGTCGAAGATCCCGCCGATGAGGATCTGGCTGCCGAGGTCGCGGACCTTGCCAAGCTCGACGTCACAGCGACGCTGATCCTTTCGCCGACCGACGCCTCTGTCTGGCTGCGCGACCCGGATCAACCGGAGCTTGTTCGGCTTCGGCTCGGTGATGACTATGAGGGTTGGACGGTGGCGAAGATCGAGGGCGATCGCGTACTGATGGAGCGACAAGGGGTGCAAGAAACGCTAGACTTGTTGGACTTTTCACAACGTGGTGCTCGGGAGCGTGGCGCGGGCCAACGCCCGCCAACAAGGCCAGCCGGGCGCGGTCGAGGCCAATCTCCCGGGGCTGGCCCGACGTTTGGCGGTCGGCAATCTGATCAATCCACTAGCGACCAGTTGCCTCCACCCGGCCGTCCGCCTGTCTCCAAAGGTTCCAAATGAACCGTTCCACCTGATTCTGATGCCACACCCTAGATCTGACCTGCAACCGATGACCGTCACGAGCTACGGCAGCTACCGGCGTTGGCGTCTAACGCTGTTCACCCTCTTCATACCACTGCTGACGAGCTGCCAGTCCTTGGTCTGGGACCCGACGCGCGATGTCTCGAGCACCGAGGGCCACCTCACCAGTGACGAGCGCCCCTCTGAGGAGCGGCGCGACCTGCGAGGCGCCGGAGGCATTGCGCTGGGCGATGACGCACCAGCCCGCCCGCCCGACTCCATCCAAAGCGGGACCGGGACCTTCGTGCGTCCGGTTGCGGC
>CAZTYV010000120.1:0-597 GCA_964617675.1 uncultured Halochromatium sp. | reverse complement strand
TCGGGTGCCGATGTCTCGCTGAACTTCGATAACACCGACATCCGCGAGGTGGTCAAGATCATCCTCGGCGATGTCCTCGAGGTCAGCTACACGCTCGATCCCGCCGTGCAGGGGACGGCCTCGCTAACGACCGCCCGGCCGCTCAGTCGTGATCTGCTCTTGCCGACGCTGGAAACCTTGCTGCGGATGAACAATGCAGCGCTCGTCGATACCGGCAGTAGCTTCGAGGTTGTGCCGGTAAGCAACGCGGTGCAGGGGCGTGTCGTGCCGCAGCTCGGTGGGTCCTCGCGGGCGCTGCCGGAGGGCTATAGCGTGCAGGTGGTGCCGCTGCAGTACATCGGCGCCGCTGAGATGACCAACATCCTGGAGCCCTTGGCACCGGAAGGCAGTATCGTGCGGATCGACACGCTCCGAAACCTGGTCGTGCTCGCCGGCACCGGTCCAGAGATGATGAGCATGCTCGATACCATCCAGATGTTCGATGTCGACTGGATGGCTGGACTCTCGGTCGGCTTCTTCTCGCTCGAGTATGCCAAGGTCAACGATGTCGTCACCCAGCTCGAGACGCTGCTCGCCGACGAATCGGTCAACTCCGCG
>CAZTYV010000119.1:0-12024 GCA_964617675.1 uncultured Halochromatium sp. | reverse complement strand
TTGGGCGCAAGTACAGTCAGGCGATGAAGGCGGTGGTGCTCGATGAATCCGGCAAGGCCGTGACCATGACCATGGGCTGCTACGGCATCGGCGTCTCGCGCGTCGTCGCGGCTGCAATCGAGCAGCACCACGACGAGCGCGGTATCTGTTGGCCAGCCAACATCGCGCCGTTCGAGGTCGCGCTGCTACCGATGAAGCTCGGTAAATCCTTCCGCGTGCGCGAGGCCGTCGACGACCTCTATGCGCGCCTCAAGGCGGTCGGCATCGAGGTCCTGCTCGATGATCGCGACGCCCGCCCGGGCTTCATGTTCGCCGATATGGAGCTGATCGGCATCCCGCACCGAGTCGTGATCGGCGATAAGCACCTCGACGACGGCAAGGTCGAATACAAGGGCCGGCGCGACGCCGAGATGCAGCTGATCGCGCTCGACGAGATCGTCCCCTTCCTCGAGCGCACGCTGGCCCGCTGAGCGTGCTCGCCAGCCTCTGCCCTCGCCCACTGAGACGGAATCTAGACCAAGAATGAGCAGAACCGAATCCTTCGATCGCGAGCAGCTGCTCGCCTGTGGCCACGGCGAGATGTTCGGCCCCGGCAACGCCCAGCTGCCGGTGCCGAACATGCTGATGATGGACCGTGTCACCCGCATTGCCGATTTCGGCGGCGAGTACGGCAAGGGCGAGATCATCGCCGAGCTCGACATCAAGCCGGAGCTCTGGTTCTTCGGCTGCCATTTCCCCGGTGATCCGGTGATGCCCGGCTGCCTCGGCCTCGACGCCATGTGGCAGATCGTCGGCTTCTACCTGGCCTGGGTTGGCAACCCAGGCCATGGCCGCGCCCTCGGTGTCGGCGAGGTCAAGTTCACCGGACAGGTGCTGCCCAGCGCCGAGAAGGTCACCTACCGCGTCTGCATGAAACGCGTGATCTCGCGCAAGCTGGTGCTCGGCATCGGCGACGGCACCATGGATGTCGACGGCCGGGTGATCTACACCGCCAAGGATCTGCGCGTGGGGCTGTTCACCTCCACCGAGGGCTTCTGAGTGAGCGGCGCGCTCGATGGTGCCGAGGGCCGCGAGGCGCTGCTCTCGCCGCTTGAGGCCCGCGTGCTGGGCTGCCTGATGGAGAAGCAACGCACCACCCCCGATCAGTATCCGCTGACGCTGAACGCCCTGGTGACCGCGTGCAACCAGAAGAGCGCGCGCGACCCGGTGATGAAGCTCACGCCGGGTGAGGTCGGTCATTGCGTCGGCCAACTGCGCGATCGCGGACTCGTCCATGCGAGCCTGACCGGCCGCAGCGAGCGTTTTGACCACAAGCTCACGGGTCATTTCATGCTCGATCGCCAGCAACAGGCGCTCCTGTGCGTCCTGATGCTGCGCGGCCCGCAGACCCCCGGCGAGCTGCGCACCCACTGCGCGCGCCTCGCCGACTTCGATAGCCTGACGGCCGTGCAGACCTCACTCGATCAGCTTGCCCACCACAACCCACCGCTGGTGCGTGAGCTCGCGCGACAGCCCGGCATGCGCGAGCAGCGCTTTGCCCATCTACTCTGCGGCGAGCCGTCCGCGGAGTCGATTGCCAAGGCGGCAAGCGCGCGGCATCAGCCACCCAAGGCCGATGACGCCGAGTCGCAAGCGCTCGCCGAGCGCGTCGACAGACTCGAGACCGAGGTCTGCGAATTGCGCGCCGAGCTCGATGCCCTCAGGTCCGCCTTGGGCTAGCGGGCCTAGCGGGCCGGGGGCCGCTATCGTGCCCTCAGAAGAACTCGACCTCGCCGGTGCTGAGGTCGTGCATGGCCGGGACCACCTTGATCTGCCCCTCATCCACCAGATCCTTGAGGATCGGGCTCTGGCGTAGGATCTCGGCGGCCTGCAGCTTGGTATTCGCCTTGGTCACGGCCTCGACGAACTCGGCGTTGGTCGCATTGCGCTGCGCACCGGCAGCGACCGGGGTGGCGTCCACGGCGGGCGTGATCTTCGCCAAGAGCCCCGTGAGATGGCCCAGCTCGACGCCATCGCAGGCCCCCATCACGGCGCCGCAGGCGCTGTGACCCATGACCACGATCACCTTGGAGCCCGCGACCTTGGTCGCAAACTCGAAGCTGCCGAGCATGTCGTCGCTGATCACGTTGCCCGCGACGCGCGCGACGAACAGGTCACCGACACCCTGATCGAAGATGATCTCGGGCGCGGACCGCGAGTCGAGGCATGAAAGGATCACGGCGAAGGGGTACTGACCCGCCGACGCGGTGGTCTGCGCCTGAGCCGAGAGGTCTCGGTTGTGCATCGCCCCCTCGACGAACCGGCGATTACCCGCCTTGAGCTTTTCGATCGCCTTATCCGGCGTCATCGCGTCCTGCTTGGCCGCGTTGAAGGTCACGTAGGGCCGGTCCGGCGGTGGATCGGCCGCGGTTGCGATGCCCGCGACGAGGAGCAACGGGGCGATCAGCAGACGAACCGAAGCCGAGCAGAATCGAATATTCATGAGGAGACCTGCGAGATGTTGGCCCTGAGCGAGACCCAAGGCGACGCGTTGTCGGGATGCGCACGCGAAACGGCAGGCCGTGCGATGACCGTTCGGATCGTAGACCATGTCGGACACGAGTACCACTCAGGGCGGACATTCTGATGCCGGATAGCCCATCGCTTGAGCAGATCCGCATCCGCGGCGCGCGTACCCACAATCTCAAGAACCTCGATCTCGACCTGCCGCGCAATCGGCTGGTCGTGATCACCGGGCTGTCGGGCTCGGGCAAATCCTCCCTCGCCTTCGACACCCTCTATGCCGAAGGGCAGCGGCGCTATGTTGAATCGCTGTCGGCCTATGCACGGCAGTTCCTGTCGATGATGGACAAGCCCGACGTCGATCACATCGAGGGCCTGTCGCCGGCGATCTCGATCGAGCAGAAGACCACCTCGCACAACCCGCGCTCAACCGTTGGCACCATCACCGAGATCCACGACTACCTGCGCCTGCTGTTCGCGCGCGTCGGCATCCCGCACTGCCCAACCCACGCCGAGCCACTGGCGGCGCAGACCGTCAGCCAGATGGTCGACCAGATCCTAGCGCTTCCAGAGGGCGAGCGTCTGATGCTGCTGGCGCCCGTGGTGGTCGAGCGCAAGGGCGACCATCAGTCTCTGTTCGCCGAGCTGAACGCCCAGGGCTTCGTCCGCGCCCGGGTCGATGGCCAGCTCTGCGAGCTCGACAGCCCGCCGACGCTGGAAGCGAAGCGCAAGCACCGGATCGAGGTCGTGGTCGATCGCTTCCGCGTGCGCCCGGACCTGCAGCTGCGTCTGGCCGAATCCATCGAGACCGCGCTGGCGCTCTCCAAGGGCGTGCTCCAGGTCGCCTGGATGGACCCGGACGGCGACGGCAACGAGCGCCCGCCACTGAGCTTCTCGGCCAACTACGCCTGTCCAATCTGCGGCTGGAGCCTGACCGAGCTCGAGCCGCGACTGTTCTCGTTCAACAATCCGGCCGGTGCTTGCCCCACCTGCGATGGCCTCGGCGTCGAGCAGTTCTTCGACCCGAGCAAGGTCGTGCTCCACCCCGAGCTGAGTCTGGCCGCCGGCGCCATCCGCGGCTGGGATCGACGCAACGGCTACTATTTTCAGATGCTCTCCAGCCTTGCCGCACATCTTGGCTTCGATCTCGAGACCGCCTGGTGCGACCTCTCCGAGCAAGCGCAGCAAACCGTCCTGTTCGGCAGCGGCAAGGAGAAGCTCAAACTCAAGCTGCCGCACGAGCGCGGCAGCGGCAAACTGCGCAGCTTCGAGGGCATCATCCCAAATCTCGCGCGTCGCTATCGCGAGACCGACTCGGCGACGGTGCGCGAGGAGCTGGCCAAGTCGATCTCGAGCCGCCCCTGTCCCAGCTGTCAGGGCTCGCGGCTCAACGAGGCCGCGCGTCATGTCGCCATCGCCGGCCGCCATCTCCCGGACATCTCGGCCATGCCGGTCGGCGAGAGCCTGGGCTGGGTCGAGTCGCTCGCGCTGCCCGGCGCACGCGGCGAGATTGCCACCAAGATCGTCCAGGAGCTCCGCCAGCGGCTGCGCTTCCTGGTCGATGTCGGTCTCGACTATCTCACCCTCGCACGCAGTGCCGAGAGCCTCTCCGGCGGCGAGGCGCAGCGCATTCGGCTCGCGAGCCAGATCGGCGCCGGGCTGGTCGGCGTGATGTATATCCTTGATGAGCCCTCGATTGGCTTGCACCAGCGCGACAACGCCCGCTTGCTCGGCACCCTGACCCGGCTGCGCGATCTCGGCAACACGGTGATCGTGGTCGAGCACGATGAGGACGCCATTCGCGCCGCGGACCATGTGCTCGACCTCGGTCCCGGCGCCGGGGCCCACGGCGGCGAGATCGTCGCCCAAGGCACGGCCGAGGCGATCGCCGCCGAGCCGGCCTCACTGACCGGTCAATATCTGAGCGGCACCCGGCGCATCGCGATCCCGAGCGAGCGGCGCCCCGGACGCAGCGATCAGCCGCTGATCATCCGTGGGGCCAGCGGCAACAACCTCCGTGGCATCGATGCCGAGATCCCGATCGGCACCTTCTGCGTGGTCACCGGCGTCTCCGGCTCCGGCAAGTCGACCCTGATCAACGACACCCTCTACCCGCTCGCCGCCCGCCGGCTCAACAACGCCTCACTCCAACCGGCACCGCACACGGGCATCGAGGGCCTGGAGCAGTTCGACAAGGTGATCGACATCGATCAATCCGCCATCGGCCGCACGCCGCGCTCCAACCCGGCCACCTACACCGGGCTGTTTAATCTCATCCGCGACCTCTTCGCCAATGTGTCCGAGGCGCGCTCACGCGGCTACGGCCCCGGCCGCTTCAGCTTCAACGTCAAGGGCGGGCGCTGCGAGGCCTGCAAGGGCGATGGGCTGATCCGGGTCGAGATGCACTTCCTGCCCGATGTCTATGTGCAATGCGATGTCTGCCAGGGCCGGCGCTATAACCGCGAGACGCTCGAGGTCCGCTACAAGGGCAAGACCATCGACGAGGTGCTGAACCTGACCGTCGAGGATGCGTTGGCATTCTTTGGCCCGGTGCAGGTGATCCGCCGCAAGCTCAAAACCCTTGAAGACGTCGGTCTCGGCTATCTGCGCCTGGGACAGGCCGCGACCACCCTCTCCGGCGGCGAGGCTCAGCGCGTCAAGCTCAGCCGCGAGCTCTCCAAGCGAGGCACCGGCCGCACCCTCTACATCCTCGACGAGCCCACCACCGGGCTGCACTTCGAGGACGTCCGCCACCTGCTGCAGGTCCTGCACTGGCTGCGCGATGCCGGCAACACCGTGGTGGTGATCGAGCACAACCTGGACGTGATCAAGACCGCCGATTGGATCATCGATCTCGGCCCCGAGGGCGGCGGCAAGGGCGGGCAGGTCATCGTCACCGGCACCCCGGAGGAGATCGCTGCCTGCGATGGCTCATACACCGGACAGTTTTTGAGGCCGCTGCTGGCAAGGGGTCGGTAGAGGCCGGCCAACACCTTTGACCGTTCGCCTGACTTGGCGCTCCGGAAGATCGATCGCAGCGGCTCCCTCAATGGGTCCCAGGCTGCTCGAGCTGATAGCGCTCCAGCTTGTTGTTGAGCCCAACCCGGGAGAGGCCGAGCGCCCGCGCGGCGCGGGTCTTGTTCCACCCGCAGCGTTCGAGGGTCTCAAGCAGGAGCTGGCGCTCGAGCTGCTCGACACGGTCCTTGAGGCCGAGCGCGGCCGGGGCACTCAACGATTCCGGGGTAACGGCATCCGAGCCCATGACAGCGTCCACGGGCTTCGCCGCCCGGATCCTTGGACTCAGATCCTCCGCGCCCAACGTCTTGTGGCCGCCGCCAAGCACCAACAACCGCTGGATCTCATTGGTCAACTCGCGCACATTTCCGGGCCAAGGATAGGACTCGAGCTGCGCCAGGGCCGCCTCGCTCAGCTCCGGCTGCGCCACCCCAAAGGCGGACGCTGCATTGGCGAGCAGGCGCTCGCAGATCGGGGCGATGTCCCCTGGGCGCTCGCGCAGCGGGGGCAGGCGCAGGGTCACGCCGGCGAGGCGATAGTAGAGGTCGGCGCGAAAGCGGCCTTCGGCCATCGCCTGGTCCAGATCGCGGTTGGTAGCGGCGACCACGCGCACATCGATGCGGCGGCGCTGGTTGCTGCCCAACGGCCGGATCTCGCCCTCCTGCAGTACGCGCAGCAGCTTGACCTGGAACGCCGGCGATACATCGCCGATCTCGTCGAGGAAGATGGTCCCACCGTCAGCCTGCTCAAACAGCCCGACCCGATCAGCCACCGCCCCGGTAAAGGCGCCGCGGCGATGGCCAAAGAGCTCGCTCTCGAGCAGCTGATCCGGCAGCGCGCCGCAGTTCTCGGCGACGAAGGGCCGCTCGGCGCGCAAGCTGTTGTAGTGCAGCGCACGTGCGAATAGCTCCTTGCCGGTGCCGGACTCTCCGGTCAGCAGCACCGGGATATCGTAGGGCGCGATCCGGGCGAGCTGATCGCAGATCGCATGCAGCGGGCTGTTTGGGCCGCGTACCACCGCCTCGAGCCGAAAGTTGCGTCGCACCCGCGTGCGCTGCTCGCTCAGGCGGCGCTCGAGGCTCGCCGCTGACATCCGATTCTCGAGCGCCAGGCGCTCGTTCTCGCGCTGCAACTGATAGAGCCGACAGGCGTTCTCAACGGTCAGCAGCAGGTTGTCGGGATGCCAGGGCTTGGTGATGTACTGATAGATGCCGGCGCGGTTGATGCCGTCGATGATGTCCTCGGCATCCGTGTACCCGGAGATGATGATGCGCACCACATCCGGCCAGCGCTCGCGCACCATCGCCAGCAATTCGACGCCGGTCGTACCGGGCATGCGCTGATCCGAGACCACCACCTGCACCCAGTCCTCGGCGAGGATGCGCTCGGCCTGCTCGGCATCGAGGGCGCTGCGCACCGCGAAGCGCTCATCGAGGATGCGCGCCAGGGTCTCGAGCGAGAGCGGCTCGTCATCGACGATGAGGACGGTCGGGCGCGGATCGGACATGGCAGGATGCGGCCGGCCTTACCCTAGCGTCGTCCGGAGATTCGACCGCACAAGAGGTCACGACGGCTGACCGTCGAGCGGAGTCTCGGCGTGTCGGACCCCTCGAGAGGCGGGATACGCTGCGGTCGGTGCTGCTCGACGGGCTGCCCCACTCCCCCAGCCCGGACCGGACCCTGGGGCTCGAACAGCTCCGTCATGATCGCCTCGGCCATCGCCAGTGCACTCGCCTGGTCGGCAAAGTCGTGCATCGGCGAGAACAACGAACAGGCAGCGAAGCGCCCAACGCTGGCCTCCTCGCTCGTGATCAGCTCGAAACGGCCCGCCGGAAGATCGACGCACCGGGTGCTGCCGACCGAGCCGAGCTGCCGCGTGGATTCGGGTCCAGGAATCAGTACCAAATTCATGCACCAAGGGGTCAGCAAGATGCCCAGCCAGTCCGCCTGCGAATCGCTCAGCAGGCGGCGCCCGCCGACCACCGCAACCCGCAGCCCCGGATGCAGGATCGGCAGGCCGAGCATCCGCTGCTGGTGGATGCGTTCGAAGGCCTCTTGCAGCCGTTGCTCGATGTCGGCAGTCGCTGCATCAGCGTAGCGCTCAACGGGCGGACCGTCATCCGCCCAATGAACAGCCGAGGAATGAGCAGTCGAGCGATCCCTCAAGCGCATTCCAGAAAGCTCTCCTTGGGCGCGTCGCACCGCGGGCAGCGCCAGTGCGGCGGCAGCGCGTCGAACGGGGCCCCTGGAGCGATCTGCCCCAGCTCGTCGCCCAGCGCCGGATCATAGACGTGCCAGCAGATCCGGCATTCCATCCGAGGCCCCGCGCGCTGCGCGCTCTGCCGATTCGCAGCACCCTGCTCAGCAGCCGGGGCTGGTGCTTCGGTCGCGCTCATTTCAGCGCCTCCAGGATCTCGGCCAACCGCTTGGCGCTGTCATCGATGTCCTCCTGCGCGGCGAGCGCGGCGGACGGTACCTCGGTCAGCTCAAGCGTATTCAAGATCAACCGATCATCGCTGTTGAAGTATTGCACCCACCAGAGATCACGGATCGCGGTCGCGGTGATCCGGCAGTTGCCGTAGCCGCGCGAGAGGATGCTCACCGGCCCGAGCCCAAGACGCTCCTCAAGGCAGGCGAGATCGGCCTCGGTCTGCGGCAAGAGCGTCAGGTTGATGACCACTGGATCGACTGCCGACGCGGCCTCGCCGGAGCCCTCTCGCTCGCCGCCAGCCTGATGCTCGACCCGCTCGCCTGTGCGATCGCTCGCCCGCCGCCGGGTGCGATCGCCAGCGCAATGCCCAGCCCGTCCTCCAATGCGAGCGGCTTCCCGCGCCGCCAAGGCCCCGTTGAGCTCGGCGAGCACCCCGGGGGCATTCATCAACTCGCTCATGGACAGGCCCTCGGTGTCGATGCGAGCCCGGGCGTCGGCGAAGGTCGAAAAACGCACGAACCCCGGCACCGCGCAGACCTCGAGCACGTCGCGCTGCAGCATCCCGCCGGCGCGCTCGGTCACGCGCCAGACGCCGGCGAGCCGTGTCTCCTGGGCGATGCGCTCGGGCGCGGCACGGCCCCCGTCGGCAGAGACCGACGTTGTCGCCTCTGGACGCCGTTCGGCACCGCGGATGCTCACCTCACCCTCGCCGAGGGTCTCGAGCACCAGTTGCCGGTCTGGCGTCGCGAGGCGCGCGAGGTCGATGACCTGAGGCAGGGCGCCGACGCGATAACCCGAGAGTAGCCGATGCAGCGAGCCGAGCAAGGCGAGCCCAGCGGCGCAGTCGGCAACCGCGTCGGGCTCCGGTAATGACGGCGGTCGATAGGTCTGCATGGCGCCGGGCATCGACAGATACTCAAGCTCGGCGCCGTCATCGCCGCTGGATTGGGTTCCGGGCCCGATGGCTCCGATGGGCAGCGGGCGGTGGGTGTCGGTTGATCGATCGATCATCAGCAGGTCCTATGAACAGGGATGTGAGGCATCGGGCGCACCGGCTCCGCCGTCAGCAGTCGTTCGAGCTCGGCCAGGTAGTCGGCCCAATCGCGCACCCGACTGATCGCACCCAGATACGCCTCACCCCGCAGCAGGATCAGCGCCGGAAAACTGCCCAGGCGGAAGCGCTCCATTAGCGCCTGCTCGGCCTCAGGATCGATCAGCGCGGCGTCGAAACGCCCGGCGAACGCGCCGAGCAGCTGGGGCAGGATCACGGCGACATCCAACGCCTCTGGGTATTTGGCGGGATCGCCGGCGACGAACAGCAGATGGTGCTCATCGCCGCTCAAGAAGGCCTCGAGATCGTCTCCGCGCAGCCGCGGCAGGCCGTGACGGTCGCTCAAGGCATCGATCAGGGGTGCACTCATCGGCTCCACCCCGCTCCGCTGTCGGCCGCGTCCCTCCGCCTCAACAGCCGTTCGTCACCGGTGCGACAGGCCAGGTCTGGCGCAGGCCGCCCGAGCTCATAGGCCGCGAGGTCCAAGGCCGGATGCGGCCGAGCATGATCCGCCGACACCGCGCCGAGGCCGATCGCGTCTGGGTCTGCGTCTGGGTCTGCCTCTGGGTCTGGGCGAGGGCTCATACCCGGGTATGGGCCTGGCGCGCGCCGCGGGCCGACGCGCGGGTCCGAGATCGGCAGCGGCTGGACGCCGAGCCCAGCCAGGTAGTCCAGGGCCATTGCAATCGCTGGGGCGACCGCCGCCTTGACCTCGGGCCTGAGGCTGCCGCCGAAGTCCTCCAGCTCCACCGGCTGCACGCCGATCAGCAACAACCGCTCTGGCGCGTCGCCGAACAGATCGGCCAGCGCCAGCACCTCCTGAAAGCCGGTCTGATGCAGGCTCATCTTCTTGGCCCCAAGGAAGCGCGGCACCTCGTCACCCTCAACCCGCTTCAGCGTCCCCGGCGCCAACCCATAATCCACCGCATCGAAGACCACCAGCACATCGGCGGTACGCACCTGATCGACCAGATAGAGACCCTGGGTGCCGCCATCGAGCAAGGTCACATTTGGCCCGAAGCGATACCGCGACGCCAGCGCCTCAATACAGCGCACGCCGAACCCCTCATCCGCCCACAGCAGATTGCCGATCCCCAGCAGCAGTACCCGCGCCTCCCGAGCCGGTCCCGCAACGGAATCAGTCGCCACTCCCCACTCAGCACTCGCCACTCTCTTCATGTCATTCACCACTCCCCATTCAGCACTCCCCCACACCTGACGCACCACTTCCTCACTTCCTCACTTCCTCACTTCCTCACGGCCGATCATCCTTAAACATGCGCCAGCCGCTGATCATGGTGCTGATCAGGCTCTGACGCGACATCACGTCCTCACGGATCGCGGTGTAGACGTGCAGCATCACGAAGACGGTGATGATGACGACCATGAACAGATGCGCGAGCGGATTGTGGCCGTAGTACTTGTGCGGCTCGGGCTCCTTGAACGCGTACCAGCGCACCTCGTGCCAGAGCTCACTCCAAAAGCTGCGTCGCCAGAACGGCAGGGTGAACAGCTGGCGCGAGTAGCGGTTGCCGACGAAGGCCCAGTAGATCCGGAACAGGAAGCCGACCGCGAACACATAGCCGGCGGCGAAATGGAAGAAGCGGATATAGCCCATCACGAAATGATCGCTGGCCTCGCCGGAGACCGTCGGCAACGGATTGGCGATGAACCAGCCGGTGATCGCCAGCACCGTGATCGAGAGCGCGTTGACCCAGTGCCAGACCCGCAACGGTGCCTGGTAGACGTAGACCGCGGTGCGCTTTGTGACCGGGATGCCGGCGCGGCGTTTCTGGCGCCCCTTCTCGCTCAGGAAGTCTTCTGATGTGGTACTCATCGGCAACCTCCTAGCGCACCTTGATGCGGGTCATTTCCTGACCGTCCGGCGCCATCACATGCGTCGAGCAGGCCAGGCAGGGATCGAAGCTGTGCAGGGTGCGCAGGATCTCGAGCGGCTCATCGGCCTTGGCCAACGGCGTATTCATCAGCGCCGCCTCGAAGGCGCCGATGTTGCCCTGCGGATCGCGCGGCGAGCCGTTCCAGGTGGTCGGCACCACGGCCTGGTAGTTGTCGATCTTGCCTTTCTCGATGGTGACCCAGTGGCCGAGCGCGCCGCGCGGCGCCTCGGTGGTGCCGACCCCCTTGGCCTGCTTGGGCCAGGAGCGCGGCTCCCAGTGCTCGGTGTTGGCGGTGGCGGTGTCGCCGGCCTTGATGTTGGCGACCAGCTTGTCCTGGAAATAGCGCATCTTGTGCGCCGCCCAGGAGGCTTCCAACCCGCGCGCGGCAGTGCGCCCGAGCGTGGAGAAGAGCGCCGTGACAGGCAGGCCGAGATCGGTCAGCAGTTTATCGACCGGCTCCTTGTACTCTGGATTGCCCTGCGCATAGCCGATGATGTAGCGCGCCAGCGGCCCGACCTCCATCGCATGACCACGCCAGCGCGGCGCCTTGATCCAGGAGTACTTGGCGCCCTCGTCGACCGCCTCGATGCGGGTCGAGGTGCCCTTCGCGTTCGGGCCGAGCTGATAGTGAGGCTCGGTGACGCCATCCCAGGGGTGCAGTCCCTTGGTCTCGTCGTCATAACGGAACCAGGAATGGTCGACGAATTCCTGGATCTGCTCGGGGTCGCGCAGGTCGACCTCGTGGATCTTGGAAAGATCGCCGTTGATGATGGCCCCGCGCGGCATCAGCAGGTTGCTGGCCGAATTGTCATTGGCGTGATCCGGGATATCGCCGTAGGACATCACCGACTGGCTGCTGAGCCCACCGCCATAGGTCCAATCCTTATAGAACGACGCGATCGCGAGCAGGTCAGGGATGTAGACCCGGTCGATGAAGTCGATGGTCCGATCGATGATGCCGGAGACCAGGTTCAGCCGCTCCATGTTGACCGCGCCGACGGCGCCGACCTCGTCGACGTTGATGGCGCAGGGCATGCCGCCGACCAACCAGTTTGGATGCGGATTCTTGCCACCGTAGACGGTGTGGATCTTGACGATCTCCTTCTGGAAATCGAGCGCCTCCAGAT
>CAZTYV010000118.1:0-12111 GCA_964617675.1 uncultured Halochromatium sp. | reverse complement strand
CATCCGCCGGAGTCCTTCAAGGTGATGTTCGCGTTGTTGGCCGGCGTGAATCTGGTCACCACGCTTGTTTACGGCATCGCGACAATTCGACGCTCCGTCACACGCTGACGCCGGCGGGTTTCCCGTCGTCCTGTCGGCATCTGGGCTGTGCGCGCCACGAGCCGGTGCAGTCGGCCAACGATGCTGCGTTGTCTGTGGCTGCGCGGGTCCTCCTCGTCAGCCTTGCTTGATCGTCCGATAAAGTTTGTCGGCGCGAGACCCGTCGTTACCGGACCTTGGCCAGCCTTGAGGGGGTTAAGCGACGCGACCTGTGGAAGGGGTTGGACATGATCGGCATGGTCGAGTCGACCCGCGAGCTCAACGGCACCCTCATCCAGGAGACGCGCTTCTATATCGGCAGCATCGGCGCTGATGCCGAGACCTTTGCCCGCGCCTTGCGCAGCCACTGGACGGTAGAAAATCAGCTGCATTGGAGTCTCGATGTCGTCTTCCGCGAGGATGAGCCGCGCGTTCGCGAGAACCTGGCCGTGCTGCGCCACATCGCGCTGAACCGCCTTAAGAACGACCCGACCAAGCTCGGCATCCAAAACAGGCGCCTGAAAGCCGGCTGGGATGAACGCTATCTCGCCAAACCCTTGTTCGAGGAACCGGACCTGCCGAGCAAACGCCAGGTATGGGTAAAGCTAAATATTAGGCCTGGTTGATGCAATTGCCCTGATCCCGAGTGAGGCTCCCCTGAGGTCTGCACGGTCATCACATTTGCCCTAAGGATGGGCGTTGTCGGCAGAGCGGCGGACACATAGGAAATCCAAGGCGTCCTGGGTCTCCCGGTTGGCGTAGAGCAGGGCGACCGGTGGCCGGCGCAGGCGCACCCGGCTGAGCCCCCATGGAAAGTGGAGATGCCTGCCGCATGGGCAAACCCGGACTGCTCTGGCTCAGAGCGATGGGCGTAGTGCGGAGCGTCGGGTGTCAGTGCCGCCACCCAAGCGACGCTCCTGATGGATCGGATTATCGGCTTTGGAGCTGCCCTAGAGAGCCGCCCCCATAGCCATCACGATCGTATCCATTATTTACGGCGCCTTGGCTTGGTCTTGAGGGTCCTCCAGTAGGCCAAAATGCTCGATCAGTGCACAATCAGGATCGACAGCTGACACGACTTTGCCGTCGCAAAATATTAGCTCCGCGACTCAGCGCCCAGCATCGAGCCGACAATCGGCCCAAGTTATGCCAGTGAGTTTGGTCGCGATCTGACGGATATCCGGCTTAAACACCCGCAGACGCTAGCAGCGCTGCGGTACCCTCCGCCGCATCGTTGCTCAGTCCTTGAATCGGCAAGACCAGCGGCCGGTTCTCGCCGGCAAGGGCAGCGAGGTTGAAGCGGGTGTAGTTGAGGCTGTCGTAAGCCCGCAGGAAGAACAGCCTGCGGTCCAGGTCGGAGATACTGGTCCAGCAGGTGAATTCAGTCGCGGCGCCACCGCCCGGTGCATCGAGCCCCTGTACCTCGAGATGGCCGCTTCCGGCCTCGGGCAGGTCGATGGTCACTCCTCGCGGCCGGTCGAAGTTGTTCATCACATGGGCAAGTGTCGTCACGGCCCGGTCCGGCGCATTCGCCTTCTCGGTGTACTGTGCGTAGAAGGCGGCTCGTACGAAGCGCCCGACCGAGGTGTTGGAGGCGGGCAAGCCCGAGGTTGCGACGCCGGAGTCCGGCTGCGCTGCGTGGTAGTCGCCAAAGGCGGCCGTCGGTCGATCGACATTGCTGAGGAAGGTGTAGTTGTCGAGGTTCGTCAAATGCCAGTCGAAGCGAGGCGCGTTGGTCAACACGCGCACTGGGTTGTCGTAGACCGACATCTCGCCCTTGTGAAACTCGATGACGAAGGAGGCGCCGCTGGCATCGTTCACCAGGTAATGAAAGGGCGATACCACGCCACCCAGCATCGCGAGCGACTCCAACATCACCGGCTGGGTGGCCAGCGCGGCTTTCACTTCGGCCACGCAGCCGAACTGGCCCAGCGCCCAGAGCCCAAGGTCGGACGCCGACAGCACGGCGGTCTCTTGCGGGACGGGCGCCTCGACCCCTGCCGCCATCGGATAAGAGAGCAGACTGAAGGTCAGACCCTGATCGTTCAGCCCCTCCAAGACCTTGAGATCCATCGGGTCTATGCGAGCATCCTTTGCCGGCAGCCGCGCAGGCATCGTTATCGCCAGCACGCCATAGCGGGTCGTGACCCTTACCGGCGGATGATCCGCGATCTGCGAGCGCAGCGAGCAACCCGCGGGAAACCAGGCGATCCGATAGGGCAGATCAACCGTGAGCTCAAGCGTCCGTCCGAAATAGGCTTTTCCAGCCGAGTCGCGATAGACGAGCGATGTACACATTGAGGGCTCCTCTTCGATGCCACGCGCTAGGGATACCGCCCAGCAGCGGCAGTGCTCTCGATTTGCGCAAGCGCAGTGCCGCCGCTGCCGAGAGTGTGCAGGATCTCGGTCAGCAGAAGCGATCGGGTCGCTGCGGCGAATCGGCTCGAAACCTGATCAGAGATGTCGTACCTGGGCTCCCGCGCGAACCATACCGTAAAACGATTGTTTTTTGCGCGGATGTTGGCTGAAGCGGGGTGCGAACGGTTTGACCGCTTCGGTCGCTTGGGCCGCCTTTCCTCGGTAACGATTGTGGAGATCGACATGACAGGTGTTTCAGCGCTAACCGCTTCGAGCCCCATCGTTCGGCTCGCCTCGACCGACGCGCCCTGGGGCGCTGCGGCACTGCGTGGGCTTGAAGGCGCCGTTACCCTGTACGCCGAGCTCCGAGTGGTGCCAGCGCAGCACGACGCATTCCTCGCCGCCGTTGACACACTGGCTGGGTCGTTGCGCGCTACAAAGGGGTTTATTCACCTAGCGCTCAAGCAGATGAGCGGCGACTCGACCATGGTGAAAAACTATCCCGAGGCCTACAAGGGTATGTTAGCGACCGCCTATCTTGATGGGGTGGCAGCGGGCACACTGCCCTACTTCTACAGCCTATTCGTGCGCTTCGAGAACGCTGACACCGCCGCCGCGGCCGGCTTGGAGGACGGCTTCGCCGCCCAGATCGGGCCCTGGCTGCATGCGGCACCTGATCTGCGGTCTCGGGAGCTGGCAGCCTACCGAGGGATTTTTCAAACCGTCGCCGCTGGCGATCGCGAGGGCATCTATCGGTCAAACGAGGCGATCGTTGACTTTTTGCGCCGGCCTGTTGATCACCCAGAGCGAGAGACCGTGACCGTCGAAAACCATGTGATGACGCTCGATGCTGGCGGCGAGGCTTTCGAGTCTAGGGTGGGCGCGCTGTTGGACGTGGCGCAAAATACCTTTCAGCCCCAGGATGATCCCGAGGGTGTTGGTCAGCCCGGGTCTAAGGATAACCGCGCTTACCACCGGGCTCTCTCCACTGAGATCCTCCGCAATGCGCACCCGGACGGTCGATTGCGAGCCTACCTCATGCACGGCGTTTGGGAGTCGGTCTGGGATCATGAGAACTCGCACCTCGATCCGCGCTTCTTACGTGCCGCTGGTGCAGTGGGTGCCGAGGTCGTTATCGGTCCCGTTGAGCCGTTTTATCTGACGCGGATGCTGGCGCTGCAGAGCTGAGCGGATCTGTAGTTTGCTGCCTGGGCCGCTGCGCCCTTTGGCTCCGGCGTCGATCAGAGACGACCTTGGCCGGCAAGCCAGCGCAGGCCATAGGCTGGGAGCTGAAGACGGCCGTTTGCGTCTCTGGCAAGGTTGTCGCTCAGCAGGTCGGTCAGCTCCCCGCGCAATCCGGCGTAATGGGGTAGGTCGCCTTGCACCGACTGTGGCTGCTCACTGAAATTGGCTAGCACCAGGAGATGGCCATCATGGCGGTGTCGGGCGAAGGCCAGCACATGGGCGTTGTCGCTCCACAGCGGGTGAAAGAGGCCGAAGTTGTGCGTGTGGGGGTGGGAACGACGCACCTCGATCAAGCGCTTGATCCCGCTAAACAGCCGCCCTTCGATCGATGCTGGATCATGGCGCCGCGCGGCCTTCGTCCACTCCATCGTCGGGCGATGGAGCCAGCGACTGTCATGGGCCTTCTCCGGGTCACCCCGATAGCTTGGATCGTTCAGCATGCCGAGCTCATCGCCCATGTAGATGAGCGGAATCCCGGCGCGGCCGAGTATCAGGCCGTAGACTAGGAGAATGCGGCGGATAGCAAGATCGATCTCGGCCGTGTCTTTATGCTCGATGGCCTGCTCCAACCCTGCCAATGAGGCCGTGGTGCCGCTGATCCGGGTGTCGCCGGTGGTGGGGTTGAATTGGAAGGTGTCGCCGCGTGCGAACGAGCCGGGGAAACGCCCGGTATAGAATTCGTTGAGAAACTGCCGATGCGCCTGCGGGTCTTCGCCGATCTCGCGCAGTGTCTCATCGCTCATCGCCCAGCCAATGTCGTCGTGGCAGCGCACGTAGTGGATGGCTGTCGCGCCAAGCAGCAGCCGCGGCGCCATGTGCATGGCGGCCGTGGCCAGGCTCGCCTTACGCGTGGCGAGACCGCTCCAAAGGTTGACCATGAACTGGTTGTTGTAGGCCAGCTCACAGCGCCGGCCGGCCGTAGCCTCGACGCCGATATAGCGAAGCAGGTCGTCGGGTGGCACGATTGCTTCGGCCTTGAAGATGACGGCTGGTGCAACGACGCGCATCAACGCGCGATAGGCCTCGATCAGCAGTTGCACCTCCGGCTGATTCTGGCAATTCGTGCCCATCCGTTTCCATAGGAAGGGCGCGGCATCGAGCCGCAGCACGTCGATCCCCTGGTTAACGAGAAAGCACATGATCGCGAGCATCTCGCGAAACACCGCCGGATTGTTGTAGTTCAGATCCCACTGGTAGCGGTTGAAGGTGGTCCAGACCCAGCGGCCGGTGCCAGCCATATTCGGCACAAAGGTGAAGTTGCCGGGCGCCTCTTCGGGGAAGATCTCCGGTAAGGATTGTTCGTAGGCGTCTGGGAGGTCGCGAGTGATGAAGGTGTGGTAGTAGTCGAGATACTGGGCCTCGCCGCCGCGCGCTCGCTCGGCCCAGTCGTGCTCGGCGGCGGTGTGGTTCAGCACCAAGTCCACGCAGAGCGCGATACCGCGCTCGCGCAGGGCTGCGGTCAACGCATGAAGGTCGTCGAGTGTGCCGAGCTGAGGGTCGATGCTGCGATAGTCCATGATGGCGTAGCCGCCATCGTTCTCGCCCGGGCGTGGCTTTAGCAGCGACATGATGTGCAGGTAGCTGATGTGCAGTTCTTGCAGGTAATCGAGCCTGCTCTGAACATCGCGCAGCGTGCCGGCGAAGCGCTGCGGATAGAAGACGTAGCCGACCATGTTAGGCCGCTCGAACCAGTCCGGCGCGAGCAGCCGTTCCAGGTCTAACAGCCGCAGCGGTTCGGGACGGGCCAGGTAGCCTTCGACGACGCAGTCGAAGATTGCGTCGGCTTGCGCTTTGGCGTCTTCGCGGTCGCCGTAGAGCGCGAGGAAGGGTCGGTGCGCATCCTCGAACCAACGTTCCGCTCTCAGCCACAACATCTCGGCCTCGTGCGGCTCGCAGCGCTCGGCGACTCGGGTTGCATGTCGATCGCGCAGCCTCTCGAATGCCGCGCGGCTCTCGGGTTTCATCTGAAGCAGATTGTGCACCGATCGTGCCTCCTAAGCCGGGCCACGGGGCAACCTTGAGTCCGCCAAGCTGGTTACGGGCATAACCCGCTTGCGCTTGGGCTGATTGTCGAATCACCCTCGGTATAATGACATCCTTATGACAGTAATCTATCAGGCTCGTCTTGATATTGACATTTTGCAGGTGCGATTCCGCGATTTTGACCTGACATTTCGTGACGGCCCACTCTTCCGGTTATCCAATTTAGGACATTGACGTTCGGTCCAGCTTGGTTAACGATAAGGCTGAAGCGAGGCATCGCGCGCCCTCGTAACGGCCTGTGATAAAGGTTTTCAGTGAGCGACCAAGATGGGAGTAGGTAAAGGTGGCAAGTAAACCACACGTGTTGATCCTGGGCGGCAACTTTGCAGGCCTTGGCGCAGCCCAAAAGATTCGGGACTTCGCCGGCGATGCGGTCGAGATCACGGTCGTCGACCGGAAAGCCTACCTGGATTATATCCCGAACATTCCGCTTGAGATCTTCGAGGGCCGGGACCCAGCGGTGACGATGAACATGCCTCTCGTCGAGACGCTCGCCCGGGACAGTGTCGGCTTCCAGCAGGCCGAGGTCTTGGGGATCGATCTTGACAACCGGCGGGTCGAGGTGTGCCCCAGTGAGCGTCCCGGAGCCCCGGCCTATCATCTCGCCTACGATTTTCTTGTGATCGCCCTTGGCGCCCGGCTCGCATTCGACGAGATCGAAGGGTTCGCCGAATACGGTCACACCGTCACCGATGCCTTCCATGCCAACCGGCTGATCAGCTATCTGAAGGACGCCTATCAAGGTGGGCCCATCGTGGTCGGCTCCGATCGCTTCGAGCAGGGTACGCGGGGGCGGCCCGCTTGGCTCAAGACCGCGCTGGCGGCCTGCGAGGGACCACCGGTCGAGGTCTCGCTGGCCCTCGCCCACTGGCTGACCGAGCATGGCAAGGGCAGCGCCAAGAACATCACCATGTTTACGCCGGCGGGCTTGATCGCCGAAGATGCGGGCGAGAAGGTCGTCGGGCAGCTCCTCGACGTTGCTGGCAAGATGGGCTTTGGGTATATCAACAAGACCGAAGGCATCCAGAGGCTAACCGCGGATGGGATTGAGTTCCGCGATGGACGCCAACTGCCGGCCGAGCTGAAGATCGTCTTTCCAAATTGGAAGCCTCATGCCTTCTTGAAGGGTCTGCCGATTGCAGATGAGGTCGGCTTCATCGTGACCGACATGCAGATGTCCAATCCCGATTATCCAGAGGTCTTTGCTTGTGGCGACGCCGCGGCGCTCACGGTTCCCAAGCTCGGTGCTATCGGTCATCAGGAGACAGAGGTCGTAGGTCGACAGATCGCTAAGCGGGTTGGAAAGATGACGCCGGAGGAAGCGGATAAGCCATGGATGCCGGAGGTTGTTTGCATCGGGGATATGGGTGGTGGCAAGGCCTTCTATATCCATGCGACCTCGTGGTTCGGTGGCGACATCCAAGAATTGCGCATGGGCCACCTTCCCTATGCGCAGAAGTTGGCCTATAAGGAGATGTTCTTCGCGCACCATGGCCGCATGCCGAACTGGGGGCTACCCCTAGCCGAATGGTCTGCCGAGACCGTTAAGATCTGAGAGCACTTGTCCAGTCGCGATCGGTGACTGGACAATTCACGAGAGCGGATAAGCTCGGCTAATTGACTTCGTAAAGCGCCACTATGGATATCGATCCGGTTTCGATCTCGCGGCTACAGTTCGCCTTTACCGTCTCGTTCCATATCATCTTCCCGGCCTTCACCATCGGCCTCGCGGCCTGGTTGGCGACCTTGGAAGGGCTGTCGCTCGTCACCGGCCGGCCTGTGTACCGGCGGCTGTTCGATTTCTGGCTCAAGGTCTTCGCCGTTGCCTTCGGCCTTGGGGTGGTGTCCGGGCTGGTGATGGCCTTCCAGTTTGGCACCAACTGGAGCGAGCTCTCGACGCGCGCGGGCCCGATCCAAGGGCCGCTGCTAGCCTATGAATCCTTCACCGCCTTCCTGCTCGAGGCCACCTTCTTCGGCGTGCTGCTGTTCGGCCGCGAGCGGGTGCCACGCTGGGCCTATTTCCTCTCGACCCTGATGGTCGCGCTGGGCACCACCTTCTCGGCCTTTTGGATCATGGCCAACAACACCTGGATGCAGGTGCCCGTCGGTTACGAGCTGGTCGACGGCAGCTTCGTGCCCAAGGACTGGGCCGAGATCCTGCTCGACCCGGTACTCTGGGTGCGCTTCCCGCACATGTTGCTTGGCGCCTACCTGACGACCGCCTTTTGTGTTGCCGCGACTGGCGCCTGGTACCTGCTGCGTGGCCGCCATCTGGCCGAGGCGCGGGTGATGCTGGCGATGGGGCTCGGTATCGCCGCGGTGCTGACGCCGATTCAGATCGGCTACGGTCATCTCAACGGTGAGTACACCGCGGAGCATCAGCCGAGCAAGTTCACCACCATCGAGGGCCGCTGGCAGACCGAGCAGCCGGCACGGCTGATCCTGCTGGCCTGGCCCGACCTCGCCGAGGAGCGCAATCGCTTCGAGATCGCGCTGCCTTACCTCGGGAGCTTCGTCGATCAGGGCAATTTCAGCGCCGAAGAGCCCGGGATCGTGACGGTGCCGCCCGAGGATCGGCCGCCGTTCCTGATCCCCTTCTATGCCTTCCGCGTCATGGTCGGCCTCGGTGTCGTGATGCTGGCCTTATCCTGGGGCGGGGTCTGGCTGATGAGCCGCGGCCGACTGCGCGACCCGAGCACGCGGCCGCGCTGGTTCCTCTGGGCCACCTTCCTCGCCTGGCCGAGCGGCTTCGTCGCCGTGCTCACGGGCTGGCTGACCGCCGAGGTGGGCCGCCAGCCCTGGGTGATCTTCGGGGCCATGCACACGGCCGATGCCGTCACGCCGAGCCTCTCGAGTAGTGCCGCGCTGACCTCGTTGAGCGCGTACGTACTGGTCTATACGCTGATCTTCTCGGCGGGCACCCTGTACCTCTATCGACTGCTGCGCGAGGGACCGCTCGAGGCTGAGTTGCCGACGCCCGGCGCGACTGGTGCGCCTGGCGCCGGGGGCGCCGTGTCAACCGCCGCTCAGGCATCCGCTCGCAAAGGCCTGACACCAGGGCGGCCGCTGGCGCTTGGCGGCTCGCAACCGGTGCCAACTGGCGGTTCAGCCGCATCGGTCATCGCGGGGTCGAGACCGCGGTTGCAACCCGGCATCGACGGAGGTGCACCATGATCGAGCAGCTTCCGTTCACGCTGCCGTTGTTCTGGGCTGGCGTCCTCGCCTTCGCGATCCTGGTCTACGTGCTCCTTGATGGCTTCGATCTTGGGGTGGGTATCCTCTTTGCCGTCAACGCCGACGAGGCGCACCGCCAGCAGATGATGGGCTCGATCGCGCCAGTCTGGGATGGTAACGAGACCTGGCTGGTGATCGTCGGCACCGTGCTCTTCGGGGCCTTCCCCGTGGTCTACGCGATCTTCCTCTCGGCGTTCTATCTGCCCGTCGCGCTCCTGCTCGTGGCGCTGATCCTGCGCGGTGTCGCCTTCGAGTTCCGCTACAAGGACGAGCGTCACCGCTGGCTCTGGGACCTGGGCTTCATCCTCGGCTCGATCCTTGCCGCCTTCGTTCAGGGGGCGGCAATCGGCGCCATGGTCGCCGGTATCGCGGTGGAGGGTGGTCGCTTCGTCGGTGGCCCCTTCGATTGGCTTGCCCCGTTCCCAGTCCTGTGCGGCTTGGGGCTGGTAATGGGCTACGCGTTGCTTGGCGCTGGCTGGCTGGTCTTGAAGACCGAGGGGTCGCTGCGGGACTGGGCCTACACGTGGCTGCCGCGACTGATGAAGGGGGTGATCGGCTTTGTTGCGCTGGCCCTTGTGGCGACGCTGATTGGCGATTTCGACGTGGTGCGGCGCTGGCTCGCCGAGCCCTGGCTGTTCGTCTTCCCGTTGCTGGCGAGCGCTGCCGCCTGGGGCTTGCTGCGCGGTGTCGAGGCCCGACGCGACTGGCTGCCCTGGCTGATGGGCTCATCGCTGTTCGTCACCGCCTTCGCGATGCTGGCCGGCAGCTTCTGGCCTTGGATCGTGCCCTATCACCTCAGCGTTGAGCAGGCCGCAGCGCCCCAGGCATCGCTGAGCTTCCTGTTCTATGGCATCGGGCTGGTCGTGCTGCCGGTGATCTTGGTCTACACCCTGGCCGTGTACTGGATCTTCCGGGGCAAGGTCTCTCCGGAGGCGAACGATCATTGAGCTCCGTCGGGGCGCGTTGACCGACACCCATGTTTCTCACCACAGCCTTCGTCGAACAGCCCATCCCGGGGCTTGCGGTGGCCTTGGCCGTACTCGCGGCCTTCTTGCTTGGCTTCGCCCGGAGTGGTCTGGGCACGGGCGGCTTCGTGGTCTCACCCCTGATGGTCTTTGCGCTCGGCGCGGCCGACGGTCTTGCCGTGGTCGCCGTGCTCATGTTGCCCTCGGCGGTGCTTGGCGTTTGGCAACATCGCGGCGAGGCAGGGCGCGATCTCCTCCGCCCGCTCTTGCCAGCGGCGTTCCTCGGCACGGTCCTTGGCGGGCTCCTGCTTTGGCTCATGGTGTCGGAGGGCGAGATCGCGCGGGTCCATCGGCGCCTGGAGCTGGTGGTGGCGGCCCTGTCGCTGATCTATGTCACGCTGATGGCGGCTCGGGATAAGATCGCGCGCTTGGGTGGTGGCGCCGGGCCGCCACGCCCCTTCGGCATCTTTCTTGTTGGCACTGGGCTCGGCATTAGTCAAACCGTCGCCAACTCCGGCTCGCCGTTGTTGACCGTCTACTTCCTGCGCCATGGGGTCGAGAAAGCGCGTTTCGTTGCCGCTCAGCTGGACTTCCTGTTGGTGCAGAATCTCTTGAAGCTCGTGCCCTTACTGCTGCTCGGGATTCTACACCTTGGCAACGGCGGGGCCGCCATTGCGCTCCTCCCGGTGACCTTGGCTGGCAGCCTGGCTGGTAAGCGGTTCTATGGGGCTGCCTCCGAGCGGGTCTTCTTCATGGCCTACATCGGTCTCTTGCTGATTGGATTCGCCGTTAGCCTGTTACTGATCATCGGGCGAGATCAGGTGCTCTCGTGGGCCTGAGTGCCCCGCGCTGTGAATCGGCGAGCCGCAGACGCGGAAGAAAACAACATTGTTTGCGCGGCCAAGAAAGGCCTCCTTGCCAGCGTTGCAGCCCATGGGTGCGGTTGCGGCTCCTGATCCTGCGACGATAAACTGTTGTTTTAATTTCGACCCGATTGCGCTGACTCGCTTGGCTCGCGCCGGCCGGGTTCAGACGGTTTCGACCCCGAAAGACCTCCGACGACGTTATGCCTGTACATCGGTCCCTCACGGTCCTACTCCTCTCTCTCTGGCTGCTGTTGCCAATGAGCCTGGCGGCGCAAGCGCAGTCGACGTCCGAGTCCGACGCGGGCACGAGCGCTGAACCGGCAGTGCGCGAGGGCGACGAGGCGGCTGAGCCGACCGCATCTGCTGAGCCGTCGGCACAGGCGAGCCAAGCGGCGGGCGAGGGGCAAGCGCCCGCGTTTGATCCTGCATTGGTGGGGCTGCCCGACCTTCCACAACCGATGCGCTCGCCTGACGATTTTCAGAAGACGCTCGAGCTGATCGATGCGCGCATCGCTGAGAAGACCGCCGCGCTCGAGGCGGCACAGGCGGAGATCGCTGAGGCCAGCGAGCGCTCGGCTGCCGCTGAGGCCAGCGCGGGAAGCGGCGTCGATTCGGACGGGTCGGTTGACGCCGCCGAGGCTGATGCAGCCGTGTCCGCTGCATCCGAGACCGAGCTGAGCCTCCTTGAGGCCCGGGCCGCTGCCATCGAGCAACGCTTGGAGCTGCTGCGTGAGATGCGTTTGGCTGTGCAGCGCAATGCGACCCTGGCCGGCCGCCTCACGGAGTCTGAGCAAGAGCTCGCCGGCCTGCGGCAGCGGCTCGATCTGATCGAGGAGCAGGGGCTGTCGCTGGAGCCACCGTTTCCGGTCTCGCAGCTGGATCAGGCGCGGGCCGAATCGCTGCTGAAGGAGTCGATGGAAGAGGTCGCCGAGACCCGTGCGGTGACCGCGGAACGGCGACAGGTTGCGGCTGAGAAGGCGCTGAGCGCAGCCGTTCGGGAGCGTCGCACGGCTCGCGATCAACTGGCCAGTGCCGAGGCCGAGGGCAGTGACCCGGCGAGGCGTGACGCGCTCGCCGAGGAGCTCGAACGGGCGCGCCTGAACGAGATCTTGGCACGACAAGCGCTTGCCGCCGCCGAGCGCGCCCTCGAGCTGGCGCGCCAGGAAGACCTTCTGGCGGAGACCAGCCAGGCGTTGCTGGCCGAGCGCATCGCCTATCTCGGCGAGCGCGTGGAGCTGCCAGCGGAGGCCCTTGAGGTGCAGCTCGCAGAGATCGAATCGGCGAAGGAAGAGATGCGCGCGCAGATCGATGCGCTCCAGCGC
>CAZTYV010000117.1:0-12141 GCA_964617675.1 uncultured Halochromatium sp. | reverse complement strand
ATCCGCTCACCCCGGTGACCGGGGCCCAGGCGTAGCACCCGGGTCACCGCGATCCGCCATTGCCAAGGCCCTCTTGAACGCCTCGAGCCCCTCGATCGGCGCCTCACATCGAGTGCCCTGACAGCGATAGGCCCGCACCCGCTCGCCGGCCTGCATTGCGGCCAAGGCCGGCGGTAGCGCGGTGACCTCGGCCGGAATCGCCAGCGTCAGTCGGCGCGGCGCGTAGTCCTGCTGAGCCAGCCGTTGCCAGTCGTCGAGCGCCTCGCCGCCAGACGCACCCCCACGAATCACGATCAGCTCCGGTGGGCGCAGCTGCTCATCGAGCGCCATCAGCAGCGTGGCATGCGCATAGGGCAGGCGGCGAACCGGCTCCGCGGCGGCAGCCAAGGTGCGCGCCGCCGCCTCGAGATAACGAGGCTCGCCGAGCAGATGCCCAAGCCGCTGCAGGCAGAGCGCGGCGATCCCGTTGCCGGATGGCATGGACTCATCGGCCAACGCCTTCGGTCGCTGTAGCAGGGCTTCGTGATCGGCGCTGGTAAAGTAAAAGCCTCCCTTGGCCTCGTCCTGGAACTGGCTCAGTAGCACTTCCGCCAGCGCCTGCGCCCAGTCGAGATCGGCCGGTCGGAAGCGCGTCTGCAGGCGCTCCAGCAATGCATCGAGCAGGAAGGCGTAGTCGTCCAGATAGGCATTCAGGTGCGCCTTGCCATCCTTGTAGGTCGCAAGCAGCCGGCCATCACGCCAGAGCCGCTCGCGGATGAAGGCCAGCGCGCGATCGGCCGAGGCCAAATAGTCGTCGCGGGCCAGCAGCCGGCCCGCGCGCAGCATGCCCTTGACCATCAGCGCGTTCCAGGCGGTCAGCACCTTCTCGTCGCGCGCGGGCCGAATGCGCTCGGCGCGCGCGGCGAGCAGCTTGGCCTTGGCGCTGTCTAAACAGGCCGCGGCCGCCTCGGGCGTGCGCCCCTGCTCGGCGGCGACCTCGCCCAAGGTCTGGTAGCCGTGTAGATGCCAACGGCCCTCGAAGTTCGGCGGACGGTCTAGCCCAAAGAGCGCGCGGGTGAGCGCGAGCTCATCGGCACTCAGGACGGCAGCAATCTCGTCTCGGTCCCAGACATAGAAACGGCCCTCCTCGCCCTCGCTGTCGGCGTCGAGCGCCGAGAAGTAGCCGCCGTCCTCGGCTTGCATCTCGGCGATGACCCAATCGGCGGTCCCGAGCGCGGCATCGCGGAAGACCGCCTCGCCACTGAGCTGCCAGGCGTCGCAGCAGAGCGCGAGCAGCGGCCCGTTGTCGTAGAGCATCTTCTCAAAGTGCGGGATCATCCACTGATCATCGACCGAGTAGCGACAGAAGCCACCGCCGAGCTGATCATTCATCCCACCGCGCACCATCCGCTCGAGCGTGAACAAGGCCATCCCACGTGCCTGCAGGTCGGCGCTGCCAGCCGCAGCAGTGGACGCATAATGGCGCAGCAGCAGCTCCAGGTTGGTCGGGTGCGGAAACTTGGGTGCGCGGCCGAAGCCACCGTGGGCCTTGTCGAAGCTGCCGGCGAGCTGCCGGCGTGCTTGATCGATCGGCGCCAGATCGCTGAGCGTCTCGCCCGGCTCACCATCGAGCTGTGCTAGGGCGTCACGCAGCGAGTCGTTCTGCTCCCGAATCGTCTCGCGCTGCTCTCGATAGGCCCGCTCAACGCCGATCAGCAGCTCCTGGAACGCCGGCAGCCCGTGGCGCTGCGTCTTCGGAAAGTAGGTACCGGCGAAGAATGGCGCCAGATCATCTGGGGTCAGGAACACCGTTAGCGGCCAGCCGCCGCCGCGCTGGGCCAGGAGCTGATGTGCGGTCTGATAGATCTTGTCGAGGTCGGGCCTCTCCTCTCGATCGACCTTGATGTTCACGAAGAGACGGTTCATCAGCTTCGCCGTGGTCTCGTCCTCGAACGACTCGTGCGCCATCACATGGCACCAATGGCAGGCCGAGTAGCCAATCGAGAGCAAGATCGGCTTGTCCTCGGCGCGCGCCAGTGCCAGCGCCTCCTCGCACCAGGGCCACCAGTCGACGGGGTTTGCGGCGTGCTGCTGGAGGTAGGGGCTGGTCGCCTCGGCGAGCCGATTGCGCGCGCCATGACTCGCTCGGGCAGCGTTCGCGTGCGTCTCAGGCATAAGGACCTCGCTCGGTCAGAGATGCGGATGACTGCAGAGAGTGGCCCCCGCAAGCGGCGATATCCAGCAACCCGCGCGCCCGAGAGGCCGCTGAGCGCTGAGGGTGCGCCTCGAGATCAGCGTCCGACGTCCGCGGATCTCCGCTCGCGACCTGAGCGTGACGGTGGCCCCGCTCGCTCTGGCGAACGGTGCGGCGCGAGGATCGCGATCATGGCGGTCGGGGCGGTCGGGGCGGTCAGGGCGCTGACAACGGGGCCCCCTTCAGCACCAGCGGCAGACCGGCTAGGGTCAGCACCACCTGCTCGGCCTGCGCGGCGATGCGCTGATGCAGATTGCCGGCCAGATCACCGTAGCGCCGGGCCAGATCGTTGACCGGGATCACGCCCATGTTGACCTCGTTGCCGACGAAGATGACCTGTCCTTGGAGCCTTGGCAGCAAGGCGTCCAAGGCCGCCAGCTCGGTCTCGAGGCGGCCGTCCTCCTCGGCCCAGAGCAGATTCGCGAGCCAGAGCGTGAGGCATTCGACCAGCACACAGCGCCCGCTCGTGCAGGCCGCTTCCAATACCGCCGGCAGCGCCAATGGCTCCTCGATCAAGGCCCAATGCGCGGGTCGGCGCTGCCGATGCGCGTCGATGCGCGCTCGCATCTCGTCATCGCTCGCCCTCGCCGTGGCCACATAGGTCACCGGCAGCGCCGAGTCTTGCGCCAAGCGCTCGGCGAGCCGACTCTTGCCGGAGCGCACGCCGCCAAGGATGAGGATGCAACGGCGCCCAGGGGTGTGGTCTTCAGTCTCTGGCATCAACAACTCTCATCATCATCTCGCAGAAGGCCCGGGACGGGTCCCTGGCGCGACAGACCTGCCTCACGAGCACGCCAAGACAGCGCCAAGATCGCGACGCCGCTTTCCGGCTCGCGGGCAAGCCGGTGATGCAGGTCAGTCCCTCAGGGCTGGTAGAGCAAGGTCAGCAAGAGCGTCCGGCCCGGCTGATTGTAGTAGGCGACGGTCTCGTACTGCTCATCGAACAGGTTCTCGACCCGCGCCTGTAGCCGCAGCGCATCGGTGAACGCATAGTCGGCGCGCAGATCGACCAGACTGAAGCCATCGAGCCGAATCCGATTGGCCGCATCATCGAAACGCCGCCCCGAGACGAACAGGGTGCCGCCGATCCCGATCCGGCCGAACTGCCGGTCCGCATCGAGCCGGAAGGTCTGCTCGGGGCGCCGCGGCAGCAGCTTGCCATCGTTCGGGCCGCTGGATTCGTTGCGCGGGTCAAGCAGGGTCAGGTTCGCATCCATGATCCAACCGCCGAGCTCGGCCGTGCTCCAGAGCTCGAGTCCGCGGATGCGTGAGCGATCCACGTTCTCGGGCAGGAACAGGTTCGGGGCGACCTGAACCGTCGTGATCAGATCATCGACGTCGGTCTGATACAGGTTCGCCGCCCAACGCCCCCAGGGATGCTGACCCGAGATCCCGATCTCGGCACTCCTGGATTGCTCCGGCTTCAGGTTCGGGTTGCCGAAGCCGGGAAAGTAGAGCTCATTGAAGGTCGGCGCCTTGAATGCCGTGCCATAGCTCGCGGTCAGTCGCAGGCCGTTCGGCCAGCTGTAGCCCAACGCCGCGTTGCCGGTACCATGGCCTCCGAACTGCGAGTCCTCGTCCTGACGCAGACTGAGCTGCAGATCGGTGCGTCCGATCCGGCCCAGATACTGACCATAGACGCCGGTGTTGTCGCGCGAATCCTCCGCCAAGGTCGGCTTGGTCGTGACCTCATCGCGCTGGTAATCAACCCCGAGCGTGATCTGCTGCGCGCTGCCAAAAAGGACATCGTTTTGCCAGCCGAGGCTATCGCGGCGGGTATCAAAGCGATTGAGGAACAGGTCATCGAAGAACACCCGTGCCTTGTCCCAGCTGCGGCCGATCTCGACGATGCTAGTCCAGGCATCGAGCGGCTGCGCTGTGGCCTGCAGCCGCGCGACCTGCAGGATGGTCTCGTTGCGGTTGCCGGCAAAGGCACTGCCGTCGAACTCGACATCCCCCTCCGAGCGCAGGAAATCCGCCTCCAGCGAGAGCCGATCGGAGAGGTTCCAGCCGCCGCTGAGGGCGCCGTTCTTGTTCGTGTAGCCGTCCTCGTCGGGCTCATCGACGAAACAGCCGCCGACGAAGGGCTCGCCGTAACAGGTATTGAAGCCCGCGCTCTGCTCGAAGCCGAGATTGGCATCGAGCCAGCCGCCCTCGCTGCCCATCGAGAGCCCGCCGCTGGTGCGAATGGTGTTGTACGAGCCGGCGCCGAGGCTCAAGCGCGGGGTCAGCGGGCCGCCGCGACCTCGGCGCGTGAAGATCTGGATCACGCCGCCAATCGCCTCGGAGCCATAGAGGCTCGAGCGCGGGCCGCGCACCACCTCGATGCGCTCGATCTGATCGGTCGGGATGTTCTGCCAGGGGGTTGAGCCGATGGTCGCCGAGCCGACCTTGATGCCGTCGATCAGCACCAGGGTATGATCCGATTCGGTTCCGCGCAGGTAGACCGAGACCGGCTGCCCGAGCCCGCCGCTACTGGACGTCGCGATGCCCGGCAGGCCACGCAGGATCTCGACGACCGTCTTCGACTGACGCCGATCGATCTCGGCGCGGTCGATCACGGTCACCGAGGCCAGGGTCTCATCGGCGGTCTGCGCCGTGCGCGTCGCGGTGACAACGATCGGCTCAAGATTGGTCACATCCTCGACCTGAGCCCAAAGTGGCTCGTTGAGCGCGGTCGCGATGGCAAGGGGCAAGACGCAGGCGAGCCAGCGCCGGCGCACCGAGACAGGGAGAGACGATTGCATAGGGTCCTCGTGGTCCCGCCACCCGCGGGACGAATTGAGCGAAAGGTCCGCTCGAGGACAGAGGCGGTAGAGAGCCGCCCGGGAGGCGATCCTGCACCGGGGTCCGCCCTCCGCGGCACCAGCATGATGCAGACGGCCGGTCTCCGGGCTCGCGAGCTGGCGCCGGGGAGCGTTGTCCCTCGGCCCGAGGCGCGACGCCTTCCCATGACCCGCTGGGGCCACAGTGGCATCTGGTCACACCTCATGCTCGCCTACCGTTGCGGGGGCAGCGTCGGCATCACGGATGCGGATGGCATCCGTCGGACCGACTTCCCGTTTCACCACGTGCATCGCACGCGGCACCGTCTGCATGGCACAGAGACCTTAGGGTTATGCAGCGATCAGGTCAAATGGAAGCAGGCGACGACCTGACGTGGATCAGCGCCTCGTCTCGGCACTTATGGCGAAGGTCTGGGATCGGCTAATATCCGAAACGTCCGGAAAGGTGCCTTATTCGAGACGCAATCACAGCCGATCTGCCGATGCCCGCTCAAGACCAGCCGTCGACCTCAGCCGCCACCGCACCGAGCGATGCTCCCAAGCCACTGCCGTACGTGATCGCCGTCGGCGCCTCGGCCGGCGGGCTGGACGCGCTCGAGCGCTTCTTCCAATCGCTTCCGGTGCAAACCGGCGCCGCCTTCGTTGTCATTCAGCATCTTTCGCCGGACCACAAGAGCATGATGGGCAACCTGCTCGGGCGCTATACCGCCATGCCGGTGGTCACGGTCGAGGACGGGATGACGATCGAGCCCGATCGCATCTACTTGATCCCACCGGCCAGCATGATGAGCGTCGCCGGCACCGAGCTGCAGCTGCGGCCCAAGAGCCCGCGCGGCCTGGCACTGCCCATCGACCTCTTCTTCAGCTCGCTTGCCCGCGCCTATGGCAACCGTGCCATCGCCGTCGTGCTCTCGGGAACCGGCTCCGACGGCACCCGCGGCGCCGTCGCCATTAACGACGCCGGCGGGCTGCTGCTGTCGCAAGACCCGGAATCGGCCAAGTTCGACGGGATGCCGCGCAGCGTCATCGCCACCGGTCTGGTCGATGCCATCCTGCCGCCGGAGGAGCTCGGCCCCCGCATCCTCGATCACATCAGCCACGCGCCCCGAGAGCGCATTCCGCGACCCAGTAGCAACATCAGCTACGACCGCGAGGGCGCCCTCGAGGAGGCCCTGCATCTGCTCCATCACCAAGGCGGCATCAACTTCCGCGACTACAAGCCCGCCACGGTGATGCGCCGCATCGAGCGTCGCATGCAGGTGCGCCACGTGGGCGACCTCGAGAGCTACGTGCGGCTGCTCGATGGCGACACCAGCGAGCTGCACGCGCTGCGCCGCGAGCTGCTGATCCCGGTCACGAACTTCTTCCGCGACGCCGAGGCCTTCGAGACCCTGGCCGAGAAGGTGATCCTGCCGATCGTCGAGGAGCATCGGGAGAACCAGCCGATCCGCGCCTGGGTCCCAGGCGTCTCGACCGGCGAGGAGGCCTACTCGATCGCGATCCTCTTCGCCGAGGCCTTCGACAAGATTCGGCGCTGGCCCGACTTCAAGCTGTTCGCCACCGATGTCGAGCAGCACAACGTCGATACCGGCAGCGCCGGGATGTTCTCCGAGTCGATCGCCGCCGAGGTCTCGCCCGAGCGGCTCGAGCGCTTCTTCTACAAGCGCGGCAACCATTACGTGGTCAAGGGCGACATCCGTCACAACATCGTCTTCGCCAAGCACAACCTGCTCGAGGACCCGCCCTTTACCCGGATGGACCTGGTGTCCTGCCGCAACCTGCTGATCTACTTTCGCAATGAGGCCCAGGAGCGGGTCTTGCGGCGGCTGCAATACGCCCTGGCGCCTGGTGGCTACCTCTTTCTCGGCTCGAGCGAGACCATCTCCAGCATCCAGCACGATTTCAGCGCGGTCAGCTCCAAGTACAAGCTCTATCGCATCCTACGCCACGGCACACCCCCGCTTGAGCCACAGTCGCCGATCGGACGCATCGGCGCCTCCAGCCACCGCGCCGGGTCGCCTCGCCTGCGCGCCAGCAGCGATGCCGCCGCCATCGATGCCGGCCAAGCGGTGCTGCTGCGCAGCTACGCGCCAGTGAGCCTGCTGCTGAACGCCCGTCAGGAGCTGATGCACGTCTTCGGCGATGTCTCACGCTATCTGACCATCGGCGAGGGCAGCGCCACCCTGGACATCGGCAAACTTCTGCCGGGCTCGATCGCCCCGGTTGCCCAGGCGCTCCTGCACAAGGTCTCGGTGAGCAAGGAGCCGACGGGCTCGGACATCCTGCAGGTCAAGCTCGCTGATCGCAGCAGCGAGCGCCTGCGGCTGGTGGTGCGCCCGGTGGTCCAAGACGGCGGCGACGGCTGCCTGATGCTCTCGCTCGAGCCAGAGCCGATGCTGCAGGCGACCGACGATGGCGAATCGGTGCAGACCCTGGACCTGAGCGCTGAATCGGCTAGCCGGCTCGAGACCCTCGAGCGCGAGCTCGCCGTGACCCGCGAGAGCCTGCAGGCGACCATCGAAGAGCTTGAGACCGCCAACGAGGAGCTGCAGGCCACCAATGAGGAGCTGATGGCGTCGAACGAGGAGCTGCAGAGCTCCAATGAGGAGCTGCAGTCGGTCAACGAGGAGCTCTACACGGTCAACTCCGAGAATCAGGAGAAGATCGAGATCCTCAATCGCCTCAACGCCGATCTCGACAGCATGGCCAAGGCCGCCGCCATCGCGACCCTGTTCGTTGACCACGACCTGAAGCTGACCCGGTTCACGCCCGAGGCGACCAAGCTGTTCAAGATCCGCGAGGCCGACCTCGGCCGGCCGATCGACGACTTCACCAACCTCCTCGACTATCCCGACTTCTTCGCCGAGCTGAAAAAGACCATCCACGACGGCGAGATGCTGCAGCGAGAGGTCCCGAGCACCACGGGTCGCGTCTATCTCGCCCGCGTCCTGCCGTATGCGGTGCGCACGGGTGCGCCACGCGGCGCGGTCGCAACCTTCATCGACATCACCACACTGCGCGACATCGAGCGCATGCAATCAGTGCTCGACTCGGTACCCGAGCACATCGCCGTACTCGATAACGGTGGCCGCATCACCATGATCAACCGGGCCTGGCGCGACTTCGCCTGCAACAACGGCGATCCTGATCTCGCCCGCAGCGGCCCGGGCAGCAGCTACCTGGACGCCTGCCAATCTGGGGCCAATGCGACCGACGCCGAGCACGCGCGGGCCGCGGCCGACGGCATCCGCGCCTTGCTCAAGGGAGAGCGACAGAGCTTCTCACTCGAATATCCTTGCCATTCACCGGATGCCGAGCGCTGGTTCCTGATGCACGCGGCGCCAATCCAGCATCCATCGGGGGGCGTGGTGGTCAGCCACATCGAGATCAGCGGCTGGACCGGGCGCCAGACCAAATGAACGAGTTCAAGGGACCTCACAGCTCGTCGACGAATGACGCATTCGACATCACAGAGCTGCGCGAGCGGGCGCTCAGCGCCCTGCGAGAGGGGCGGTTCGATCTGGCCGAGGAGCTGATCGCGAGCGGCGATGTCAGCCTGCCGGCGCTGATCGAGAACCTGCGCATCTATCAGGCCGAGCTCGAGATCCAGAACGAGGAGCTCAGCCGCAGCCAGCAGGACGCAACCCAGGCGCTCGAGCGCTTCACCGCGCTGTTTCAGAACACCCCGATCGCCGAGTTGGTGATCGACCGCCACGGGCTGATCATCTCCGCTAATCCGGCCGCAAGCCGACTCTTCGCGTTACGCGATCTTCGGGCCCATCATCACTTCCTGCTGCGCCTGGTCAGCGAGCGCGATCGCGGCAGCTTCATTGATCTCCTGCGACAGCTCAGCCTCGAGCAGACGCAAGCGTCGTCCCGGCCCGAGATCCGTTTCGAGACCACCGAAGGCCGGCCGTTCTTCGGCGACCTGCACGGCGCCCGCTTGCCGAATACGGCCGCTGGCGAGCCCCGGCTGCTCTGCGCGATCGTCGATCAGACCGCCATCGTCCAGCAACAGCGCGAGCTGAGGCAGGCCTATGATCAGTTGGCGAGCAGCCAGGAGGCCTACCATGTGCTGTCCGAATACAGCCCGGACTGGGATTATTGGATCAGTCCCGAGGGACGCTTCATCCATGTCTCGCCCGGCTGTCGCCAGCTCACCGGTTATCCGGCAAGCGCCTTTCTCGACGACCCAGAGCTGGTCGAGCGCCTTCTGCATCCAGACGACCGAGCGCACTGGCAGACGCATCTGCAGCAGGCCAGCGAGCCAACCCCGGATGATGAGCATGTGCTCATGCTGCGCTTGCGCGATCGCGCTGGGCGCTGGCATTGGATCGAGCACGAGTGCCGGGCGGTACTCGCCGATGACGGGCGCAACCTAGGGCGCCGAGGCGTCAACCGCGACGTCACCCAGCGTCACGAGAGCGAGCTCCGCTACCGGGCACTGTTCGAATCCGCGGCGGAAGGCATGCTGGTGATGCAGGGCGCGGTCTTTACCGAGATCAACCAGGCCGCGCTGCACATGCTCGGCTATGCCAATGCGAGCCAAGTGCGGGGCAAGCGGCCCGATCAACTCTCGCCGAAGACGCAGCCCGACGGGCGCTCATCGGCCGCGCTCGTCGACCAGATCCTCACCGAGCGCCGGACGCGGCGCTTCGAGTGGCTGCACCAGCAGGCCGACGGTTCGCCGCTACCGGTTGAGGTCACGGTCGTACCGGTTGAGCTCGAGGGCGAGCCGGCCTACTTCGTCCACTGGCTCGACCGCACCGAGGAGGCCAAGGCCCGGCAACGCGATCGCCAGGCATCGACCGTGTTCGAGTTCTCGAGCGAGGCCATCATGATCGCCGACGCACAGCGGCGGATCTTGGCGGTCAATCGCGCCTTTAGCGAGATCACCGGTTATGACGAGGCGGAGATGGTCGGCGCGCCGATCGCGCGCCTTAGCGCCGAGAACCAGGATCGCGCCTCGCTCGAGGACCTCTGGCTGGGCATCGCCCAGAGCGGCTCCTGGCGCGGCGAGATCTGGCAGCGTCGCCAGAATGGCGAGACCTATCCAGTCCGCCTGACCATCACCGCCGTGCGCGACGATCAGGGCGAGATCCTCAACTACATCGGCATCTTCAGCGACATCAGCGAGGCCAAACGCACGGAAGAGGAGCTTTACCGGCTCGCCCATCATGACGCCCTGACCGGCCTGCCGAATCGCGCCCTGTTGCGCGCGCGCATGGAACAGTCGCTGCAACGGGCCAAGCGCGATGGCAAGCGGCTGGCGCTCTTGTTCATCGACCTCGACCTGTTCAAGAACGTCAACGACAGCCTTGGCCACTCGATCGGCGACGAGCTGCTGCAGAACGTGGCTCAGGCGATCGAGGGCGCGGTGCGCAAGGCCGACACCGTAGCCAGAATCGGCGGTGATGAATTCGTGATCCTGATGGATGCGATCGAGGGTCCGTCGACCGCGGCCCATCTCGCGGAACGACTCTGCGCGCTCATCTCACAGCCGTTCGAGGTCGGCGATCGCGAGCTGCGGCTCACCGCCAGTATCGGCATCAGCCTCTACCCCGACGACGGCGAGGGCATGGACAGCCTACTCAGCAACGCCGATCTGGCCATGTACCGGGCCAAAGACCGCGGCCGCAACACCTATCGATTCTTCGAGGCGGAGATGAACGCCCGCGCCATGCAGCGACTCCATCTGGAGACCGCGCTGCGCGGCGCGCTCACGCGCGGCGAGCTGCAGCTGGTCTACCAGCCGCAGGTCAGTCTCGATTCGGCCGAGATCTGCGGCGCCGAGGTCCTGATGCGCTGGAGCCACGCGGAGCTGGGCGACATCTCCCCCGGTGAATTCATCCCCATCGCGGAAGAGATCGGCCTGATCGGGGAGCTCGGCCGCTGGGCGCTCGAGCAGGCATGCCAACAGCTCGCGTCCTGGGATGCGGAGGGCTTCCGGTTACCGCGGCTCGCCGTGAACATCTCGGTCCAGCAGGTGGAGCATGCCGACCTGGTGGCCGAGGTCGAGGCCATCCTAGAGCGCACCGGCGTCTCAGCCAGCCGCTTGGAGCTCGAGATCACCGAGTCGCTGCTGATGCGCAACGTCGAGCGCGTCATCACGAATCTAGGCGCACTGCGCGATCTCGGCGTCACCCTGGCCGTCGATGACTTCGGCTCCGGCTTCTCATCGATGCGCTATCTCAAGACACTACCGATCAACCGCCTCAAGATCGACAAGTACTTCGTCGACGGCCTGAGCGTCGATGGCAATGACGACGCGATCGCTCGCGCCATCATCGCGCTTGGCCGCGCCCTTGGGCTGCACGTGATCGGCGAAGGGATCGAGACCGAGGCGCAAGCCGCGTTTCTTCGCCGCGAGGGCTGTGAAGAGGGCCAAGGCTACCTGTTCGGCCGGCCCATGGGCGCCGCTGCCCTCGCCGAGGCCTACGCCCCCTCGACCCCGCGTCGCGACTAGGGGCGCTCGTCCACCTTCAAGCCCTGCCGCGCGAGCTGCCGGCAGAGCTGGATGCGGGCGCGATCGAGGGTTTCGGTGGAGCGGGCGAGGCGCGCGCGAAGCGCTTGATTCGCGCTCGACTGCCCATCGAGCACCGCCTGCAGCCGCTGCAGCTCGGCGCTCAGCCGCGCCTGTTCTTCGTTCAGCGCCTGCTCACGCGCGCTCAGCGCCGTACGCGCCGCCTCGGCCTCGGACGCCGCATGCTGCGCCTCGGCCAGTGCCGCGTTTGAGGACTCCAAGGCCTGCCGCAGCCCAGCGAGCGCGGTTTCACCCTCGTCCAGCCTCGCCTGGAGGTCATCGCGCTCGGCGACCAGCGCCGCGCGCTCGGCTGTCGCGGTCTCGAGCCCGCGCTCCAGGTCGCTGATGCGCTGAGCGGACTGCTGTTCAAGCTCCGCCATGCGGTGCTGCTCGCGCTCCAATGCGGTCTTCACCTCTCGCTGCGCCGACTCCAGGCTCGCGACCGCCGCGTGCTGCTCACTGAGCCGACGCCGTAATGCTGGCACCGCCCGCCCCTGCTCGACCTGCTCCAGAAGCCGCGCAAGCGCCTCTTGCGAGACCGGCTGCAGGACCTGGCGAAACAGCGGCTCGCCGCGGGGCAGCCAGGCGGCGGCCTCGAG
>CAZTYV010000116.1:138-12274 GCA_964617675.1 uncultured Halochromatium sp. | reverse complement strand
CGACAGATAGCCGATCTTGATCCCCGGCTGCGGCCGCGCCTCGCCCTCGATCTCGGTGTCGATGCCGGCCATGATGCGCAGCAGCGTCGACTTACCGGCACCATTGAGGCCGAGCACGCCGATCTTGGCGCCGGGGAAGAACGACAGCGAGATGTCGCGCAGGATCACGCGTTTCGGCGGCACGACCTTGCCGACGCGGTTCATGGTGTAGATGTATTGCGCCATCTCGATTGAGCCAAGTTGGGGCCCGCCGGCGAGCCATCATAGCCGGCTGCCGGCGTGGCGAGGGTTAGGGGGAAAGGGGCGGGCGCCGTGACGCCGAGCGACACGACGAGCGAGGCCGCGATTTTGCCCCCTCTCCGCTAGAATGTCCAAGGCGAGCGGTCAGACGCTCAATGATCCTAGCGACGGAGACCGAGGAGGACGGCGGCGATGGGTGCAGAACAGATCCCGGCCATCGGTTTCGTGGCGCCAAGCGGAAGCGGCAAGACCAGCCTGCTGCGTCAGCTGGTGCCCTTGCTGCGTCAGCAGGGGCTGCGGATTGGCTATCTCAAGCATGCCCATCATGGCTTTGCGCTCGATCGCCCGGGCAAGGACAGCTACGAGATTGCCGCCGCTGGCGCACGGCAGGTGATGCTGGTCTCGGGTGAGCATTGGGCGCTGCTCAGCCGTTCTAACGGGCGCGCCGAGGACCATCCGGGCGGGCTCGATGCGCTGCGTGCGCGCTTCGATGCCAGCAGTATCGATCTCTTGCTGATTGAGGGATTTCGTTCCGCCGCGGTGCCGAAGATCGAGGTGTTCCGCGCCGCGACGGGCAAGGCGCCGCTCTACCCCGAGGATGAGGCCGTGATCGCCGTGGTGAGCGATGACCCGCTGCCGGTGGCGCCGCACCCACCGGTGCTGCCGCTCAGTGATCCGATGCCGTTGGTCGATCTCATCGGTCAGCGGTTGCGCGAGGGTGCCTTTGCGAGCGACGATCGATGTCCTGCCCTGATCCGAACCCTGCAGCGTTTGCGCGCCGATGGCTACAACGATGCCGCGACCGGAAACGCCTCGGTGCGCCTGGGTGAGCGATTCTGGATCACGCCGAGCAGTGCGGTCCGCGACACGCGCACCCCGCAGGACCTGGTCCTGTGCAGCCTGGATGCACCCGTGCCCGAGGGTGCCTCCTTGGATACCCCGATCCATCGCGAGGTCTATCGACAACAGCCGCAGACCGGCGCGGTGCTGCATTCCCACGGACCGCATTCGGTGGCGATCAGCTTCGCCGGTCGGGACTTCGAGCCGCCCGACTTCGAAGGCGCGCGGCTGCTCGGCAACGTCCCGGTGCTGAGCATCGAGCCGAACGCCCACCAGGAGCAAGCACCAGCGGCGGTGGCCGAGGCGCTCGGTGTCGCGCCGATCTGCATCATCGCCGGCCACGGCGTCTATGCGCGCGGGGCGAGCATCCGCGACGCCTATCGCTGGACCATGACCCTGGAGCTCTCGGCGCGCATCTTCGTGATCGCGCGCGAGGCGACTGCGCTCTAGGCACCACGCCGAGACGCGACCAGGCAGACGCATGCAACCCAAATCGGATACGACGGCTGCTTTCAGCCCCGAGCGCGACGTCCTCATCGAGGCACGCGTGCGCTTGGACCTGCTGCGGATGGTCTTCGCGCAGGCGCCGCTCGGGCTCGCGGTAACCCTGTTTAATGGCTTCTTCGTCAGCCTCGCGATGGCCCTGATCTTCGAGGTGGAGCGCGCCTGGCTCTGGCTTGGGATCTTGGTGGTCGTGGTCGGTCTGCGCCTGGCCATCGTGCTGGCCTTTCGTTATCGCCCCGCGTGGTTGAGTCCAACGCGCTGGAAGTGGCTGTTCGCGCTTGGCGCTGGAGTTGGCGGGCTGGTCTGGGGGCTCTCGGTGGAGGTGCTGCCAGGTCCCTCGTTTCACGACGATGTCTTCCTGTCGTTCGTGATCTCAGGGATGGTCGCCGGTGCCATCCCGAGCCTCGCCCCGAACTTCGGCTGCTACACGGCCTATCTGCTCGGCGCCTTGTTGCCGCTTGCGGTGCACATGGCGCTGCGAGGCGATCATCTTGGACTGACCTTCCTGGTGCTGATCGTTGCCTTTGGCGCGTTCATGCTGGCCTCGGCGCGAGCGCACCATCGCACGCTCTGGGGGTCGCTGCTGCTGAGCTATGCCAACGAGGCCTTGGTCGCCGATCTGACCGGCGAGTCAGAGCGGGTCAAACGGCTGAATGCCCAACTGCAGGCCGAGGTCGACGAGCGCGCCCGCGCGCAGTCGGCGCTGGTCGAGGCGAAGGAGCGTGCCGAGGCGGCGAACCTCGCCAAGAGCGCCTTCGTCGCCAACATGAGCCACGAGATTCGAACCCCGATGAATGGGGTGCTCGGGATGATCGAGCTCCTCTCTCAGTCGGCCTTGGATCGTCAGCAGCGCGGTTTCGTCGAGGTCGCCCGGACCTCGACCGAGAGTCTGCTGAATGTGCTGAACGCGATCCTCGATTTCTCGAAGATCGAGTCGGGCAAGCTCGAGCTGGAGCAGAGCCCGTTCGACCTGCGTTCGCTGTGCGAGGAGGTGACGGCGCTGTTTACCGCCAATGCGCAGGCGGCGGGGATCGAGCTCAGCTGTTTTGTGGACCCCGAGATCGATGGGCGCTTGGTCGGTGATGCGACGCGGCTGCGCCAGGTCCTGACCAACCTTCTTGGCAACGCGGTGAAGTTCACCCACAGCGGACAGGTTGTGCTGCGCGCCACGCCGCTGAGTCGCGGCGCGGATCGGGTCGAGGTGCAGCTTCAGGTCGAGGACACCGGGATCGGCATGACGCAGGAGCAGGTGCAGGCGCTGTTTGAGCCGTTTCGCCAGGCCGATGAGTCGATGACCCGCCGCTATGGCGGTACCGGGCTGGGCCTGGCGATCACGCGCCGGCTTGTGGACCTGATGGATGGGCGTCTCGAGGTCGAGAGCGAGCCCGGTCGCGGCTCCTGTTTTCGCATCAGGCTTGGCTTTCGCCCTGGGCCGGCGCAGCCCTCGGATGCGTCCGAGCGTGCGCTGCAGCGCGCCTACGTTTTGGCGGTGGATGACAACTCGACCAATCTCGAGGTGCTCGCGCGCTACCTCCAGGGCTGGGGGGTTGCCTACCGGACCGTGCGCAGCGCGCAAGCAGGGTATGACCTGCTGCGAGTGGAGCGGGCCGCTGATCGCCCCTTCGACCTGGCATTGATCGATGTGCAGATGCCCGAGCATAGTGGCTTCGAGCTCGCCGATTGGATCAATGCCGATCCTGCGCTGCGCGGCATGCCTTTGGTTCTGCTCGGCTCACCGGGCGATGTGGCGCAGGCTGACCTGCAGCTGCACGGGATCGCGATGCATCTGCTCAAGCCCGTGCGCTACGCTCAGCTCAAGGATGTCCTCTGTCAGCTGCTGCATCCGCCTCAGTCGAACACGGCCGTCGAGTCGCGTGCCAATCAGGGTCTGGCTACGGGTCCGGCTACGGGTCTGGCTCCAGCGCTCCATCAGGGACCGACAGGGCCGGCGCTGCGCGGGCGCGTGCTGCTCGTCGAGGACAATCTGGTCAATCAGAAGGTCGCCTTGGGGCTACTCAGCAAGCTCGGACTCGAGGTCGATCTGGCCGGCGACGGCGAGGCGGCGCTCGAGCGCAGCGCAAGCGCAGCCTATGACCTGATCCTGATGGATGTGCAGATGCCGCGGATGGACGGCATCGCGGCGACGCGGGCGTTGCGGCAGGTCGAGCAGTCAGACCCGGAGCGCGGCCATACGCCGATTATTGCGATGACCGCGAATGCCGAGCTCGGTGACCGAGACGATTGCCTGGCCGCGGGCATGGATGATTATCTGCCAAAGCCCTTTACCCTGAAGGGGCTGAGGACGATGCTGGAGCGCTGGCTGGCGGTCGGCGATGAGGAGGGCGGCTCGGGATGATATGGAAGCTCAACCCTTGACGCTCCTCGGTCAGCAAGGGATGGTATGGGATCAACTGCTCGCTGGCGGTGACGCTGATGGCGGCTTCGCACCGACGCTGGCTCTCTCTGACATCGGGTTCGGATCATCGTGGCTTTTCTCAGATCATCCGCCAACAAGGCCTCGGCGAGCGCGCATCGCCCGTTGCAGTTTCGGCTGAAGAAGGGGCTCGAGCTGCCGCTGGCGGGTGCCCCGAGCCCACAGATCGATGCGAGCCCCGTTGTCAGCCGCGTCGCACACGTCGGCTCCGACTGCATCGGCGTCAAGCGTCTGCCGTCACTCGAGATCGAGGTCGGGGATCGCGTTCGGCTGGGTCAGCCCATCTCGCGCCGCAAGGCCTATCGCGAGATCGCCGCGACGGCACCCGGCAGCGGCGTGGTCGAGGCCATCCATCGCGGCCCGCGGCGGGTGCTCGAGACCATCGTCATCCGACTCGATCGCCCGCGCGATGGCAATGACCCGCTGCCTCCGGCCTCCGACCAAGAGACCTTTAATGCCTACGGCGCCGAGGAGCTCGAGACCCTGAGCAGCGCTCAGGTGCGCGAGAATCTGCTCGCCTCCGGGTCTTGGCTCGCCTTTCGCACCCGGCCCTTCGGCATGATTCCGCCACCCGATAGCAGCCCGGCGGCCCTCTTTGTCACCGCGATCGATACGCATCCCCTGGCCCCCGATCCTGGGCTGATCATCGAGGACGCGGCTGAGGCCTTTGCCGACGGCCTGCGCGTGATCAGCAAGCTCACCGATGGGCCGCGCTACTGTTGCCAGCGCCCAAATGCTGGGCTGCCGGTGCCGGCCGCCTCGGGGTTCCAGGTCGCCGAGTTCGCCGGTCCGCATCCGGCCGGCCTGCCTGGCACCCACATCCACCTGTTGGCGCCGGTCAGTCTGGAACGGACGGTCTGGTACATCGGTTACCAGGACGTGATCGCCATCGGCCGCCTGTTTCGCAGTGGGCGCCTCGACCCGACGCGCATCATCGCACTCACCGGCCCCATGGCCGCTCAGCCGCGCCTGATTCGCACCCGGCTCGGCGCCAGCACCAACGACCTGGTGCGAGGCGAGCTGCGCGGGCGGCACGAGGCGCGGGTGATCTCGGGCTCGGTCTTCGGGGGGCGGCACGCGGTGGGTAGTAGCGCGTTCTTGGGGCGGTTTCACAATCAGATCACCTTGCTGGCCGAGGAGCGCGAGCGCGAGTGGCTCGGCTGGCTCAAGCCCGGCCGCGGCCGTTACTCCGCACTGAACCTGTTCTGGTCGCGTCGGGCAGGAGACGAGCTGCTGCCCCTCGGCACCTCGCTGCGCGGGAGCCCGCGAGCGATGGTCCCGATCGGCGCCTATGAGCGGGTGATGCCGCTCGATCTGTTGCCAACCCAGTTGTTGCGTGCGCTGCTCGTCGACGATATCGAGACCGCCGAGGCGCTTGGCGCGCTCGAGCTCGAGGAGGAGGACTTGGCGCTCTGCAGCTTCGTCGATTGCGGAAAACACGAGTTCGGACCGGTTTTGCGACGCACGCTCGACAAGATCTGGCATGAGAATCATTGATTCGCGGAGGCGGTGGTGATCAGGGCCCTGCGCAAGTATCTCGATCGACAGGAGCGACATTTCCTGCCCGGCGGGCGCTACGAGCGCTTCGGCGCCCTGTTCGAGCTCGTCGACACTTTCCTCTATACGCCGTCGACGGTCACCGCCGGCAGCCCGCACGTGCGCGATGCGATCGATCTGAAGCGGGTCATGATCTTCGTCTGGATCGCGGTGCTGCCCTGCGCCCTGTTTGGCATGGTCAACATCGGCCTGCAGGCCAACAACGCCATGGCGGCCATGGGGATTGAGCAGGTCGAGGGTTGGCGCGGTGGGCTGCTCTGGCTGCTCGGCGCCGGCGGCAACGATGCCAACAGCCTCTGGGACAATTTTTGGCACGGCGCGGTCTACTTCCTGCCGATCTACATCGTCACCATGGCCGCCGGTGGCTTCTGGGAGGTCCTGTTCGCCACCGTGCGCAATCACGAGGTCAACGAGGGCTTCTTCGTCACCTCGATCCTGTTCGCACTCACGCTGCCGCCGGATATCCCGCTCTGGCAGGTGGCCCTCGGGATCTCGTTCGGCGTGGTGATCGGCAAGGAGGTCTTCGGCGGCACCGGCAAGAACTTCTTGAACCCGGCGCTGACCGGGCGCGCCTTCTTGTTCTTCGCCTATCCGAGCGAGATCTCGGGTGATGCGGTCTGGACCGCGGTGGACGGTTTCAGCGGTGCGACCCCGCTGATGCTGGCCGCCGAGGGTGGTGTGAGCGCCATCCAGGCCGCGGGCGTGACCTGGTGGGATGCCTTTTTCGGCACCGTGCAAGGCTCGATTGGCGCCACCTCGACGCTGCTAATCATCCTAGGTGCGCTGTTCATGATCTACACGGGTGTCGCCTCCTGGAGGATCATGGCGGGGGTGCTGCTAGGCGTGATTGCCACCGCGCTGATGTTCAATCTGGTCGGCAGCGAGACGAATCCGGCCTTCTCACTGCCCTGGCATTGGCATCTGGTGCTCGGTGGGCTGGCCTTCGGCCTGGTATTCATGGCGACCGATCCGGTCTCGGCCTCGATGACCGAGGCCGGCAAATGGGTCTACGGGGCGCTGATCGGTTTTATGACCGTCTTGATCCGGGTGCTGAACCCGGCCTATCCGGAAGGCGTGATGTTGGCGATCCTATTCGCCAATCTGTTCGCGCCGCTGATCGACTGGGTCGTGGTCCAGGCCAACATCCGCAGGAGGGCGCGGCGCCATGTCAGCTGATCACGGGCGGTTGCGCCTTTCAGCCCGGGCCGCGCATCTGTCGCGGCGCTTGAAGGCGGTTTTTCGGTTGCCCAACGATGACCCGCGCAAGACCCTGGCGGTGGCGCTGGCGCTCTGTCTGGCCTGCTCGGTGGTGGTCTCGGCGACCGCGGTGACCCTGCGCCCGCTGCAGGAGCGCAACGCCGCGCGCGCGTTGAAATCGGAGGTGCTCAAGGTGGCTGGCCTCGATGCGGCGGGGCAGAGCCTGGAGCAGGCGTTCGCTCGGATCGAGCAGCGACTGGTCGACCTGGAGACGGGCCGATTTGTCGACGACGCCGATCCGCGAACCTATTCCTATCGTGATGCGGCCAAGGACCCCGCCGCGAGCAGCGCCTTAGGTGAGCAGGACCGTGCCGGCATCCGGCGACGACCCGACCGCATGCCGGTCTACCTGGTGCGCTCGGCTGGGCGGCTCGAGACGATCATCCTGCCGGTCTATGGCGCCGGCCTCTGGTCGACCATGCATGGCTTGTTGGCGCTCGCGCCCGATGGGCGCACTGCCAAGGCGCTGACCTTCTACGAGCAGCGCGAGACGGCGGGCCTCGGCAGCGAGGTCGCCGGTCCGCGCTGGCTCTCCGAATGGCCGGGCAAGGTGTTGATCGATGAGGAAGGCAAGCCGGTGATCGAGGTCGTTAAGGGGAGCGTCGACGCCGATGCGCCGGGCGCCGAGCACCGCGTCGACGGCCTCTCCGGCGCCACCCTCACCAGCAATGGCGTCACCAACCTGATGCGCTTTTGGCTCGGCGAGCAGGGCTACGGCCCCTTTCTCGCCAGACTGAATAGCGAGCGCCGCGGCTGAAACCTGCGCCGACAAGGGGGATTCGTGAGATGACGAGCCAATCGATGCGGCTGATGCTTGAGCCGATCGTCGATAACAACCCGATCACCCTGCAGATCTTGGGTATCTGCTCGGCGCTCGCGGTGACGACTAAGCTGGCGCCGGCGATCACCATGAGTATTGCGCTGACCCTGGTGCTGGTCGGTGCGAGCGTCATCATCAGCCTGATCCGACGCCACATGCCCTCGAGCATCCGCATCATCATCCAGATGACCATCATCGCCTCGCTAGTGATCCTGGTCGATCAGCTGCTGCAGGCCTTCGCCTATGAGCTGTCGAAACAGCTCTCGGTATTCGTCGGTCTGATCATCACCAACTGCATCGTGCTCGGGCGCGCGGAGGCCTTCGCCTCGAAGAATCCGCCCTGGCCAAGCTTCCTCGACGCCCTTGGCCATGGGCTGGGCTACAGCCTGATCCTGATCAGCGTCGCCGCGATTCGCGAGCTCCTTGGCTCCGGCTCCTTGCTCGGCGTGCAGATCCTGCCGCTGCTGAAGGAGGGTGGCTGGTATGAGCCCAATGGCCTGATGCTGCTCGCACCTGGGGCCTTCTTCATCATCGGCCTGATGATCTGGGCCATCCGCAGCTGGAAGCCGGCGCAGCTCGAGCGGCCGGAGTACCGCATCAACGTCGTGCATCGCACGGGGTCGCTATGAGCGCGGCAACGAGCACGAGAGCGATGGAGCGAGGGCGGCAGGCGGCGGCCGTGCGGCGCCGAGGCCGGTTTGAGCGCGAAGGGCGACGCTGATGGAGCACTATCTGTCGCTGCTGTTTAAGGCCGTCTTCGTCGAGAACCTGGCGTTGGCCTTCTTCCTCGGGATGTGCACCTTTCTGGCGGTCTCAAAGAAGATTGAGACCGCGATCGGGCTCGGCGTTGCGGTCACCCTGGTGCAGACCATCACGGTGCCGGTCAACGGGCTGATCAACCACTATCTGCTGCAAGAGGGGGCCCTGGCTTGGGCCGGACTGCCCGAGCTCGATCTCTCGTTCCTCGGGCTGATCACCTATATCGGCGTCATCGCCGCGATGGTGCAGATCCTGGAGATGACGCTCGATCGCTATTTCCCGGCGCTCTATCAGGCGCTGGGCATCTTCTTGCCGCTGATCACCGTGAACTGTGCCATCCTCGGCGGCTCCCTCTTCATGGTCGAGCGCGGCTATAACCTCGTCGAGAGCACGGTCTATGGCTTCGGCAGCGGTCTCGGCTGGGCGCTCGCGTTAGTGCTCTTGGCCGGTATTCGTGAGAAGTTGAAGTACAGCGATGTGCCCGCGGGGCTGCAGGGCCTCGGCATCACCTTTATCACGACCGGCCTGATGGCGATGGCCTTTATGTCGTTTTCGGGGATTCAGTTGTGAGCAGGCCGTCTGACCGGTCCTACTCGCCGCCGCAGACGGCGTCCGCGCCTGGGTCGCAGGAAGGGGCTCGGCGTGCTTGATCTAACCTTCGGCATCCTGGTCTTCACCGCCGTGGTCCTGGCCTTGGTGCTGGTGATCCTCGGGGCGCGGCGGCTGCTGGTACCGAGCGGCGATGTCCATATCGACATCAATGAAGAGCGCGACCTGGCCACCAGCGCCGGGCGAAAACTGCTCGGCGCGTTGGCGGATGCAGGGGTCTTCGTGCCCTCGGCCTGCGGCGGCGGTGGCACCTGCGGGCAGTGTCGGGTCAAGGTGCTCGAGGGCGGCGGAAAGCTGCTGCCGACCGAGGCGAGTCTCATTAGCCGGCGCGAGGCGAGCGAGGGCTACCGCCTGGCCTGCCAGGTCTCGGTCAAGCAGGACCTGCGCATCGAGCTGCCGCGCGAGGTCTTTGGCGTGCGCCGTTGGCGCTGCCGGGTGCGTTCCAACCGCAGCGTCTCGACCTTCATCAAGGAGCTGATCCTGGAGCTGCCGCCAGGCGAGGACGTCGCCTTTCGTGCCGGCGGATACGTCCAGATCGAATGCCCGCCGTATCAGATGAGCTACTCGGAGATCGAGATCCCAGAGCACCTGCGCGCCGATTGGGACCAGTACGATCTGTGGAGACTCAAGGCCGGGACCAAACACCCGGTGATCCGGGCCTATTCGATGGCGAACTATCCGGGCGAGGCGGGCATCATCATGCTCAACGTACGCATCGCCACACCACCGCCGGATCATCCAGAGGTGCCTCCCGGCGTCATGTCGAGCTATCTCTTTCGGCTCAAGCCGGGCGACGAGGTCACCATCTCGGGACCCTATGGCGAATTCTTCGCCAAGGACACCGATGCCGAGATGGTCTTCATCGGCGGCGGCGCCGGAATGGCGCCCATGCGCAGCCACATCTTCGACCAGCTCAAGCGCTTGAATACCCAGCGAAGGATCACCTACTGGTACGGGGCACGGAGTAAGCGGGAGATCTTTTATCAGGCCGATTTCGACGCGCTCGCGCGCGAGCACGAGAACTTCAGCTGGCACGTCGCGCTCTCGTCGCCGCAGCCGGAGGACGCCTGGGAGGGGGAGGTCGGTTTCATCCACAGCGTGCTCTACGAGCGCTACCTGAAGGATCATCCCGCACCTGAGGACTGTGAGTTCTATATGTGTGGACCCCCGATGATGACCGCGGCGGTGATCGGGATGTTGCGCAGCCTGGGGGTCGAGGACGACAACATCCTGCTCGATGATTTCGGCGGCTGATGGGGATTCATCAACATCGATCGAGGGCCATGGGATGCTGGAATTCGGGTTCGCCTTGGTGATCTTCGGGCTCGCCTTCAGCGGTTTGGCGTTGGGGGTGCTGAACGGGCGTGCCGCCCTCAAGGGCAGCTGTGGCGGGCTCAGCCAGATACCGGGCATCAGCTCCGATTGCGCGGGCGCGTGCCAGCGTGGCGAGGTCTGCCCGAATCGATCCGCGGTGACCGCGGCAGGCCGGGCGCAACGCGACCTTGGCTGAGTCCTGCCCGAGCCCAGGTCTTGCGAGAGGAGGCTGAGATGAGAGAGGCCAAGACGGCAAAACAGGCCATGTCGCGCGGGCTGGTCACGCTGCATCCCGAGATGGATGTGCTCGAGGCGCTGCGTATCCTGGTCGAGCAGCGACTGTCGGGGGCGCCGGTCGTCGACCAGATTGGGAACCTGATCGGCATGCTCACCGAGCGCGACTGCATGCGGATTGCCCTGGGTGCCGGCTACCACAGCGAGGACGGCGGTCGCGTCGAGAACTTCATGACGCGATCGGTGGTCACTGTCGACGCCAACACCCCGGTGACCGAGATCGCCGAGCGCTTTGCGAGCAGTCATTTCCGCCGGCTGCCGGTGATGGAGCAAGGCCGTCTGATCGGGATCATCAGCCGCCGCGATGTGCTCAAACAGCTCGAGGCCGCCTGGCAGCCCGATCGGCATCGGATCTGAAATGCGCGCCGTCGCGCGCTATACTGATCAGCTTTTCTCTCGTGGGAGTTCCTATGTTCGACGCCAGCATGCAGATCACCGGTTACGATGACGAGCTCGCTCAAGCCCTACGCGACGAGGAGCGCCGCCAGGAAGAGCATGTCGAGCTGATCGCATCCGAGAACTATGCCAGCCCGCGCGTGATGGAGGCGCAGGGCTCGGTGATGACCAATAAGTACGCCGAGGGCTACCCGGCGAAACGTTATTATGGCGGTTGTGAATACGTCGATGTCGCCGAGCGCCTCGCCATCGAGCGCGCCAAGGCCCTGTTCGGCGCCGACTACGCCAACGTGCAGCCGCACTCGGGCTCACAGGCCAACGCCGCGGTGTTCATGGCGCTGTGCCAGCCAGGTGACACCGTGCTCGGGATGAGCCTCGCCCACGGCGGTCACCTGACCCATGGTGCCAAGCCCAACTTCTCCGGCAAGCTCTACAACGCCGTTCAGTACGGGCTCGACCCGGCGACCGGCGAGATCGACTACGCGCAGGTCGAGTCGCTGGCCCGCGAGCATCGGCCACGAATGATCATCGCCGGCTTTTCCGCCTATTCACGCGTCGTCGATTGGCAACGTTTCCGCGACATCGCCGATGAGGTCGGTGCCTATCTGCTGGTCGACATGGCCCATATCGCCGGGCTGGTCGCCGCCGGCGTCTACCCGAGCCCGGTGCAGATCGCCGACGTGACCACCACCACCACGCACAAGACCCTGCGCGGTCCGCGTGGTGGCTTGATCCTGGCCAAGGCCAATCCGGAGCTGGAGAAGAAGTTCAACTCGCTGGTCTTCCCTGGCACCCAGGGTGGCCCGCTGATGCACGTGATCGCGGCCAAGGCGGTGGCCTTCAAGGAGGCGATGGAGCCCGAGTTCGTCGAGTACCAGAAGCAGGTGGTGCGCAATGCGCGGATCATGGCCCAGGTGTTCATGGACCGCGGCTACGACGTGGTGTCCAAGGGCACCGACGATCACCTGTTCCTGGTCAGCTTCATCGAGGCGGGCCTGACCGGCAAGGACGTCGATGCCTGGCTGGGGGCGGCGAATATCACGGTCAACAAGAACGCGGTGCCCAACGACCCGCAATCGCCCTTCGTCACCAGCGGCATCCGCGTCGGCACC
>CAZTYV010000116.1:0-128 GCA_964617675.1 uncultured Halochromatium sp. | reverse complement strand
GTGGCCTTCAAGGAGGCGATGGAGCCCGACTTCAAGACCTATCAGAAGCAGGTGGTGCTCAACGCCCAGACGATGGCCGAGCTGTTCCTGTCGCGCGGCTATGAGGTCGTCTCCGGCGGGACCGACGA
>CAZTYV010000115.1:10630-12343 GCA_964617675.1 uncultured Halochromatium sp. | reverse complement strand
CGGTTTGGCGCGAAACCTGCCCGGGCGTCGAAACGTTGCAGGTAGCCGTGATGGGCTGTGTCGTCAACGGCCCCGGCGAGAGCAAGCACGCAAACATCGGTATCAGCCTGCCGGGTACTGGCGAGCAGCCTTCGGCACCCGTCTATATCGACGGCGAGAAGGTGACCACCCTGAAGGGGCCCGATATCGCCCAACGCTTCAAGGCGATGGTGGACGACTACATTGTCGATCGGTTCGGGCGCCGCTGATTCAACACCACCAATCCGACTGCGGAGAACCCTTGCATGAAATCAAAGATCGTCCTCTCCTCGAGCCTCGCCCTGGCCCTCGCTGGCGTCTCGATGGCCGGCGCCGTGAGCGCAGCAGAAGAGCCGATGATGATCTCGGTGAAGCGACTCTCGTTGGCCACCGCGCAACGCATTGCACAGGCCACCGTCGACGCCTGCCGCGAGAAGGGGATACAGATCGGCGTCACCGTCGTCGACCGCGACGGCGTCGTCCAAGCCCAGTTGCGTGACACCATCGCGGCGCCGATCACCGTGCCGATCAGCTACAAGAAGGCCTTCACCGCGGCCAACTTCAACGCCGCGACCTCAGCGCTTGAGCCACGTGCGGATACCGCCGTCGGACGTCAAGACTTCCTGGTGATGTCGGCCGGTGGCCTGCCGATCCAGGTGAGCGGCGCCTTGGTCGGCGGCGTGGGCGTCAGCGGCGCCCCGGCCGGCGAGACCGATGAGGAATGTGCTCAGGCCGGTGTCGATGCGGTGCAAGACGATCTCGACATGGCCATGTAATCGACGACAGGGCGCGGCGTATCGAATCGATGCGCCGCGTGTCGGATCAGAAATTGCCCGTGGCCCCAGCCGTAATGATCGAGAGCATCTCGCCATTAATGGTAATCGCAATCGCCTGAAGCTCGGGTGGAAGCTCATAGGCGTTGATAATCATGTCGAGGTTGAGCATCTCGAGCCAGAAGCGACCATCGTTGTCCTCAACCAATGAGATCGAGCAGGGCATGTAAGCCGCGTAGATGGTGTTGAAGCGCACCATCTTAATCGCGTCCTCAGGGCGGCAGAACTGAAAGATCTCTAGCCGCGGCGATTCTAGCCCGCGCGCTTCAAGCTCCGCACTGACGTTTTGATGGCCGACGAGCTTCATATTCAGCTCGATTGCCTTCGAATTCATGGCGTCGATCGCGTCGTCGGGACTGACCCCGTCCATGAGGCCGATCTTGAGCACCGTCTGCCCGATCTCGTACATGTTGACGTCGGGCGCAGCCACGCCGTCGAGGGTCGAAGCGCTCGGTAGCGAGAGTGGCAACAGGCACAGCAAGGCGGCCGCTGCAAGGGTGCGATTGAGCATGGACTAGACTCCTTGGGTGGGCATCGGCAAGCGCATCAGCGGCCTGCGTCAGTTGTCGTTATCGTCTTCGTCGTCGTCATCTTCGTCGTCGTCATCATCCCCGGCGTTATCATCGAGCGAGGCAACGAAGGCGAGGATGTCGAGTAGGTCTTCTTCTTCGTACGTATCGAAGGTCTCGTCCTCGGGATCATCGGCGTGGATGCGCTCCCCATTCTGAAACATCACGATTTGCCGCATCAGGTACTCGTGGTACTGGCCGCGCAGGGGTGGTGAGTCCTTGCGGGACTTGCCCTCGGCCTTGCGCCCGTGGCACGTCTTACAGTCGTACTTATAGAGTCGGCGACCGGAGCG
>CAZTYV010000115.1:0-10530 GCA_964617675.1 uncultured Halochromatium sp. | reverse complement strand
CGCTGGCCGTGGCAGAGGGCGCACTGGCGGAACATCACCTCGCCAGCGCCGAGGTCGGGCTCGTAATCATCGAGCGCCTCGTTACGGGCCTCGTAGTCATCCCGGGCCAAGGCCGAGGGCATCAGGATCATCAAGCCAAGCGGAACCGCAACCAGCGCGGCGAGCAGCGAACGCGTTAGCGACATCGAAACTTGCTCCGTTCTCTCTATGGTGGAGCCTCGCATCAGCGCGAAGCCTGAGAGGGTCTCGGCCGTGCACGACAAGCCCTCATCATTGTTTTCAGCGCCGCTAACATAGGCGATTGACCAAGGTGCTGCAACCGTGCGCATCATCGGTCAATTTAACCGCTCGCGTCCTCTCAGGCCGGTATCACCATGGCCATCGGCAGCCCGTTTGCATCCCTCGGAACAGCGCTCGGCAGCTCACTCCGGCAGCCGGTCGCAAGGATCTGCAGCGCGGCGAGCGCAAGGACAGCGGCATCGATGATGTCGTCGAGCCCCAGCTCGCGCCGCGGCAGGCAAGCCGCTAATCGCTCGATCAGCGGATCGACCGAAGCAGCACCGAGCTCAGTCACCGCTTGCTGAACGAGGGCTCGGCGCTCGCTTCGCCCGGCACTGCTGCGTTTGTTGTCGGACAGTGGGATACCTCGGTTCAAACGCTGAAAGCAGAGCTCCGGGTGGCTCTCGCGCAGCCGTTCACGCAGGCCGGTGTGGCCTTGGAGGAGACGGTCTAGCGCCTCGATCTTGGGCATGATGTTGAACGTTTGCAGAGAGAGGCCCGTGCCGGTCGCCTGGCGATTGACCGCGCAAACGCCTGCATGGCCTTGCGCGAGGGCCGCAAGGGCCGCTCGGCAGGGTGGGCGAAAGACGCTGCTGGCGCGGGGTCGGCCGAGCAAGGCGCGCGCCTCGCGGTCGCACTCGCGCTCCTTCGGCCCGCCCTCGAGCAGGCCGATCGGCATATCAATGAGCGCGAGCTCGACCTGAGTCAGGGTCGGCAGCAGGGCGTCGAGCTCGCGGACCAGACCTCCTTGCCAGTCACCGTGAAAGTGGCCGATCCAGAGCCAACCGCCGCGGCAGCCATCGATGCCGAGGGAGGTTGGGGGCGCCATGCGTCGCCGATCTTGCACGCGGGCGCTCAAGGGCGATGGCCGTGCATGCCGCGCGCAATCGCCTCGCCAGCGAGTCGGCCACTAGCCAACGCCCAGTGGATGGACGGCGGCGCCGAGAGCTCGCCGCAGACCCAGAGGTTCTCGGCGAACGGCTGCAGGGCACTGGCTGCATCCGGGGCCGTGACCGGCGGATATTGCGCGGGTAGCGCGTCCTCGATGCGATAAACCGCGATCTGCCGCCAACCATCGACCGACTCGCCGAACCAATCCCGCAACTGTTGCATGACCTCAGGCAGCAGGCTTTCCGGCAGCCGCTCGTGGCCGAAGCAGTTGACAGTGACCAGGGTCTGGCCTGCCGGGGCGTAGGCATCCGACAGCGAGCTCGGGCAAAGCAGGCTATTGATGGGACCCTGGCCATTGCCATCGAGCACCAGATAAGGCCCCTCGATCGGGGCCTGCGGCGCGGAGAAGTAGAAGCAGGTGGTCCCGCGCGTTGCCACTGCCCGGCCAGGCTCTCGGTTGCCCTCGGCGGACGCGAGCAAGCGCGCCGCCTCGCGCGCCGGTGTTGCCACCACCAGGGCCTTCGCAGAGCGCAGCGCGCCATCGTCGAGCACGACGCCCGGACCGCCAGGCCCGGCGCTCAAGCGCTGCACGCGACGCTCGAGCTCGACGGTACCCGGCGCAAGCTGCGCGGCTAGCTGTTGCGGGATCTGGGCCATGCCCTCGGCCGGCAGTGCGGTGTTCCCGAGCGCAAAGGCTCGAAACACGAATTCGAAGGCTCGACTCGAGACCTCGAGATCGGGCTCAAAGAAGACGCCGGCGAAGAAGGGCTTGAAGAACCGCTCGATGATGCGTTGCGAGAAACCGAGCTCGCGCAACAGCGCGAGTGCCGTGGTCTCCGGGCGGCGGTAGAGGGCGCGCAGATCGCCGCGCAGCGCCCGCTGGCGCAACCGCAACAGCCGCAGCTTATCGGCAAGGGTGCCGACCGGCGAGATCAGCATCTCGGCCAAACAGTCGGGATGGCGCCAGATATCGCTGACCCGATAGAACCGATCGCCGATCCGAACCTGGGCACCGGCATAGAACGGGCGCAGGTCCAGCGCCTGATAGTCGAGCTGTTGCTGTGCCTCGGGGTACCAGGTCTGCAAGACCTGAAAGCCGCGATCGAGCAGGAAACCCTCGACCTGGTCGGTGGCGATGCGCCCGCCGATGCGGTCGCTGGCCTCCAGGACGACACAGCTGATCTGCGAGCGCTGTAGCGCCCGCGCACAGGCCAGTCCGCTCAACCCGGCGCCAATGATGATGACATCTGCGTTCAATGGAGTCTCTCCGCAACAGGTCTCGCACGAGGATGGGGCGGCCTCAAGAGCAGGCACCAGGAGCAAGCCCAGGCATCCAACCCAGGCATCAAGCCGGACTCCGCAGGGCCTCGGCCTGAGCGCGTATCGCGCGCAGCCGATCGGGCTCGATGCGCTCGAGGTTGCGCCACATCAGGGCCGTGCGTGGGTGGCTCGCGAAACGCCCCTTGTGGCGCGCGAGAAAGTCCCAGAACAGGGTGGTGAAGGGGCAGGCCGTCTCGCCGACCGCTTGCTTGGGATCGAATCGGCACTGGTCGCAGTAGTTGCTCATGCGCTGAATGTAGGCACCACTGGCCACATAGGGCTTGGACGCGAGCAGGCCGCCATCGGCGAACTGGCTCATGCCGAGGGTATTCGGCGCCTCGACCCATTCCACGGCATCGACGAACATCGCCAGGTACCAGTGATGCACGGCCCGCGGTTGCACGCCCAGCAGCAAGGCGTAGAGGCCGGTGACCATCAGGCGCTGGATATGGTGCGCGTAGCCGTGCTCGAGCACCTGTCCGATGGTCTCGCGCAGGCAGACCGCCTCGGTCTCAGCGCTCCAGTAATAGGCAGGCAGCGGCTGCTCGGCCGCCAGGGCATTCCGCTCCAGGTAGTCGGGCATCTCGCGCCAGTAGATGCCGCGCACATATTCGCGCCATCCGAGGATCTGGCGCACGAATCCCTCCACCGAGGCAATGGGGGCGCGGCCGGCGTGGTAGGCGGCAACGGCCTGCTCGATCACCCGCCTCGGATCGATCAGCTTCAGGTTCAGGGCGGCGGAGAGGCGGGCATGATAGAGATAAGGCTGCCCGGTCCAGAGTGCGTCCTGGTAAGGACCGAAGGTCGCGAGGCGGTGATCGACAAAGTCGTCGAGTGCCGCCTGCGCCTGAGCGCTCGTGACTGGCCAGTCGAAGCCGTCCAAGCGCCCGGGCGCCCGCGGAAATCGACGCTGAACCAGCGCGATCACGGCTTCGGTGATGGCGTCGGGAGCGAAGCCGAGCGGTTCTGGCAACCGCCCTGGCCCCTGTTTGCCGAAGGCCTTGCGATTCGCTTTGTCGAAGTTCCAGGCACCGCCGATCGGCTGATCGCCGTCCATGAGCACGCCCTCGCGCTTGCGCAGCCAGCGGTAGAAGTGCTCCAAGCGCAGCACCTTGCGCCCGGCGGACCAACGGTCGAATGACCGATCGGGGCAGAGGAAGTGCTCGTCCTCGAGCAGTTCCAGCGCCACGGATTGCCGCTCGCAAGCGGCCCGCAACGACTCGAGTAGACGATACTCACCAGGCCGTGTCACGCAGACGCGATCCGGGCGAAGCCGCGCCAGATCGGCCTCCAGTGCCTGCTCGAGCCGCTCGTGCTCATGCGCCTCGAGCGCGAGGTAGCGCACCGGCAGTCCGTCGGCCTCGAGCGCTTCGGCGAAGTGGCGCATCGCCGATAAGAACAGCACGATGCGGGCCTTATGTGAGGGCACCTGGGTGGCCTCGTGAGCGGCCTCGCAGAGCCAGATCAGATCCTGACCGGGCTCCAGCCCCTGCAGCGCCGGATTCTGCCGGCTGAGCTGATCGCCAAGCACCAGCCGCAGGCAGCGAACCTTGGATGGCCCCGTACCAGGATTCATAGCGCCTCTGAGCCCGCCCCCTGGTAGGCGACCTGGCGGGCGAAGAGCGCGGTTACCTGGTCGATATGATCAGCCTGGTTCGCCGCCTTATCCGCTCGATAGCGCTTGACGCGGGCGAAGCGCAGGGCAAGGCCAGCCGGGTACTGACGGCTGCGCTGAAGCTCATTGAACGCGATCTCGACCACGAGCTCGGGGCGCACATGCACCACGAAGCCGTCGCGCCCGATCTCGCGTGCCAGACACTGCTCGGTTTGCCAGGCGAGCAGTTGATCGGTGAGTCCCTTGAAGGTCTTGCCCAGCATCACGAAGCCGTCGTCGGTGCGCGCGCCGAGGTGTAGGTTCGAGAGCCAGCCCTGGCGCCGACCGCTGCCCCATTCGGCGGCCAACACGACCAGGTCCAGGCTGTGCGCTTGTTTCAGCTTGAGCCAGTGACTGCCGCGTCCGCCGGCCGTGTAGGGGGCCTCCGGCGACTTCGCCATCAGACCCTCGTGACCGGCAGCGAGGGCCTGGGCGAAAAAGGCCTCGGCCTGCTCGCGCACGGTCGTCTGAAGTCGAGGGATGATCTGGGCCGGTGGCATCACATCGGCCAGCGCTGCCTGGCGGGTGAGGGTGTCCCGATCGATCAGGGTCTCGCCGGCCAGGCGCAGGCAGTCGAAGTAGTAGGTCTGCAGCGGGAGCTGCGCTCGCAGATCGCTGTTGTCCCGGCGTCGACCGAAGCGACGCATGGTGGTTTGGAACGGGCGCGGACGCCCATCGTCGGCGAAGGCCAGCGTCTCACCGTCGAGCACGAGATCGGAGACGGGGAGATCGGCCACCTGCTCGACCAACTCCGGCACAGCACTGGTGACCTCATTGCCTTGCCGGCTGTAGACGCGCACCTCGGCCCCGCGTTTGTGCACCTGGACGCGGGCGCCGTCGAGCTTGTACTCGAGGATGGGCGCGTCAATGACCGAGAGGGCCTCGTCAATATCAACCGCCGGCTGCGCCAACATGGGCTGAACCGGCTGAAGAAGCCGCAGCTCGATGGCATCAATCCCCGCGCGGCCTTGGTCGCGGGCCACCTCAGCCACCTGACCGATGTCTCCGCTGAGCATCTGCGCGCGCCGCACCGCCGCCACGGGCAGCTCGAAGGCAACGGCGATGGACTCGACCATCAGCCCGAGCAGCGCGCCCTGGCGCAGCTCTCCGAGCAGGAGGCGCGACAGGAACTGCTGTTCGTCTGCGGTCGCCGCACTAAACAGGCGTGCGAGCTGCTCCGCCCGCCGCGCCTTGCTGCCCGCGCCCTTGAGCGCACTGATCGCCTCGAGCTCCCGAGCCACATCGGCAACGGCGAGCCTTGACGACGCGCCCGGCGTGACCGATCGGGCGACCGAGACCTGCGCTGGACCGATGCCAAGGGCGACGGCGGCGGGCTCGCCGGTCATCCAGCGCGCTACCGAGGCGGTGTCTGCCGGGGCGGTGTCTGCCGAGGCGCACTCCCGTAGCAGGTGGGCGACGCGCCGGATCTTCTCCCGCCGCCCCCTGAGCTCGACCAGTTCGCGCGAGGCGATCGCCACATCGCTCAATGCCGTCATCGCCGCCTCTTGCGCGTATCTGTTTCAGCCGGCGATCGGGGCACCGTCTGGGTCTCACTGGGCCTCAGTGGTACTGTTCGGTCGTGTAGTGGCCGGGCTCATGGCGCTTATGCCGATGCAGCTCTCGCGCCTCGAGCCAGGCACGAACGTCCTTGATCATCTCCGAGTTGCCGCACAGCATCAGGTGGCTGTCGTCGGCGTTGATCTTGGCCGCAGCCGTGTCCTCGAGTACGCCGTTCTCGAGCAGGTTGGTGATGCGCCCTTGCAGCGCGGTCTCGCTGGAATCACGGGTCAGGGCGGTGATGAAGGTGAATGAATCCTCGTGCTGGGCCTGCAGCTCGGCGATGGTCTCGCCGTAGGCAAGCTCGCCGGTGTTGCGGGCGCCATGGACCAGGATGACGCGCTCGAAACGCTCCCAGGGCGCCGAGGTCTTTAGGATCGAGAGGAAGACGCCGAGTGCGGTGCCGGTGGCGAGCATCCACAGGTGCCGGCGCGAGACCACGTTATCCATCGTGAAGACACCGCTGGCCTTTGCCGAGACCCAGATGCGATCTCCAATCTCAAGGTCTGAAAGCTTCGGCGTCAGCGGGCCTTCCGGGATCTCATTGAAGTAGATCTCGAGCGGCCGCTCTTGCGGCGCGTTCACCAGCGAATAGGGGCGGCCGACGCGCTCGCCGTCGACATCGAGCGCCACCTTGATGTACTGCCCGGCCTCGAAGCCGGCCAGCGGCGCGTCGATCTGCAAGCTGTACAGGGCCTGGGACCAGTGGCGTTTGCCGGTGATCCGACCCTCGATCCAATCAACCATGGTGTCTACCTCGTTTCCTGTTGCGACATCGCCTAGGTGGCCCCTGAACGACCTTTTCAAAGCATGAACAAGCAATGTTCAGCATTCCCGAGTGTTCCACGCCCATCGCGCCCGCACAGGCTGTCAGGGTCTGCGGGCCGAGCCTACTTGAAATCAGCAGCTTATGATTCACGGGTCGACCCATTGCGTTCACTCCAACCCTGACCCATCTTCCGGCTGTCGATGCTTTGCACAACCAAGATGAGGCCTGATCGATGCGACTTCTCACCGCAATCCTGCTTCTCGGAGGTCTACTGATGTCTACCCATGCCGCTGCGAACTGTGGCCCCGCACTCGACTTCGAGCTTCGCCGCCTCGCCGGCGATGAGACCGTGAAACTCTGCGACGCCTATCAGGGCAAGGTGGTCCTGATGGTCAACACCGCGAGCAAGTGCGGTTTCACGGGCCAGTACGAGGGGCTCGAGGCCTTGTATGCGAAGTACAAGGACCGAGGACTGGTCGTCCTTGGTTTCCCCTCGAACGACTTCGGCAACCAAGAGCCGGGGAGCGAGGAGCAGATCCAGCAGTTCTGTCGCCTGACCTACTCGGTGGAGTTCCCGATGTTCGAGAAGATCCACGTCAAGAAGGGCAATGCTGATCCGCTTTATCAATACCTTGCAGAACAAACCGGAGTCTACCCAAAGTGGAATTTCTATAAATATCTGATTGACCGTAACGGCAAGGTCGTCGACTACTTCTCGAGCATCACCTCTCCAGAAAGCAAGAAGTTGGTGAACGCGATTGAGAGATTGCTCTAAGTAGGGTATCGATGTTCAAAGACTTCGGAGCAGATACTCATGTGGGCCCTCAGGAGCGCGCAGTAAGCTAGATAACACAGTCAGTTAAAGCGCGTTTCTCATCCAAAGGTGCGCTCACGAGCTCAGTGGGGCACAGCCTGAGGTGTCGGTGCCTGAAGCCCGCGTCCAGCCGGGTCGAGCCGGTCGTTCCTGATCCCCCTGTCATCTGAGGGCCCGGATTGCGCATTGCTCGAGGAGCCTCAAGCCCTGAGAATTGGGCGTAGAGAACGACAGCGACGCTGTCGACGCACGAGATCGACGCATTGAGCAAACGCCCATCTTCGCCTGAGGAGTCTGAGCTGAGTGCCACGGAAGGCCCGCCGCCCGCGCTGCCGGAGGATTTCGGGATCGACATCGTGGGAACCTCAACCGACGCGCGCTCGGAGATGGCTGAGGCGATGCCCGGCATGCGTGTCCCGCCACACAACCTCCAGGCCGAGCAGTCGCTGCTCGGCGCGCTGATGCTCGAGAACAGCGTCTGGGAGCAGGTGGCGGACAAGGTGCGCGAGTCGGACTTCTACCGCCAAGAGCATCAGCTGATCTTTCGCGCGATCCACATCCTCGCGGAGCAAGATCAGCCGTTTGATGTGATCACGCTGGCCGAGGCGCTCGAGAAGCGCAAGCTGCTCGACGACATGGGCGGGATGGCCTATCTGGCCGAGATCGACCGCAATACCGGCTCGGCCGCCAACGCCGCGCACTATGCGCGCATCGTCCGGTTCAACTCGGTCTTGCGGCAGCTGATCCGCGCCGGTACCGGCATCGCCGACCTGGCCTTCGACACCAAGGGCCGCAGCGAGGCCGAGATCCTCGACGCCGCCGAGGCCAAGGTCTTCGAGATCGCCGAGCAGCTCACCCGCGGCGGCGGCTTCAAATCGATCGAAGACCTGTTGACGATCGCCGTCAACAAGATCGACGAGCTCTACCACCGCGACGAGCCGATCACCGGCCTACCCACCGGCTTCATCGACTTCGACATGAAGACCTCCGGCCTGCAGCCCGCCGATCTGATCATCTGCGCCGGGAGGCCGTCGATGGGCAAGACGAGTTTCGCGATGAACATGGCTGAGAACGTCGCGATCAAGACCGGAAAAGGCGTCGCCGTGTTCAGCATGGAGATGCCCGGCGATGCCTTGGCGATGCGCATGATGTCCTCGCTCGGGCAGATCGATCAGCATCGCGTGCGCACGGGCAAGCTGACCGATGAAGATTGGCCGCGGTTGACCTCGGCGGTCACCATGCTGTCGCAGGCGCCGATGTATATCGACGACACACCGGCGCTCTCACCAACCGACCTGCGCGCGCGGGTCCGGCGTCTGCAGCGCGATCTCAAGCGCGAGGAGAAGGAGCTCGGGATGATCGTTGTCGACTATCTGCAGCTGATGCAGGCACCGACCGAGGGTGAGAACCGCGCCACCGAGATCTCGGCGATCTCGCGCTCGCTGAAATCACTCGCCAAAGAGCTACACGTGCCGGTCGTGGCCCTCTCGCAGCTCAATCGCAGCCTCGAGCAGCGCCCCAACAAGCGGCCCGTGATGTCTGATCTGCGGGAGAGTGGTGCCATCGAACAGGATGCAGACCTGATCGTCTTCATCTATCGCGATGAGGTCTATCACGAGGATAGCCCGGACAAGGGCGTTGCCGAGATCATCATCGGCAAACAGCGTAACGGACCCATCGGCACCGTGAAGCTGGCATTTCTGGGGCAATACACCAAGTTCGAGAACCTGGCCGAAGACCTCTACGGCGATCTGGGCTACCAATAATGGTCGGACCGACCGCGCATATCGACCTCGGGGCCCTGCGCCACAATCTGGCGGTCTGCCGGGCGGCGGCACCCGCGAGTCGGATCTGGGCCGTCATCAAGGCCGATGCCTATGGTCACGGCATGGGCCATTGTGCGGCAGCGCTCGACGAGGCGGACGGCTTTGCGGTCGCCCGGGTCCAGGAGGCGCTTGGCCTGAGAGCCATCGGCATCGACAAGCCGATTCTGGTCTTGGAGGGTATCGTCAACGAGGCCGAGCTCAGCGCCGTGCGCTCGATGCAGGTGGAGCTGACGGTGCATTCGGCCCATCAGGTCGAGCTGTTGCTCGCCCAGCTGCAGACAGACCCGCAGCCCAGGCCGCAGCGCATCTGGCTCAAGCTCGACACCGGCATGGGTCGACTGGGGCTACATCAGAGCGATGCCGTCGCATTGATCGAACGCTTGCAGGCGCTGGGCTCGAACGCCGCGTCGACGCTAGAGCTTGTTGGCATCATGACGCATCTGGCGAATGCAGACGATCTCTCACACCCGATGACCGCCGCGCAGTGCGAGCAGGCGAGGGCGCTTGCCGCATCCTTCGGACTGGCGCTATCGATCGGCAACTCGGCGGGCATCCTCGCGCATTCAGCAGCACGGACCGATTGGGTCCGGCCAGGGATCATGCTCTACGGTGGCTCGCCGCTGCTAAGCGACAGTGCCGAAGCCCTGGACCTGCGTCCGGTGATGACGCTCACCAGCGAGCTCATTGCGGTGCGCGACCTCCCGGCCGGTGCGCCGATCGGCTATGGCAGCACCTATCGCTGCCCCGAGCCGATGCAGGTCGGTGTGGTTGCGATCGGTTATGGCGATGGCTACCCACGGCATACGCCGACGGGCACGCCGGTGCTGATCCGCGACCGGCGTGCCTCCCTGCTCGGACGCGTCTCAATGGACATGATCAGCGTCGATCTGCGCGCGATCCCCGATGCCGAGGTTGGCGACAAGGTGACGCTTTGGGGGCAGGGGCTGCCCGTCGAGGAGATCGCCGAGCGGGCCGGCACGATCAACTACGAGCTGCTCTGCCGGCTGTCACCCCGCGTTCGCCTCGTCCATCACAAGCAGGAGTCCCAGGCTTGAGCCCAGGAAGCGCGAAGGGACGCAGCGTCTATGTCTGCAACAGCTGCGGGGCCCAGTCGCCGAAATGGAGCGGCCGCTGCGCCGACTGCGGCGCCTGGAATAGCATCGAGCAAGTCGCGCTACCGCCGAAGACGCCGACGCGATCGGGCGCGAGCGGTGGTTACGCCGGTGCGGCTGGGCGGGCAGGGCACGCAGACCTGAGCGCCATCCACCGGCTGTCCGAGATCGCGCCCGAGCGAGAGGTGCGCATGCCAAGCGGCATCGCCGAGCTCGACCGCGTGCTCGGCGGTGGCCTGGTCGAGGGCTCGGTGGTGCTGATCGGCGGTGATCCGGGGATCGGCAAGTCCACCCTGTTGTTACAGGCC
>CAZTYV010000114.1:543-12369 GCA_964617675.1 uncultured Halochromatium sp. | reverse complement strand
TCGGCATCCTCTCCTTCCTCGGCGACTTCGGCGGCGGGCTCAAGCTGCTTCCGTTCGGCTGGGATATGCTGCTGATCGCGGCCTTTTGCATCGGCATCTTCTGGTACGCGGTCCGCTGCCGTCTGGGCCAGGACAAGTACGAGCGCTATCTGCGCGAGGAGCGCCTCTTCGAGCAGAGCGAATACTGAGCCTCGGGCGGGATGCTCGTCACACGGCCACACCGGCATGCGGCGACGCGTTTCGCGCACTGGGTCAAACGAAATTGCCGCTAGAGCCCCCATAATAGGGGGATGAACACGCGACTTCCCTCAAGGCAAGACGGCCCATCAAGGCTCGGCAAGGCGATGCTATTCGCGGCCTGGCTGGTCGGCATCGTGCTGCTAGCAACCCTGTTCCAGAATTACCTCGACCACAAAGAGAATCCGAATCAGAACCTCGCATTCGAGGTCGGGCCGGCCGGCGTGCCCCAGGTGGTGCTGCAGCAGAATCACGCGGGGCACTACGTCGCCACCGGCACCATCAACGGCGAACCGGTGGTGTTCCTACTCGACACCGGCGCCACCACGGTCTCGTTGCCGCAGCAGCTCGCGCGCGAGCTCGGCCTGCCGATGCGACCGGGCGGCATGAGCAAGACCGCGAATGGCATGGTTCAGACCTGGATCACCCGACTCGACAGCGTCAGTCTCGGCGGACTGGAGGCGCGCAACCTGCGCGCAACCGTGCTGCCCAACTTCCCGGGCGATCAGGTGCTCCTAGGGATGGATTTCCTGAAGCGCTTCGAGCTGATTCAGCGCGGCGGCGAGCTGACCATCCGCTTGCCAACCTGACCCACATCCGAGCCCGTTGTCGAGACCGGTATCGAACGCTGGCCGAAGTACTGGCCGGCGTACCGGCTGGAGCTCAGCCTGACGCTCATCTAGGCTCGGCGACTGGAGCCGGTTTAGGGTCTGACAGCAAGCCGAGAGGTCGGCTCTCAGACGAACGGTCAGAGAACCCGCCTGCGAGTCCTGTTGCGATGGGCGGAGTGGCCTCGATCTCGCGTCGCGGCCTTTGTCCACCCACCGCGCCTGACTCGCCTAACTCACCGAGAGCTTCACGCCGCGCTCACGCGGCTGGCGCTTCGGCAGCTCGACCCGCAAGACACCCTGCTCGTAGCTCGCGCTCGCCTGCGCGCTGTCCACCGGGGCCGGCAACGGGATGGCGCGCTCGAAGCTGCCGTAGGCGCACTCGGTGATCTGCCATCGTCCCTGCGTCTCCTCGCGGGTCACGCGTTTCTCACCGCGAACGACCAGATAGTCGCCCATGACCTCGAGATCGAAGTCATCCTTGCTCATCCCGGGGGTCTCCAGGCGCACCACGACCTTGTCTTCACCATCGAGCACCTCGCCGGCGAGCACACCCCAGCCGGTGCTGCGCTCGGCCAACTCGGTACTCTGCTCGGCATCCTCAGCCTTCGACCCCTGGCTGAAGCGGGTCATCGCGCCCGCGGCGCGGCGATAAAGGCGCTGCCAACCATCGAGCAGCGCATCCCAGGCATGACTGAACTCATCACGCAGATGTTGGAATGGTGACATGGCTTGAACCTCCTTTCTGCTCAGCTAACTAAAGTGTGGCCCATGGCTCGCCGCTCGACAAGGTGGCCGGGAGCGGCGCTTCAAAGATAGCGCACGACACCGCCACGCCGGCTGTCGCCGACGCCGGAGCACTCGCCGTTATCGCCGATCGAGACGCTATGGGCGCCGCCGAAGAAGACGTTGCGATCGCCCCAGACCTGGACACGAGGCCAAGCGCGCTCGAGCCGCTCGAGCACGGCTGCATCGACCGGCGGCTCGATGCTGAGCAGTCCGTCCTCGAGGTGCAACCGTGGCGCCTCGACGGCCTCAGCCAGCGGCATGCCGAGCTCGAGCAGATTCGACACCACCTGCAGGATCGCGCTGCGGATGCGATTGGAGCCTGCTGAGCCGGTCACGATCCAGTCCGATCCCCCATGTCCAGCCGCGGTACGATCGCGGCGGATCAGGGTTGGGCACATCATCGAGCTCATCCGCTGTCCCGGCGACCATCCATTCAGCCCGCCGGGATTCAGGTCCTCTTCGCCGAGCATGTTGTTCATCATGATGCCGGTGCCCGGCAGCAAGACCCCGGCGCCCTCGCCGTTCGAGAGGGTCAGGCTGGCGAGATTGCCGTCGGCGTCGGCGATGCTGATCTGCGTTGTCCCACGCGCCACCCGCGCTTGCGCACGCATCTGCGCTCGGCAGGCAGCGACCAACTCCGGCTCCACCCCCGAGGGCAGCCGCGAGCCCATCGCCAGGCGCGCCTCCTGCGTCAGCTCAAAGGCGCGCGCCAAGCGCTGGCGCTGATCGAAGCTGCCGAAGGCCGACGACGGTCCCGCCGCCTGCAATAGCTCGAAGGTCAGTGCGATCAGCACCCCGCCGAAGGACGGCGACGGATTCAGATAGAGCGCGCCTCCCGAGAATCCGTGCTCGAGCGGTACGCGCTGCTCGACACGGTATGCGGCCAGATCAGTGGTGCCCAGCAGACCACCGCTGGCGGTGCAGAGCTGCGCTAAGCGCTCACCCCAGGCGCCTGCAGCCGATCCGCCCGCAGCGCCGGCCTCAGCATGGGCATCAGCACCACCCCCCTCAGCCGGCCGAGGATCAGCGTGCCGATCACCATAAAGCAGTCCGGGACCAGAGGCCGCGAGCTCCGCCAATGCCTCGGCCAGCTGCGACTGCCGGACGCGCTCCCCGGGCGCGGCGAGCTGCTCGGGGTCAGATCCCGAGGCATGGGCCGCGAAGCAGTCCGGGTGCGCGCGCAAGATCGGCTCGACCACCTGCGCCAGCCGATGTTGAAACGGCGTGACTATCACCCCGTCACACGCTGCCCGCCGCGCCGGCGCGAGCAGGTCGCTCATCGGCAGGCGGCACAGCGCCTGATGAACGGCGAAGAGCCCGGCGATCGCCCCTGGCGTCGCCATGCTCGCGGCGCCGATATGAAAGGTTTGAGTGCTATCGCCGAAATCGGCGACGATAGGGAAGAAGTGCAGCGGCGCGCCGTCGGGACGCTGGCGCGGGGTCTGCACGAAGAAGTCGAACAGGATCGGCTTGGCCCCGGCCGGGCGCGCCATCAGGAAACCGCCGCCGCCGAGCGAGGCCAAGACCGGCTCAGCCACCGTCGCCGCAGCCAGTGCCGCGCAGACGCCGTCGAAGGCGTTGCCTCCCGCGGCCATTACGTCAGCCGCAGCCTCGGCGGTCACGGCGTGACCGGCGGCGATCACCCCGCGCGACCTCACGAGCTTGCACCCCGGGTCATGCACGCACGCCCGATGATCTGACTCAGCCGCATCCTCTCACCCCAGCTCAACTCGATTCAGTGACCGGACATGGCCTCCAGCACCTCGACAACCGACGCGCACCGTCCCCGGGTCCAATCGCAGCAGGAACGGCACCGATCGGAGAAGCCCGCCCGCGCCGCGCGCATCCTCGGGGTCGGCATCGCCACGCTCGACATCATCAACCAGGTCGAGCGTTACCCGGCCGAGGACGACGAGGTTCGCGCATTGGGCCAGCGTATCCTGCGCGGCGGCAACTGCGCCAACACCCTCGCGGTCCTCAGCGCGCTCGGCCACCGCTGCCATTGGGCGGGCACCCTTGCGGACGACAACGGCGCGACGCTGATCCGCCAGGATCTCGTCGCGCGTAACATCGACCTGTCCGCCGCCAAGCTCATCCCGGGCGGAGCGACGCCGACCTCCTATATCACGCTCAGCCATGCCAGCGGCAGCCGCACCATCGTCCATCATCGCGATCTGCCCGAGCTCGATGCGGCAGACCTCGCAGCCGTCGATCTCCAGGCCTTCGACTGGGTGCACCTGGAGGGCCGCAACCCCGGCGAGACCGCCAAGCTCATCGACCGCATCGCCGCCGAGTGCCCCGAGCTGCCGATCTCGGTCGAGATCGAAAAGCCGCGCCCCGGCATCGAGGCCCTGTTCCGCCTCCCAGACACCGCGCCGAGCATCATCATCGTCGCGCGCGCCTTCGCCCAACAGCAAGGCGCCGAGGACCCCGAGGCCTTCCTTGAGCGCTTCGCCCGCCAGTGCAACGCCAGTCTGCTACTCCTGCCCTGGGGCGCCGCCGGTGCCTACGCACTCTCCAACAGCGGCGAGCGATACTTCGCGCCCGCCCAACCGCCCGCTCGGATCGTCGACACGATTGCCGCCGGCGACGTCTTCAACGCCGGCGCCATCCACGCCTTGCTCCAACACAGACCGGTCGATCAGGTCCTCGAAGCTGCCAACGCCCTCGCCGGTCGCAGCTGCGGACAGTTCGGCATCGACGGCATTGTGCCAATCACGACGACGCACCCGTCTGCATTCTGAGCGCTGAAGAGCAACCGGCGATGATCGTTTGGCAAGCGCGGCGCTCGGTCGTGGGAGCTCGCCTGTCAGTGCAGCCCGGCCTTGCGCAGATCGGCGATCAGGCGTGCCCGATAGGCCGGATCGCGAATGGGAAAGACGGTCTCCACATGCTCGAGCGTGAAACTCGGATTCAGGGCCATCAGCTCGGTCGCCTCCCATTGCGCCTCTTCCAGACGACCGGAGCCGGCATAGGCGGCGGCCAGCCAGAGCCGCAGCATCTGATAGGTCGGATTCATCGGAACGGCGGGCTCCAGATCCGCGATCGCACGCGGATAATCGCCCAGGGCGTAATGCAGCAAGCCGCGCACCAGACGGTAGATCGACGGCGGCGCCGGATTGAGCCGCACCGCACGCTCGAGCTCGTCCATGCCCTCGGCAGGTCGACCGGCATAATGCAGCACCAGTGCAAGCATGGCATAGGCGTCGGCATAACCAGGCGACAACGCGATCGCCTCCTCGGCCTGACGAATCGCCTCGGCAAGGTCTCCTCGGTAGAGCGCGATCTGACTGTGGACGAAGTCGATCTGCGGCACGGTCGGGTCCAGCTTCATCGCCTGGTCGATCAGGGCCGCGGCCCGCGCCATCGCCTCCCGAGCGCTGGGCTGCCAACCATCGACCGCGTCGCGTGAGTACGCCAGCGCCAACGCTGCATAGGCCCGCGCAAACTCGGGGTCGAGCTCGATGGCTCGGCGATAGTGCTCCTTGGCGAGCTCGTTGTCCTGAAACGAGCGCCGGCCATAGTGATCGTTGCCTTGCAAGAGCTCGTCGTAGGCCGCGACGCTGGCCTCGTGGTTGCGCGCCAGGCGTCGTTGGTCGGCCGGCGCCAGCTCGACCTGGAGCGCGGAGACGATCTGCGCGGTCAGCTCATCCTGGATGCGGAAGACGTCGGTGAGCCTCCGGTCGTACCGTTCGGCCCACCGCGTGCGCCCGTCATGGCTATCGATCAAACGAACATTCAGCCGCAGTTGGTCGCCCTCGCGGCGCAGACTGCCCCGCAGCAGAAACCGCACGCCGAGTCTGCGTCCGATCATGCCCGCCGGCTCGGTACTGCCTTGGTAGGCAAAGGCCGAATGACGAGCGACCACCAATAGATCGGCGATCTTGGAGAGGTCAGTGATCAGGTCTTCGGTGATGCCGTTGGCGAAATAGTCCTGAGAGGGATCATCCGTCGCATTGTCGAACGGCAGCACCGCGATCGAGACAGGCTGCGATGCGTCCGACACCTGCTCCCCTGCATCCGGCGGCGACCGAAAGACGTAAAGAGTGATCGCTGAGACCACCAGCAGCAGGCCAATCGGCCCCGCGGTCCACACAAGGACGCGGCGGCGGTGTCTCGCGACGCCCGACGCCCGCTCGGTTGTCCCGGGCCCGGTTGTCCCGGGCCCGGTTGTCCCTGGCTCGGTTGTTAAGGGCCTGGTTGTCGCTGGCGCAGGGCTCTGCCCAATAACAGGCTCGGCGACCGGTCCGACCTCGGCGATCAGCCGATAGCCCTGTTTGGAGATGGTCTCGATGATGCGCGGCGCGCGGGGGTCATCGCCCAGGGCGCGTCGCAGTTTGATGATGGCGTTGGTCACCGCATCGTAACCGACCACCATGCCGGTCCAGACGCCGGCTTCCAGGTCGTTGCGCGACACGACCTGGCCATGATGGCGCGCCAGGTAGACGAGCACGCTCATCACCCTCGGCTCCAGCCGTACCTCATCGCCGTCGCGCAGCAACCGGTTGGCAGGCGCATCGACGGTCCAGTCCGCAACCAGGAACGGGACTTCAGCGCTTGGCGACCATGAGGTCTCATCGCGTTTCATGGCAGACGACTCCACAGGCGACGCCCGAAAAAGCGGCGGAAACACGGCGGGCGTGGTTTCGGCGTCTTTCCGTCGAGATTTTGCGCGAGCTTCAGCCGAAGCTTATGCCCAGCGAGCCGAGCCAGTGCAACTCGAGGTGGGCCAAGCTGCCATCAGATACACCTCCTGCCGACGAGCTTGGAGCAACACCGAGCACCTGACCACCGCTCGCCGCGACCTGCAGTGCCGGCTCGCCGACTTGGATCCATCGCCAACCTCAGGCTGGGAGCACGATTCCAATGAGACCACACATCATCCTTTCCGCCAGCGTCCTTCTGTTTGCTCAGGCAACCCAGGTCCTCGCCGCTGATGAGGCGCCCGAACCCTTCAACGACGGCGAGCTCAAGACGGTGCACTACCCTGACTGGTTCAAGGAGTCGTTTCTCGTGCTGCCCGAGGATGCAGCGGATGCCGCGGCCGACGGCAAGCAGGGCCTGCTCCTGTTCTTCACCACCCAAGGCTGCTCGTACTGCCACCGGTTCATCCAAGAGGTGCTCGGCGACCCGGCCTTATCAGGCCGCCTTCGCGAGCACTTCGACAGCATCGGGCTCGAGATCTTCTCCGATGCCGAGATGACCGCATTCGACGGTGAGGAGACGCGCGTGAAGGCGTTCGCTGTGGATCAAGGGGCCGAATTCGCGCCGACGCTCCTGTTCGTCGATGCCGCTGGAGCCCCACTCCTGCGGCTTACCGGCTATTACGGCCCGGAGCGCTTTTCCCAGGCACTCGACTTTGTCACGACCGATCGCGGAGAAGGCCTGTCCTGGCGCGATTATCTCGCGGCTCAGCGGGAAGACGACGTCGGAACCACTCGTCCGCTGCGCGACGACCCACTGTTCGCTCAGCCCCCTTATGCGCTGGACCGCACCCGGATGGCATCCGATCGGCCGCTACTGGTGCTGTTCGAGGCCGCGGACTGCGAGCGCTGCGAGCATTTCCATGATCAGGTGCTCAGCGATGCCGCGACACGAGAACGACTGGCGGGCTTCGACGTCGTTCGACTCGACATCAGCGACAGCACGTCACCGGTGGTGACGCCCGACGGGCAGAGCACGACGCCCTCCGACTGGTATGGCTCGTTCGCGTTCACGCAGCTCCCGGCGCTCGTGTTCTTCAACGAGGCCGGCGAGGCGGTGCTGGAGACCGATGCGCTGGTGCTGAAGAGCCGCATGAACAACGCGATCGGTTTCGTCACCGACCGCGCCTATGAGCAGGGTTGGAACTATCAGCGCTATGCGCGAACCGAGGCACTCAAGAAGCTGAACCAATGAGTCGGGCTGCGAGTGCAATTCGCATCGGGGACAGCGCCGCGGCAGAGCCAAGTCGCCAGCGCCCACCCTCGTGCCTGCGACGACAAGAAACCGGGCTCAAGGGCTCGGGTTCGGCTGGCGCTGGTGCACCGCCTCGATCTCGTCCAAGACCTCCTGACTGAGGCTAAGCTCGACGCTCGCCAGGTTGCTCTCCAGCTGCTCCAGGGTCGTCGCACCGATGATATTCGAGGTCACGAACGGCCGGCTGGTCACAAAGGCCAAGGCCATCTGCGCCGGGTCCAGCCCATGACGCCTTGCGATCGCGCAGTACTCGGCGGTCGCCCACTGCGCCTGCTCGTTCGAGTAGCGGTCGAAGCGCGAGAAGAGCGTCAGCCGAGCCCCGGCCGGGCATTCGCCGTTCAGATACTTCCCGCTCAGCATCCCGAAGCCGAGTGGCGAATAGGCCAAGAGCCCGCACTGCTCGCGGATCGCCACCTCGGCCAGGCCCACCTCGAAGCTTCGGTTGAGCAGGCTGTAGGGATTCTGGATGCTCACCATGCGCGGCAGGCCATGGGTCTCGGCCAGCGCCAGCATGCGCATGGTGCCCCAGGGCGTCTCGTTGGAGAGGCCGACATGCCGAATCTTGCCGGCCTGCACCAGATCGCCGAGCACCTGCAGGGTCTCGAGCAGCGGCACGCTCTCGTCCTGCGGCGGGTGGCTGTAGCCGAGCTTGCCGAAGTAATTGGTCTCGCGGTCGGGCCAGTGCAGTTGATAGAGGTCGATATAATCCGTTTGCAGCCGCTGCAGGCTGGCATCGAGTGCAGCCTCAATGTTCGCCCGATCCAGGCGTCGACCCGGCATGCGCAGATAGTCGATCCAGTCGCCCGGCCCGGCCACCTTAGTGGCGATAATGAGCCGATCGCGACCACCGCGCTGCGCGAGCCAGTTGCCGATGAAGCGCTCGGTCGCACCCTGTGTCTCCACGCGGGGCGGCACCGGATACATCTCGGCGGTGTCGATAAAATTGATCCCAGCCGCGACCGCCCGATCGAGCTGCGCGAAGGCGTCGGCCTCCGTGTTCTGCTCGCCGAAGGTCATGGTGCCCAGGCAGAGCTCGCTGACGCGCAGACCGGTGTTTCCCAAGGGACGTTGATTCATGCAAACTCCTGCAGTTGTTGATCGGCCTTATCGGTTGAGGTCAATCGCTCGAAGCTCAACCTAATCGGTTATGCATCGGGTCTCAACTCGCCGAGGCGCGCGTGAGGCACCGCCGCCCGGCCTAGCGACCCCGGAATCTGAGCGACCGTCCTCGCCTCCGACATCGGCGCCACAGCTCATGACGCTCGACCCAGCACTCTTTTCGCCTTTTGCGCTCTGGACCGCAGTCCTGCTCTACGCCGGCTTCCTCGCGCTCGCACTCTGGCAGGCACCCTGGCGCATGCTGATTGAGGCGCGACTGACGCATGTGCTCTTCGGCGCCACCGTCGCATTGCTGATCCTCTGGCAGATGGAGACTCAGGTCCAGCCTGGTCTCTCCTATCACCTGCTCGGCCTCACCGCCGTGACCCTGATCTTCGGCTGGTCGTTCGCCGTGATCGTGACCTCGCTGACGTTGCTCGGGATCACGCTCAACAACGGCAGCGCCTGGGATGGCTTTGCCCTGAATGCGCTGGTCTCAGGTATCCTGCCGATCACGCTGACCCTGATCGCCCTGATCCTGATCCGCCGCTTTCTGCCCAAGCAGTTCTTCGTCTATGTGCTGGTCAACGGCTTTCTCACCGCCGGGCTCGTCGGCGTCGCCATGGGCTACATGGCGGCCTGGCTGCTGGCCGCCTCGGGCGCCTATACGATGGCGGAGCTCAACGTGACGGTGGTGCCCTTCTTCCCGCTGATGTTCTTGCCCGAAGCCATGCTCAACGGCTGGATCATGGTCATCTTGGTTGCCTTTCGCCCGCATTGGGTGTACTCGTTTTCCGACCTTGAATACATCAAGGGCAAGTAGTAGGAGCCGTCCCGATGCGATGGGTTGGTAAGGTCATCGGCGGATTCCTCGGCCTCGCGGCTGGAGGTCCCTTCGGTGCCATGTTCGGGGCCGCGCTCGGTCACGGTGTCGATCGCGGGATCGAGAAGCTGCAGCGCAACGCACAGCTGCCGCCGGGTGACCGGCAGCGGGTGCAAAGCGCCTTCTTCACGGCAACCTTCTCCACCATGGGCCATCTGGCCAAGGCCGACGGGCGCGTCTCCGAGGCTGAGATCGCCCTTGCCGAGAGCATCATGTCGCAGTTCGGACTCTCGGCAGAGATGCGTAGCGCCGCGATCAAGCTCTTCCGCGAGGGCAAGTCGGCGCAGTTCGATCTGCCAGCCGTGATCGAGACCTTTCGCCGCGAGTGCCGTGGGCAGCGGTCGCTGGTGCAGATGTTCCTCGAGGTCCAGCTCCAGGCCGCCTACGTGGACGGGGAGCCATCGTTGGCCCAACGTCGCGTGCTCGAGCAGATCCGCGGCGGGCTGCGTATCCCGGAGATCCTGTTCAAGCAGCTCGAGACGCTGGTCCGGCTACAACGCCAGTTCAGCGCCGGCGCCCAGGGTTCGGCGGGCGCCGGTGGATGGCGCCAGGCGCCAGCGCGCGGTCCCAGCCTAAAGGAGGCCTACGCCCTGCTCGGGGTCAGCCCGAAGGACTCCGACGCCGCCATCAAGAAGGCCTATCGCCGGCTGCTCAGCCAGCATCATCCGGACAAGCTCGTCTCCAAGGGCCTGCCCGAGGAGATGATGCGCATGGCCGCCCAAAAGACCCATGAGATCCGTCGGGCCTACGAGATGATCCAAGATGCCCGTGCGACCTGATCTCAGCCCGTCGCTCGCACCTCGCCGATGCCCACAGCCTCAACATGACCGATTCCGCCCGACCCGACAGCGCCGCTGTCGAGCACTATCTGCTCGACCTCCAGGATCGGATCTGCAGCGCCCTCGCCGCTGAAGATGGCGGCGGCCGTTTTCGCGAGGACAGCTGGGAACGCCCCGGTGGAGGCGGCGGCCGCAGCCGCATCCTTGAAGAAGGCGCCGTCTTCGAGAAGGGCGGCATCAACTTCTCCCACGTCCACGGCGACGCCCTGCCTGCGAGCGCGAGCGCGACCCGACCCGAGCTTGCCGGACGCAGCTTCCAGGCCATGGGCGTCTCGCTGGTGATGCACCCGCGTAACCCTTACGTGCCCACATCGCACATGAACGTGCGCTTCTTCATTGCCGAGAAGCCGGGCAGCGACCCGGTCTGGTGGTTCGGGGGTGGCTTCGACCTGACCCCCTACTACGGCTTCGATGAGGACGCCCGACACTGGCACCGCACCGCTCGCGCCGCCTGCGAGGGCTTCGACAGCGCCGACGAGGATGCCGCCTCGCTGCATGCCCGCCTCAAGGACGCCTGCGACCGCTACTTCTATCTCAAGCACCGGCACGAGCCGCGCGGCGTCGGCGGGCTCTTCTTCGACGACCTCAATGCCTGGGGCTTCGAGCGTAGCTTCGCCTTCATGCGCAGCGTCGCCGAGCACTACCTGCCCGGCTACCAGCCGATCGTCGCGCGCCGCAAAGCAACGCCCTATGGCGAGCGCGAGCGAGCCTTCCAGTGCCTTCGGCGCGGACGCTACGTCGAGTTCAACCTGGTCTACGACCGCGGCACCCTGTTTGGCCTGCAATCCGGCGGACGCACCGAATCGATCCTGATGTCGCTGCCGCCGCAGGTCAGCTGGCACTACGACTGGCAGCCGGAACCGGGCTCCGAGGAGGCGCGGCTACTGGAGCACTTCCTGGTCCCCAGGGACTGGCTGGCCGAATGAGCGCCTGGCGGTTCACGGAACCGTCACCGATGGCTGTCACACTCGAGTCTCCCCAGCCCAATGCGACGAGGACCCGACCGATGGAGCGTTTCGCTGATGAGCTCGACCTTGCGCAGTACCAGACCGACCTCTTGACCATGACGGCGATCGCGGCCGTGCAACAGCAGATGACCGCCGGCGGTGGCCGCGAGCACTGCCTCGACTGCGGTGAGCCGATCCCGCTGGCCCGGCTGCAGCGCGTGCCAAGCGCCACCCGCTGCACCCAGTGCCAGGAGCACCACGAGGCGCGAATGAGCCAACACCGCGGACACTGAGTCCGGCCGCCTGATGAATGATGCAGCACGCACTGCTCAATCAGCCCCCCGACTCCTGGCGCGGCTCCAACGCGCCAGTCAGGCCACCTGCTTATTCGAGCATCTCCAACAGGACTTCGTGCCACAGCGCGGCCTCGATCACGCCCATCTTCTGCGTCAGGCGGCGTTTATCCA
>CAZTYV010000114.1:0-533 GCA_964617675.1 uncultured Halochromatium sp. | reverse complement strand
GGTCCGACAGCGACAGCTCGGTGGTGCCCGAACAGACCACTGAGCTGGTCGCTGAGATCGGCCACGCGCGCATCTGCGGCATCAGCGACCACTTCGAGATGATCGCCGATTGCTTCGACGAGTACCGGGCTGAGGTGGCAGCGCGAGGTCTGCTCGTGGGCACCGAGGTCAATGGCCACGAATGGGTATCCAGGGCGCTCGATGCCGACTGCGACTACCGCATCTTCCACTGCTACGATCGCGACGCCGACTACCGCGCGCTCGAGCAGCTCCTGGCCGATGAGCGACCGGTGATCGTCGCCCATCCCAACGCACTCGACACCAATCTCGCCCGAGTGCCACCGGAATGTCTGGTGGAGATCAACAACCGCTACGTCTGGCGCTGCGACTGGGCGGCCTTCTACGGTCCCTTTCTGGAGCGCTTCCGCTTCGTGCTTAGCTCCGACGCGCATCAGCCGAACTGGCTGAATCAGAACGTCGCCCGGTATGTCGGCGAACAGCTGGGCATTCGGGAAACTCTTCTTTTCGGCGAG
>CAZTYV010000113.1:2332-12457 GCA_964617675.1 uncultured Halochromatium sp. | reverse complement strand
GAGGCGAACTTCTGCCAGGCGTCGCCGGGCATCTTGTCGAGCATCGAGCGCTTGCCATGCACGACCTCATCGTGACTGAACGGCAGCACGAAGTTTTCGGTAAAGGCGTAGAGCAGCCCGAAGGTCAGCAGGTCATGGTGGTAGTGGCGATAGATCGGGTCCTTCTCCATGTAGGAGAGGGTGTCGTGCATCCAGCCCATATTCCATTTCATGCTGAACCCGAGGCCGCCGAGGTAGGTCGGTCGGGAGACCTGCGGCCAGGAGGTGGACTCCTCGGCGATCATCAGGGTGCCTGGATGCTGCTCATGGCTCACGGTGTTGAGCTGGCGCAACAGCTCGACCGCATCGAGATTCTCGTTGCCACCGTACTTGTTCGGGATCCACTCGCCGTCGTTGCGCGAGTAGTCGAGATAGAGCATGGAGGCGACGGCATCCACGCGCAGGCCGTCGATGTGATACTCGTCGAGCCAGAATAGCGCGCTCGAGAGTAGGAAATTCTTCACCTCGTGGCGGCCGTAGTTGAAGATCAATGTGCCCCAGTCTTTGTGCTCACCTTGGCGCGGGTCGGCGTGCTCGAACAGCGCGGTGCCGTCGTAGCGGGCCAGGGCGACAGTGTCGCGCGGGAAGTGCGCGGGCACCCAGTCGAGCAGGACGCCAATCCCCTGCGCGTGCAGATGGTCGACGAAGAAACGGAAGTCATCGGGCGCACCGAAACGCGCCGTCGGCGCGAAGTAGCCGGTGGCCTGATAGCCCCAGGAGGCGTCGAGTGGATGCTCGGTGATTGGCAACAGCTCGACGTGGGTGAAGCCCATCGTCTTGCAGTGCTCGGCGAGCTGTTTCGCAAGCTCGCGGTAGTTGAGGAAGCCCCCGTCACTGTCGCGGCGCCAAGAGCCGAGATGGACCTCGTAGACCGACATGGGTGCGCGCTGCCAGTCGGCCGCGGCGCGTTGCTCAAGCCAGTTCGCGTCGCCCCAGTCGAATGCGCTCGGGGCCTTGAGGATGCCGGCATTCTCTGGCCGTTCCTGGAAGGCGCTGGCATAGGGGTCGATCTTGACCATGGGGACCCCCTCGGCCGAGCGCAGCTCGAACTTGTACAGGGCCTCGGGCTCCAATCCGGGGATGAACAGCTCCCAGACCCCTGAGCCCGGACGGACCCGCATCTGATGCTCGCGCCCGTCCCAGTCGTTGAAGCTGCCGACGACGCTAACGCGGGTGGCTCCCGGCGCCCAGACACCGAAGTGAAACCCCGTGATACCGTCGATCTCACGCTGATGCGCACCGAGAAAGCGATAGGCATGCCAGTGACGGCCTTCGCCGAACAGATGCAGATCGAAATCACCGATCAGCGGCTCGAAACTGTAGGGATCGTACTGGGTATGAACGCGGCCTTGCTTGTCGTACCAACTGAGCTGATAACGAGCGGGTACGGCCGACGCCGGGCCCTCCCAAACGAAGAGATCGGTGCCCTCGATCCGGCTCAGCTCGACGTCGCCCTTGCCCACGCGAACGCGCTCAGCGCGCGGCAGCTGCACCCGCAGAATAAGCGAGCCGTCCTCTTGCTCATGGCGACCCAGCACCTCGAAGGGATCGTGATGGCGTGCCTCGACGATCCGCAACAGAGGTTCGGGAAGTTCGGGATAACGGAGCTGAGTCTCGGGCATGGTGTCTCGCTGTCCTAGGGGCTCGTTGCGGCGAGGATGGTACCATAGCCCAAGGCTCGGTTCGGCCCGCCCCGTCGCCCGGCGCTCAGCGCTTGAGGCCTGCGCGGTCGCGGCGCTGGTCCGACCCGTCGCGCTCACTGGTGCGCACGGTTGCATTCATCCTCTACTGGCGCTCGCGCCCGAAGGTCCAGCATGCCGGAAGCGAACCCGCGCTTTGTCAGCCGCCTCACGCGCAACACCCTCGCCTTGATCCTAGCCGGTGGGCGTGGCTCGCGCCTGCGCCATCTCACGCAGTGGCGATCGAAGCCGGCGGTGCCCTTCGGCGGCAAGTTTCGCATCATCGATTTCCCGCTCTCCAATTGCATCAATTCGGGCATCCGCCGGATTGGGGTGCTCACCCAGTACAAGGCGCATTCGCTGATCCTCCACATCCAGAAGGGATGGGGCTTCCTGCGCGGGGAGTTCGGCGAGTTTGTCGAGCTCTGGCCGGCGCAGCAGCGGGTTGCCGAGAACGCCTGGTACGCCGGGACCGCCGATGCGGTGTTTCAGAATCTGGACATCATCCGCAACCACGACCCGGACTATGTGCTGATCCTGGCCGGTGATCACATCTACCAGATGGACTATGGACCGATGATCGCCCAGCACGTCGAGTCGGGTGCCGATATGACCATCGGCTGCATCGAGGTCGAGCGCAAGCGCGCCAGCGGCTTCGGCGTGATCAGCGTCGATGATGATCAGCGCGTTCGCTCCTTTGTCGAGAAGCCCGCCGATCCCGCATCGGTGCCGGGGCGCGATGACCTCTCGCTCGCCTCGATGGGGATCTACGTCTTCAATCGGGATTTCCTGTTCGAGCAGGTGATCGCCGATGCCGACATGCCGGGCTCGAGCCACGACTTTGGCAAGGATGTGATCCCGCGTGTGATCAAGCGCTACCGCATCCTTGCCTATCCGTTCCGGGATGCGCGCAGCGGCGTTCAGGCGTATTGGCGCGACGTGGGCACCATCGATGCGTTCTGGGAGGCGAATCTGGAGCTGATCGGGGTCACACCGCCGCTCAGTCTTTACGATGACGATTGGCCGATCTGGACCTATCAAGAGCAATTGCCGCCGGCGAAGTTCGTCTTTGACGACGAGATCCGCCGCGGCATGGCGGTGGATTCGATGGTCTCGGGCGGCTGTATCATCTCGGGGGCGTTGGTGCGTCACTCGCTGCTGTTCTCGAACGTGCGCGTGCACTCCTTCGCCCAGGTCGAGGACAGCGTCATCATGCCAAACGCCGACATCGGCCGCGGCTGCGTGGTGCGCCGTGCGATCGTCGATCATTGGTGCCGGCTGCCCGAGGGGATGCGGGTTGGTCTCGACCGGGCGGAAGACGAGGCGGCCGGCCTCTATGTCTCCGAGGGTGGGGTGACCCTGGTCACGCCCGAGCTTCTCGGCCAAACCGTCAATCGGGTCCGGTGACCAGGCCTTTTCGGCCGATCCGCGCTCAACTTGTCCACTGCATCTCTCACCAAGCCCTTGTTGTAGCCCTATGGATGACGTGACCGTGACCGACAGCCTCGCTCAACGCCGCGCTGGCGTGCTCCTGCACCTGACCTCATTGCCTGGTGGCGGCCCCTGCGGTGATCTCGGTTGGGAGGCCTTCAACTTCGTCAACTTCCTTGCGGCTGCCAAGGTCGGCGTTTGGCAGATGTTGCCGGTCGGGCCGCCGCAGGCGGGCGACTCCCCCTATCAGACCAGCTCGGCCCACGCCGGAAGTGCGCGCTTGATCGGGCTCGAGCCCCTGGTCGAGGCGGGCTGGCTCGCGCCGCAGCAGGTGCCGGCCAAGGACGACGACGACAAGCGCGGCTGCCTCCGCGAGGCCTACCGAGGCTTTTCGCGAGCCGCCTCGGATCAAGACCGCGAGGCCCTGGCGCACTTCTGTGACGAGCAGGCCTACTGGCTCGACGACTACGCCCTCTACCGCGCGATCCATGAGGAGCGCGACGCGCCCTGGTGGGAGTGGCCGAAGGGACTGCGCGATCGCGATGGCCGCAGTCTGGGCCAGGCACGGCGCCGGCTGGCCCAGGCGATCGATGCGATCCGCTTCGAGCAGTTCGTCTTCTTCCGCCAGTGGGATGCGCTGCGGGCCCACGCCAACCGCAATGGCGTGCGTCTGTTCGGCGACATGCCGATCTTCGTCGCCCATGACAGCGCCGAGGTCTGGGCGCGACCGGGCGATTTTGATCTCAACGCCGATGGCACCTGTCGCGTCGTCGCCGGCGTGCCGCCCGATTACTTCTCCGCCACCGGGCAACGCTGGGGCAATCCCCTGTACCGCTGGGATCAGCTCGCGAAGCACGACTTCCGCTTCTGGCTCGATCGCATGCGGACCCAACTGCGCCTGTTCGACATGGTCCGGATCGACCACTTCCGCGGCTTCGAGGCCTATTGGGAGGTGCCGGCCGCCGAGGAGACGGCGATGAACGGTACCTGGGTCAAGGCCGATGGCGATGCGCTGTTCGCACGCCTGCAACAGGCCTTCGGCGCCTTGCCCCTGATCGCCGAGGACCTGGGCGTGATCACCGAGGAGGTCGATGCGCTGCGGCAGAAGTACGGGCTTCCGGGCATGAAGGTGCTGCAATTCGCCTTCGACGGCGGCCCGAGCAACCCCTACCTGCCATTTCATCATGGCCGCGACTCGGTCTGCTATACCGGCACCCACGACAACGACACCACCCTCGGCTGGTATCAGTCGCTCGATGAGGGTCAGCGTCAGCATGTGGACGACTACCTGGGCCAGTCGCAGGAGCCGATGCCCTGGCCGATGATCCGCGCCGCACTCGGCTCACGCGCCGACCTGGCGGTGTTGCCGATGCAGGACCTGATGGCACTCGATGGGGCGCACCGGATGAATCGTCCCGGCGTGCCGCGCGGCAACTGGCAATGGCGCTTCCAGTGGGACCAGGTCGATGAGGGGCTCGCGCAGCGGGTCGCGCACCTGGTCGAGCTCTATGGGCGCGAGGCCGAGGTGGGCGAGGGCTGAGCGCCGCAACCGCACTGTCTTGCAGTCGACACGGGATGGTCACACTGGCTTGGTAGGCTCTCGAGGTTTTATCCTGCCAACGGGGCGACCCCGCCATGCCCGTGACGACCAAACCCAGCCTCGCCGATCGGTTCGATCAGAAGGTCTTCGATGCCATCTACTCGCGGGCGTTGGTCTACAACACCTGCTGGGAAGACCCGGCGGTCGACCGCCTGGTGCTCAACATCGCGCCGGATGATCACATCCTGGTCATCACGAGCGCGGGCTGCAATGTGCTCGACTATGCGCTGGTGGGGCCGGAGGCCATCCATGCGGTCGATGCCAACCCGCGCCAGAACGCGCTCCTGGAGCTGAAGCTGGCCGGCATCCGCCGGCTCGAGTTCGAGGACTTCTTCGCCGCCTTTGGGCACGGCCATCATCCGGGCTTCGAGCGGGTCTATCGCCAGGCCTTGCGCCCGGAGCTCTCGGCCTTCGCTCAGGGCTTCTGGGATAAGCGCGTGCGCTGGTTCGGCCATCCGCGCGGCAGCTTCTACTTCCACGGCCTCTCCGGCATCGTCGCCAAGGGCTTCCATGCCTATCTGAGCATTCGACCGCGACTCGCCGCCAGCATCGCGGCGCTGTTTGAGACGCGCTCGCTGGACGACCAACGCCATGTCTACGAGACCCGCGTGCAGCCGCTGATCTGGTCGCCGACCATCAACTGGACCCTCTCGCGCCAGCTCACCATGAGCATGCTCGGGGTGCCGTATCCGCAGCGCAAGGAGGTGCAGGAGCAGCACGAGCGCGGCGTTGCCGGCTTCGTGCGCGAGTCGATCGACTATGTCTTTCGCCAACTGCCGGTCTGGACGAACTATTTCTGGGCCGTCTATGTGCGAGGACGCTATACGCCGGAGTGTTGTCCGGAGTACCTGAAGCCGGACAACTTCACCGCGCTCAAGCAGGGCCGGGCCGAATGCATCCAGCTGCATACCGCGACCGTCGCTGAGCTCTTAGCGCGCACCGAGCAGCGTTTCTCGAAGTACGTGCTGCTCGATCACATGGACTGGATGAGCAGCTATGCGCCCCAGGCCCTGTCCGAGGAGTGGGCGCTGATCCTCGAGCGCGCCCGTGCCGATGCCCGCATCATCTTCCGCAGTGCCCATGCCGCGCCGGCCTACCTGCAAGACCTCGAGGTGAGCCCCGAGCGCGGCCGACTGCGCGACTGCCTGCGATTCCACCCGGAGCTGGCGGCGCAGCTGCAACCGCTCGACCGGGTGCATACCTACGCCGGCTTCCACATCGCCGACCTGGTGGCCTGAGGATGGCGGTCGCAGCCCTAACCCAAGAGCTGAAGGTCCTGCTGGCGCTGCTGCGCGGGCAGCCGCGTCACGGCTCGCATGCCGAGCGTCTGCAGGCCTTCTACGCACCGCAAGCCGATCGCTACGACGCCTTCCGCGAGCGCCTGCTGCATGGGCGCGGCGAGCTGATCGCCGAGCTGATCGCTGCCGGTGCGCTGCCGGCTGGCGGCCATCTGGTGGAGCTGGGCGCGGGCACTGGGCGCAATCTGCTGTTCTTCGGCGATCGACTCGGGGGTCTCGCGCGGGTCGATGCGGTCGATCTTTGCCCGGCGTTGGTTGGCGAGGCCCGCCGCCGCACCGCGGCCATGGCCAATGTGCGGGTGCATGAGGCCGATGCCTGTCGCTGGCAGCCCGAGTCGGCGGTCGACGCGGTCTATCTGGCCTACGCGCTGACGATGATCCCGGATTGGCAGGCCGCGATCGAGAACGCGATCGCGATGCTCAAGCCCGGCGGCACTCTCGGCGTGGTCGACTTCTATGTCTCGGATGCGCGCCCGGCACCGGGCCTCGTCCGCCACTCGGCACTGGCGCGCGCGTTATGGCCGCGCTGGTTTCGCCACGACGGGGTCCATCTGGGCCCGGATCGCCTCGCGCATCTTCGACTCAGTCTGCCTGATCATCGGCTCGTTGAGGCCTCGGCGCCGATCCCGTATCTGCCCGGGCTGCGGGTCCCGTACTTCCGCTTCATCGGTCGACGTCCTGGCGGGAAGGGCCAGGTCGCTGCCGAGTCCGCGCGGCCGTCCTGACCGGCGCGAGCGGCCCGAAGCCGTCGAATCTGGCGCATCGACTCACCGCAGCGCCTGATTGGCCGAATCGATGAGCTCGCGCCCTTGGCGCTGCATCGCCTTGGCGATCGCGTTTGCCAAGGCCTGACCGCTGAGCCTCTGTCCATCGATGATCGCCTCGCTCGGAGAGGTGGCATAGGCGCTCAACGGCTCGGCGAGCTGTTGCGCGGTGTCCTCGACGGCGTTGTAAGGATAGGCGCAGGTCGCGCTGGCGCTGCCCTCGGGGGTGGACCATTGGAGTTGGACCCGGGCATCGTCATAACCGGGCGTCTCCGTGCGAACCCCGGTCCAGTCGATGGTGCCCTGGATGCCAAGCTGCACGGCGACCAGGTCTTTGCAGAGCCTGACGCGCACATCCTCGCGCGGATTGGAGCAACCGGTCAGCAGGCCGCTGCCGAGGGAGATACCGGTCAGGAGGGTGATGAGCGCCCGAGCGCTAGCCTGTTTCATGGAGTCTGAGTCCCTCGCGTTGATTGCCGAACAGCGCTCGACGAGCAGGCGCCCGAGTCCAGGCTCGAGATGTTGTCCCGCTCGCCGCCGTCGGTCATGGTCTGTTCAGAGTGGCAGTAGGATGCGATCGCGGCGCTCAGGGTTGGCGCGGAAGAAGCTTGCCGTGTTGCCGATGCGCTGCACGAGATCGGCCCGCGCGCGCTCGGCAATGGACTCGACGATCGCATCGCGCTCATCGTGATCGCCGCCGGGCACCTTGACCTTGATCAGCTCGTGATGCTCGAGCGCGAGGTCGACCTCGGCCAGGACGGCCGCGCTGAGTCCAGCAGCGCCGAGCTGCACGACCGGCTTGAGGTGATGCGCCTGCTTCTTCAGCCAGCGGCGTTGGTGGTCGGTGATAGGAATGGGTTGGGGCACGTTCGGATACCTTCGCTGAAAACGATCGCTGATCGGGGCCCTAGCTCGGTGTGACCAGGATACGACCATGGGTCTCCCCGGCAAGCATCTTCTCGAAGACCGCGGGTAATCCGTCGAGCTGAACCTCGGCGCTGACCAGGGCCTCGAGATCCCGCGGGCGCCAGTCGCCGGCGAGATGGCGCCAGAGCTCGGCGCGCAGCGGAAAGGCGACGTCGACCGAGTTGCAGCCGAGCAGCGCGATGCCGCGCAGGATGAAGGGCATCACCGTGGTCTCGAGCTCCGCGCCGCCGGCCAGCCCGATGCTGGCGATGTTGCCATTCGGGACCAGGGTGCGGGTGATGCGCCCGAGCATGGCGCCGCCGACGTTGTCGATCGCGCCGCCCCAGAGCGCCTTCTCGAGCGGGCGATCGCCGCCCGGGAGCTCGTCGCGGCCAAGGATGCGAGTGGCACCGAGTGCCTGCAGCCAGTCGCTCAAGGTCGCCTTGTTCGAGACCGCGACCACCTCGAAGCCGAGCTGGGCGAGCAGGCTGATCGCGATGCAGCCGACCCCGCCACTGGCGCCGTTGACCAGGATCGGCCCAAGCTCAGGATGCTGACCATTGACCAACAGCCGATGAACGGCGAGGGCCGCGGTGAATCCGGCGGTGCCGAGGATCATCGCCTCGCGCGGGCTCAGCCCCTCGGGTAGGGCAGCGAGCCAGTCCCCGGGTACGCAGAGGGTCTCGGCATAGCCACCGTCGTGATCGAAGGCCATGCCGAATCCGGTCGCGATGGCGGCGTCTCCCGGCTTCCAGCTTGGGTGGCGAGACTGCTCGACGATGCCTGCCGCGTCGATCCCGCCCGTGAGCGGGAAGCGTTTGATGACCTTGCCGCGACCGGTTCCCGCGAGCGCATCCTTGTAGTTAACGCTGGAGGCGCTGACCCGCAGCAGCACCTCGCCGGCGCGCGGCTCCGGGATCGCGATCGACTCGATGATGCCGCGGTAGCCTTGCTCGTCATTGTGGATGCGAAAGGCGGACTGCTGACTCATGGGCAGCTCCTGATGATGGGTTGAGGATGGCGGCGGGCGTCGGGGAGCCCCTGAGGTAAGGCGCCGGGCTTACTCAACGCTGACCGGGATCTCGGCGATGCGTGAGCGCCACTGGCGCGGACCCGTCTCGTGCACCGAGGTCCCGCGGCTGTCGACCGCCACCGTCACCGGCATATCCTCGACCTCGAGCTCACGGATGGCCTCCATCCCGAGGTCATCGAAGGCAATGAGTCGGGCCGAGCGAATGGCCTTGGAGACCAGATAGGCCGCGCCGCCGACCGCGATCAGATAGACCGCGCGATGGCGGCGGATCGCCTCGATCGCCTCCGGGCCGCGCTCGGCCTTGCCGATCATGCCGATCAGCCCGGTCTCGGCGAGCAGACGCTCGGTGAAACGGTCCATGCGCGTCGCCGTGGTGGGTCCGGCGGGGCCGACAATCTCGTCGCCGATCGGGTCGACCGGGCCGACGTAGTAGATGAAGCGATCGTTGAGGTCAACCCCCTCCGGCAGCGGCTCGCCGCGATCGAGCAGGTCGATCAGTCGCTTGTGCGCCGCGTCGCGCCCGGTGAGCAGCTTGCCGGAGAGCAGCAGTCGCTCGCCCGGCTGCCAGTCGGCGATCTGCTCGCGCGTGACCCTGTTTAGGTCGACCCGACGGGCACCGGCGCTGGCATCCCAGGCAATCTCCGGCCAGATCTCGAGCGGCGGTGGCTCGAGCTTGGCGGGCCCGCTGCCATCGAGCGTGAAATGACAGTGGCGGGTTGCGGCGCAGTTCGGGATCAGCGCAACCGGCAGCGAGGCGGCGTGCGTCGGAAAGCTGCGGATGTGCACATCGAGCACCGTGGTCAATCCGCCCAGGCCCTGGGCGCCGATGCCGAGCGCGTTGACCTTGTCGTACAGCTCAAGGCGCATGGCCTCGATCGGGTCGGATGCGCCGCGCGCGCGCAGCTCGTGGATGTCGATCGGCTCATTCAAGGCCGCCTTGGCCATCAGCATGGCCTTCTCCGCCGACCCGCCGATGCCGAGTCCAAGGATGCCAGGTGGACACCAACCGGCGCCCATGCTCGGCAGCTGCTCGAGGACCCAATCGACCACGCTCGCGCTTGGGTTGAGGATCGCGAAGCGGGCCTTGTTCTCGGAGCCGCCGCCCTTGGCGGCGAGCTCGACCTCGAGGGTCTCGCCAGGCACCAGCTCGACGTGCACCATGGCCGGGGTGTTGTCGCCGGTGTTGCGTCGCGCGCCGAGCGGTGGGTCGACCATGGACGCGCGCAGCTTGTTGTCCGGGTGCAGGTAGGCGCGCCGCACGCCCTCGTTGACCATCTGCTCGAGCGACATGTCGCCCTCGAAGCGCACGTTCATGCCCACCTTCAGGAAGGCGACCACCACGCCGGTGTCCTGGCAGATCGGCCGGTGGCCCTCG
>CAZTYV010000113.1:0-2322 GCA_964617675.1 uncultured Halochromatium sp. | reverse complement strand
GCCCTCATCGACCAGTGCCTGCAGGCTGCGCTTCGTGTCCCAACGCACGCCCATGCCGACCTTGATGTGGGCGATCACCACACCGGTGTCTTGGCAGATGGGCCGATGCCCGAGCGCACAGAGGCGCGAGTTGATCAGGATCTGGGCCATCGCGTCCTTGGCCGATGGCGAGGCCTCGGCCTCATAGGCGGCGCTGAGGGCGCGAATGTAGTCCGGCGGATGGTAATAGGAGATGTATTGCAGCCCGTCCTTGATGCTACTGATGAGATCGTCTTCGCGGATAAGCGTCATAGACAAGCCTGGTCGTCGGGCATGAGTAACGGGGGCCAATTCAGGGCCGGATGCCAGTATAGTCGCCCGCGCCGGGTTCGTAGCCCGTCATACAGGCCCGCCGATCTCGATTGACGGTTGCTCGGCGTCATCGGTATCGACGCAGACCCGATTGCGCCCCCCGCGCTTGGCCGCGTAGAGGGCTCGATCGGCGCGATTGACGACCTGATCTTGGGTATCACCCTCTAGGCGACAGGCGGAGATACCGGCGCTAGTCGTGATGCGCATCGACCGCGCATCGACCAAGAAGCTGGTTGCGGCGATCTGCTCGCGCAGCCGCTCGATGAAGACCCTGGCCTGGTCCGTGTCGGTATCGGGCATCAGGATCAGGAATTCTTCGCCGCCCCATCGCGCCACCCAGTCGGATTCGCGCGCATTCTCGCGCAGGAGTCGGGCAACGTCTTGCAGAAGGCCATCACCGGCGAGGTGTCCATAGTCGTCATTGATGCGCTTGAAGAAGTCTAGGTCGAGGATCGCGATGCAGTGCGGACGCTGCCAACGCACACCTTGCGCATGCACACGGCGGATCGCACGCCACATGCCGCGCCGGTTGAGCAGGTCCGTCAGGGGGTCGTGATCGGCGTTGTAGGCCAGCTTCAGCTCGGCCTCCTTGCGCCGGGTGACATCGATGCGAAGCCCGCTCGCTGCGAGCGCAACGCCGTCTGGATCGCGATCGTAGACGCGCGCATGGTCCTGCAGCCAGACCCAGTGCCCGTCACGATGGCGGAAACGGTACTCGGCGGTGAAGTCGTCGAGACCGCCGTAGAGGACCTGATCGCTCTGGTCGGCGAACTGGGCCAGATCCGCCGGGTGCACGTTCTGCGTCCACCACTCGTAGGTGACCTTGAGCTCGCCCGGCTGGTAACCGAGCTGAGCGAGATAGCGATCATCGACCCGGACCTCGCCGGTCTTGAAGTCGGCGCGATAGGTGGCGATCCCGCCGGATTCGAGCGCTAGCTCCAGCATGCGCTGGGTGCGCTGCAGCTCAAGCTCGGCAAGCTTATGCTCGTGGATGTCTCGGCCGGCGCCGATGACGGCGACGATCTCGCCGCGCTCATCGGTGACCGCTGTATCCGACCAGCCGAACCAACGCCAGCCCTTATCCGTCATGGCTCGCTGCTCGAGATAGCAGCGGTGAGGAGGATGGCTGAGCTCGGCCATCACCGCCTCGGTACGGGCACGGTCCTCGGGGTGCACCAGCGGCATGAAGCGCCGGCCGATCAGCTCTTCCTCGCGCTTGCCGAAGGTCCGGCAATAACCCGGACTGACAAACAAGAGCCGCCCCTGAGCGTCCACCTTGACGATCAGATCGCTCTGGTGCTCGACTAGCAGTCGATAATCGGCGTCCTGCTCGAGCAGCCGGTCCTCGAGGCTGTCCTGTGGGTGGGTCGGCGTCGGTCTCTGATCATCCATTGGTAGACACTTGCTCAACTGAGGAGATACCGCGCGGGAAGCGCCGATCAATCGGCGTTTCCCTGAGTTACGGCGAGATCAGGAGCCGTCAGGCTATACTTGTCTGCTCGGTCGGTGCACGATCTGACGACCGATCCTGGCTCTCCGCCTGACTCAATCATAACCTGACCGGCGCCAACGACTTGATCGGCTACTTCGGTCATGGTAACGCGGAGGGCGACCCAGATCGATCCGCGATAAGGATACCCTGAGGCTCGAATGACCCGAAAACGCGCCCTAATCACCGGCATCACCGGCCAAGACGGCAGCTACCTTGCCGAATTCCTGTTGGAGAAGGGCTACGAGGTCCACGGCATCAAGCGCCGAGCCTCGTTGTTCAACACCCAGCGCGTCGACCACATCTACGAAGACCCGCACGAGCACGACCAACAGTTCGTGCTGCACTACGGCGACCTCACCGACACCTCCAACCTCACGCGCATCCTGCAGCAGGTGCAGCCCGATGAGGTCTACAACCTCGGTGCCCAGTCCCACGTTGCGGTCAGCTTCGAGGCGCCCGAATACACCGCCGACGTCGAC
>CAZTYV010000112.1:0-12459 GCA_964617675.1 uncultured Halochromatium sp. | reverse complement strand
TCATCTTCCCCTACAGCAAATTGCTTCATGCGCCCGGGCTGTTCTTCAGTCCATCACGGAATCAGGTCGACAATCCGCGGGAACAACGGCACATCGCGCCCTGGGCGCGGCGTCTTGAGCAGCAGAAGAGCGACAGCGCCCCGAGCGCCTGAGCCCCCGAGCGCCTGAGCAAGGCTCTGATCAAAAGCCTGATCACGTAACGGGCTGGCGACGTTCCGACACGAGGTTGAATCATGGCGAAGGCCGACTTCCAAGTCCCCGTACTCAAGCAGTACGCCGAGATCCCGGAGATTGAGCCGGGCGTCATGGCGCATTCGAGTCCGTTCAAATCGAAGCCCGAATTCCAGGCCGCGCTCGGCTTTCCTGGTGAGCTGGTGGACGACTGGCATGACAAGGCCATCGCGAAGATGGGCGATCTGCTGAGCCGTTATCGCTCGCTGCGCGTCTACCTCGACTCCTGCGTCAAATGCGGCTCGTGCACCGACAAGTGCCACTACTATCTCGGGACCCATGACCCGAAGAACATGCCCGTTGGTCGTCAAGACCTGCTGCGTAAGGTCTATCGGCGCCACTTCACCTTGGCGGGCCGGCTGTTTCCGAAGCTGGTGGGTGCCGAAGACTTGACCGAAGAGGTGCTCGGCGACTGGTACAGCTACTTCCACCAGTGCTCGCAGTGCCGACGCTGCTCCGTGTTCTGCCCCTACGGCATCGACACCGCCGAGATCTCGATGGCGGCTCGCGAGATCATGGACCACATCGGCGTTGGTCAAAAGTACTGCAACGAGATCATTGGAAAGGTCTACAAGATCGGCAACAACCTCGGGCTACCGGGGCCGGCGCTCGCCGACACGCTCGAAGGTCTCGAAGAGGACGTCTTTGACGATACGGGGATCGAGGTTAAGTATCCGCTCGACCAGGAAGGTGCCGAGATCCTGCTGGTCACGCCCTCGGCTGACTTCTTCGCCGAGCCGCATGTCGACGGCTTGATCGGCTACGGCAAGGTCTTTCACGAGGCGGGTGTGAGCTGGACGCTGAGCAGCTATGCCTCAGAGGCCGCCAACTTCGGCATGTTCATCGGCTCCTACGAGAACATGCGCCGCGTCGCCCTGCGCATCCGCGAGGCCGCGATCAAGCTCAAGGTCAAGCGGATCGTCTTCGGTGAGTGCGGTCATGCCTGGCGTGTCGCCTACAGCTTCCTGAACACGCTGGCTGGACCCTGGGATTTCCTGGATCCACGCTATCCGGTGCCGCAGCACATCTGCGAGTTCACCTACGACCTGATCCAGCAGGGCAAGCTCCATCTGGACAAGAGTCGTAACGACGACATGGTGCTGACCTACCACGACTCATGCAACGTCGCCCGCGCCTCGCGCATGGGTGATCGCCCGGGTGGGCAGTTCGATATCCCGCGCGCCATCATTCGCGCGTCCTGCAATCACTTTTACGACATGGACGAGGAGACCATCAGGGATCGCACCTTCTGCTGCGGCGGCGGCGGCGGGCTGCTCACCGACGACCTGATGGAGATCCGTGTCAAGGGCGCGCAGCCGCGCGTCGAGGCGCTGAACAACGTCATTCAGGAGAAGGGCGTCACGCACATGGCGGCGATTTGTGCCATCTGTAAGAGCCAGTTCACCAAGGTGCTGCCCTATTACGGAATGGATCTGGATCAGATCGTCAGCGTTCACCAGTTGGTCTCCAATGCGCTGATCTTGACCGGCCAGGAGACCGACGATGAGGAGGAGGCGGCCGATGAGGCGGCCTGATTCCCGACCGCGGAAGGCCGCGGCTGACTCTTTCAGACCTTAGCGACGACGAGCTTTCGGCGCGGCTTGATCCATAGCGCGCTGGTGATTGACCAAGGGCCTCAGCTCGACCGACCCTTTCAGGAGCGTTATCGATGGCAACTTCCACTGACGAAATGACCAAGCTTTCCTGGCGCCGCTTCGAGGATGGCGACAATGTTTGGGACAAGCTCACGGAGCAGATCTTCGTTCAGGACACTTCGCACAAGTGCCCGACCTACGTTCACAAGACGCCACCCTGTCAGGGGAGTTGCCCGTCCGGTGAGGACATCCGCGGCTGGCTGCAGATTGTGCGCGGTCTCGAGCAGCCACCTGAGGGGATGACCTGGCAGGAATACGCCTTCCGTCGCTCCACCGATGCCAACCCGTTCCCGTCGATGATGGGACGGGTGTGTCCCGCGCCCTGCCAGGACGGCTGTAACCGCAACGAGGTCGAGGACTTTGTCGGCATCAATGCCGTCGAGCAGTTTATCGGCGATACCGCCACCGCGAACGGCTACAAGTTCGAGCCGGCGCCGGCCGACACCGGCAAGCGCATCGCGATCATCGGCGGCGGCCCGGCTGGGCTGGCTGCGGCCTATCAGCTGCGTCGCAAGGGCCATGCGGCAACCATCTTCGAGGCCAACAGCGAGCTCGGTGGCATGTTCCGCTACGGCATTCCCGGCTATCGGGTGCCGCGTGACGCGCTCGACGCCGAGATCAATCGCATCCTCGACATGGGCCAGATTGAGCTCAAGCTCAACACCAAGGTCGGTGTCGATGTCAGCATCGAAGAGCTCGAGCAGGGCTACGATGCGGTCCTCTGGTCCATCGGCTGCCAGTCTGGACGTGGCCTGCCCGTGCCGGGCTGGGAGGGCACCCCGAACTGTGTCTCCGGCGTTGCCTTCCTGAAGGCCTTCAACGAGGGGCGCATGAAGGTCACCGCGGACAAGGTGGTCTGCGTCGGTGGCGGTGACACCTCGATCGACGTGGTGTCGGTGGCCCGACGCCTGGGCCACATCAACAAGTCCGGTAAGAGCGACCTGCCGGAGACCGTGATCCGTGACGGCTACGTCGCCCATGACACCGCGATGACGGCCGCTGCCGAGGGCGCCGAGGTCACGCTGACCTCGCTGTTTACGCGCGACAAGATGACCGCCTCTGAGCACGAGGTGCACGATGCCCTGCATGAGGGCGTCACCGTGCTCGATGGCGTGATGCCGGTCGAGGTCATCAAGAACGATGCCGGGCGCGCCATTGGCCTGAAGGTGGCCGATTGCGAGATGAAGGACGGCCGTCCGACCCCGGTCGAGGGCAGCGAGCGTGTGCTCGAGGCCGATCTGATCGTCGCCGCCATCGGCCAAGGCGGGGACCTTAGCGGGCTCGAGGCACTGGACAATGGTCGCGGCCTGATGAACAGCGATAAGTTCTATCAGGTCCCCGAGCGCCCGGGCCACTTCGTCGCCGGCGATATCATTCGCCCTCACCTGCTGACGACCGCGATCGGCCAGGCCTGGATCGCTGTCGAGTCGATCGACGAATACGTCAACAAGGCCGAGCACAAGCGTCGTCCGAAGGTGGATGTGCATCACTTCAACCTCCTGAACAAGCTCAAGGAAGCGAAGCTCGATCCAGAGGAGTTCAAGGTCGATAGCAGCAGCGATCTGCGCGGGACCTCGAGCGCGAAGTACGCGATCCACAACTACGAGGATCGCTCTGGTGCTGAGGTCATCCCACATGATGAGCTCTTCCTCGGCCACTTCCAGTACACGCCTCGCGTCATGCGCAAAGAAGAGGTCCCCAGCGCCGAGGAGGTGCTCGGTCACTTCAAGGAGCGTGTGATTGGCTACTCCGAGGAAGACGCGATCAACGAGGCCAAGCGCTGCATGAGCTGCGGCATGTGCTTTGAGTGCGACAACTGCGTCATCTTCTGTCCGCAGGATGCCGTGTTCCGCGTCGACAAGAGCGAGCGCACCACCGGACGCTACGTCGACACCGACTACGATAAGTGCATCGGCTGTCACATCTGCGCTGATGTCTGTCCCACGGGCTACATCAAGATGGGTCTCGGTGAATAAGCGAGCCGCGACCGTTCAGGAGACGTCAATGGCGAAGCCTACGACCAAGGGCGTTCTCCTCCCCGTGCTGCTGATCGCGCTCGGCCTGTTCGGCCTGGGCGCGACGGCTCATGCGGAGGAGGAAGGCGATTTCGTCCTGCCGAGCTCGAAGGCCGGATCGCTCGAGAACTGCGTCGAGCCAACGGAGTACATGCGGCGTAATCACTTCGAGCTGATCCGCCACCAACGCGACCTCACGGTCTACGGTGGCATTCGCGGCACCAAGCACAGCCTTGCCGGCTGTGTCTCCTGCCACGTCGGCTACGACGACGCCGGCGTGCCGGTCGAGATCAACGCCGAGGGACAATTCTGCCGCAGCTGTCATGACTACGCGGCGGTTGATATGAACTGCTTCGACTGTCATGCCACGGTGCCCGTCGGTGAGTCCTGGAACCACGAGGTCGCCGCTGCTCATGCGCATCAGAATGTGCATCCAATCAGTGCAGCCCAGACCGATACAACGGCCGCCGAGCGATAAGACTGTCGACAAGGCGAGGCGAGCGTTACCATGAATCAGCAATCCGACTCTACCAACCACGGCCGTCGCGAGTTCCTCGGTGCCGCGGCCGGCGCGACCGCAACGGCTCTCGCCCCCGGCGCGCTCCTGCTCACACCCGCCGCAGAGGCTGCGCCGCGCACCGACCCGGTGACGAATGTGCATCGGTGGGGCATGCTCGTCGATACCAGCAAGTGCGCAGACGGCTGTTCCGCCTGTGTTGATGCCTGCGACCGCGAGAACGGACTGAATCTCCAGTCCGAGCCACTCGGCGAGGACGAGCTCAAGTGGCAGAACCAACGTGCGGTCTGGATTCGCAAGGTGAAGCTCCAGGATAACCTCACTGGGCACGTCACCAACCTGCCGCTGATGTGTCAGCATTGCGAGAATCCGCCCTGCGTCGACGTCTGCCCGACCGGCGCCTCGTTCAAGCGTGCCGATGGCATCGTGATGGTGGATCGCCATACCTGTATCGGCTGCCGATATTGCATGATGGCTTGCCCGTACAAGGCTCGTTCGTTCATCCACGAGCAGGTCGATCACAAGCTCACGCGTGCCCCCCGCGGCAAAGGCTGTGTCGAGAGCTGCAACCTCTGTGCACATCGGCTCGATTCTGGCGACATCTCCACCGCTTGCGCCGAGGCCTGTGCGAACGAGGGCCATGGGGCCATCATCTTTGGCGATCTCAAGGACCCCATGGGGCCCCTTCGTCAAGCCTTGGCCAAGGCGCCGAGCCGGCAGATCCGCCAAGACCTGGGGCTCAACACCGGCGTGCGTTACGCGGGCATCTGAGTCCTGCTCAATGCCCCAGATCGGGTCCGCTACCTAGGCGCGAGAGCACCACGCTAGAGAAGTCAGCATGAAAAGAATCGTCTATCGCGAATGGCTGGTTCAGCCTCAACGCTACTGGGGACTGCTCGCCATCTTGGCCGGCGTCGTCGCCATTGGCGGCCTCGCGGCCCTGTACATGGAGCACGAGGGCCACTGGGTCACCGGAATGACGAACTCGGTGGTCTGGGGCACCCCGCACGTGTTCGCGGTGTTCCTGATCATCTCCGCTTCGGGGGCCTTGAACGTCGCCTCGATCGGCTCGGTGTTTGACAAGAAGGCCTACAAGCCGCTCGGACGCCTCTCCGGTCTGCTCGCGGTTGCGTTGCTCATCGGCGGGCTGTTGGTGCTGGTGCTCGATCTGGGCCGCCCGGATCGCCTGCTGGTTGCGATGACCACCTACAATTTCAGCTCGATCTTTGCCTGGAACATCTTCCTGTACTCGGGCTTTGCGGCGATCGTCATCGCCTATCTTTGGACGATGGCCGAGCGCAAAGGCAACCACCTGCAGAAGCCGGTGGGGACCTTCGCCTTTCTCTGGCGCCTGGCCCTGACGACGGGTACTGGCTCGATCTTCGGTTTTCTGGTCGGGCGCGAGGCCTACGACAGCGCCATCCTGGCGCCGATGTTCGTGGTGATGTCGTTCGCCTACGGGCTCGCGGTCTATCTCTTGGTGCTCTTCTACGCGTTCGACTCGGACGGCCGTCCGATCGGCCCCGCGATGCTGAAGCGACTCAAGAATCTCCTCGCGCTGTTCGTCGCCTCGGTGCTGTACTTCACCCTGATCTATCATCTGACCAAGCTCTACGGCGCTAAGAACGCCGAGATTGAGGCCTTTCTCCTGATCAATGGTGGGCTCTACACCGCGATGTTCTGGATCGGCTGGGTTCTGGTCGGCGGTCTGCTGCCGCTCGGTATCCTCTACCATCCCGTGCTGAGTCAGCAGCGCGAATGGATCGCAACCGCCTCAGTGATGGTCATCGTTGGCGGATTCGCGGCGTTGTACGTGATCATCATCGGCAGTCAGGCGTTTCCGCAGGAGATGTTCCCGGGCTACAGCGTGATTCAGTTTGGTGCCCCGGGCGATATCGGCGGTCAGGTCGCCCCGTACTCGCCGAGCCTGCCAGAGCTGTTGCTGGGTCTCGGCGGTGTGGGCGTGGCGATGTTGATCACCGCCGTTGGTGTGCGGGTTCTGCAATTCTTGCCTGAATCGCTCGCCGATCGCGACGTCGATCCCCACGCTAGCGCGCGCGCGGCCTAGGGCGCGGCGCCTCCGGCGGGCCTTGGCGTGCCCGGGGCGGGGCTGCTCCCGTTCCCCGCTGCCCGGCGGGGCCTTGGCTGATCGGCAATGGCCCATCTGTATCTTTCGGCGGCCCAGAAGTCCTCTGGAAAGACCACCCTCAGTATCGGTCTCGCGCGCGAGATCTCGGGGCGTGGCAGAGCGGTCCAGCCCTTCAAGAAGGGGCCTGATTACATCGATCCGCTCTGGTTGGCGCGCGCCGCCGGCGGCCGGGCTTGCTACAACCTCGACTTCCACACCATGTCGGACGTCGAGATTCAGGCGAGCTTCAGTCGGCTCCTGCGCCCAGTTGACGCGGGCCCGGGCCCGGGTCCGGCCTCGGTTGAGCGCTTCGGCCTGATCGAGGGCAATGTCGGTCTGTTCGATAGCATCGACCTCGCGGGTGCTGGCTCCAACGCCGCGCTTGCGAAGCTGTTGCGTGCGCCCGTGGTGCTGGTCTTGGACACCCAGGGGATGGGGCGAGGCATCGCCCCGTTGCTGCTCGGTTATCAGGCCTTCGACCCCGACCTCTGGCTGGCGGGCATCATCCTGAATAAGGTCGGCGGGGCGCGCCACGAGACCAATCTTCGGCGCGTGGTCGAGTACTACACCGATCTACCCGTGCTCGGCGCCATGCCGCGCTCGCCCGATCTGACCATTGAGGAGCGACACCTCGGCCTGATCCCGAGTAACGAGGCCGAGGCGGTCGAGACCACGATCGAGGCGATACGCCGCGCCGTTGCGGCGAGCGTCGACGTCGAAGGGGTGTTGGAGATTGCTGAGCAGGCCCCAACTCCGGGCCCAGCGGCGGACCCAACTCTGGCGCAGAATGGCGCATCGCCGAGCCCGGATTTGAGCCTGGCCTCGTGCTTGGACCCGCGCCAGAACCCGCGCCAGAACCCGCGCCAGCACCCGGGCCTGGCTCCGAACCGGGAGCAGCGCTCGGCGGGATCATTGGTGCGGATCGGGATCGCCCAGGACGAGGTCTTTGGCTTCTACTACCCGGATGATCTCGCCGCCTTGCGTCTGGCGGGCGCCGAGCTGGTGCCGTTCAGTCCCCTGAGCGACAGCGCCCTGCCCGAGGTCGAGGGTCTGATCCTCGGCGGCGGCTTTCCGGAGTCGCGGATGGCAGAGCTGGAAGCGAATCGGTCCATGCGCGAGTCGATCGCCGCCTTCATCCACGATGGCGGTGTCGCCTACGCCGAGTGCGGCGGCCTCATGTATCTGTGTGAGCGGCTGCACTGGAACGGTCAGGTGCGCGAGATGTGCGGCGTGCTCAAGGCGGATGTCGCCATGCATGAGCGCCCCCAGGGCCGCGGCTACGTTCGGCTGCGCGAGACCGAGGCCTTTCCCTGGCCGCGTGCCGATGCGGACGCGCGCGAGATCTGCGCCCACGAGTTCCATCACTCGGCGATCGTCGCGCCGCGCGCGGACTGGCGCTTCGCCTATCAGGTGATGCGCGGCGCCGGCATCGATGGCCGTCATGACGGTATCATTCACCAGAACCTCCTCGCCAGCTACGCCCACCTGCGCAGCGTCGGTTCGGTGAATTGGACCCGGCGTTTTGTCGACCAGGTGCGGGCATTATGCTAGCCGAGGCGGACGAATCGGGTGTCCGCGGCTCAGCGTTCGCTGGTGAGATAAGCCGAGTCGAGGCCGCGGCGGCGCGGGCGCTTCGCCGCGACCTCAGATCGAGACAAAGTGACAGGATGAGGCATATGTTCAAACTGACGACGGCCGCTGCTGATCAGGTCTTGCGAGCAGCGAAAGAAGGTGGAACCGAGGGCATGTCGCTGCGGCTCGCCGCAAGCCAGCAAGCCGATGGGACCATCGATTACCGCATGGGCTTCGATGCGGCAACCGAAGAGGATATTCGGTTCCAGAGTGCGGGGATCGATATCGTCATGGCGCCCGAGGATGTGCCGTTGCTTGATGAGACCGTGATGGATTTCGTCGAGATCGAGCCTGGTAAGCCGCATTTCATCTTCCTCAATCCCAAGGACCCGAGTTATCAGCCACCAGCCGATGCCTGATCGCGTCCTGGAGCACCGCGCACCCACCCGAGTGCCCGCCTGAGCGATGGAGCTCTCGAGCGAAGATCGGCTGCGGCTCAATGTGCTGTTGGCGAGCCGGCCGCAGGCGATTCGCATCGATGAATCGCGGCTGATCGTCTATGGCCTCTCGGAGCGCGGTGAGGCGAAGCTGGCCCTGAATCCGAGCGGCCGTCCAGAGCCCTATCTGCGAGCGGTTAAGGAGTTGATCTCCGGCCATATTCTCGGCTCGCCGGGCGGTTACCCGGTGTATCTGCGGCGCTGGACCCGGATGGGGCAGATGCGGGATCAGAGCCTGGAGCAGCTGCTGATGCTCGGCGAGTCCGAGGCCGTGGTCGCGGCGGTTGGCTCGCCGGGATTGACGCCCGAGCTGGCGCGGCGCGCCTGGTGGGCCATGGAGGATGCCGAGAACGCCCGTCGCATGCTCCGGAACCCGGCCATTGTCGCCAGTGAGATGGGCCCGGTGCTGGCCGAATACCTGGTCGAGTACCTGCCGTTCGAGACCGAGCACGAGCTGATGATGGAGTCGATTCGCTTGGTGCTGCAGCCGGGTCTGCTCAGCGACGAGCGCATCGGCGAGCTCTGGAACAAATCGGCTCGCAAGCAGGCGTATCTGGTCGGCTTCCTGCGCGCCCGACCTGATGACCTGCCCGAGCCGGCTCCCCCACGTGCCGATGCGCAGGCGCTGATGGAGGCCCTCGGCGCTGAGCTGCAGGCCGGCAATGCGCTGGCGGGGCTGCTCGTGCGCGTCAGCAGTGGTGCCGGACAACGCTTCCTGCAGACCCTCTCGGCCGTGCTCTCCAAACCACCGAATCAGGAGATCCTGAGCGCTGGGTTCGACCTGTTGCGGGGTTACTTCTCAGTGTTGCGCCCCGAGGGTGATCCAAACCTGCCGATCGATGCCCTGCTCAAGGACGGTGCCGACTTCGTTGCCGCCGGGTCCGAGGGGCTCGCGCTGGAGTCTCCACTGAGCGCTCAGGTGCAGCGCATCCTCGAGCGGCGTCCGTCGGCCGCTGCTGATCTCGCGGCGATGCGGGTCCTCTCGGGCGCTGGCTATGGGCTGATCCGTCCCGTGCTGCCCGATCCCACGACCCTAGGGAGTCTGATGCGGCGCAAGCTCGCACCCGTGACCGAGCCCTTGCAGGCGCAGCTCGCGCAGTTGCTCGGTCAGACTAAGGCGTGAGCGCCCGATTTCAGCAGCCTGTCACGGGTCTTCTGGGGCGCTGACCCGGCGGCCAGCTCTGGCGCCAGTCCCCTCCCTGGTTACCCCGGGGTCGCCATGGTCCCCGGGTTTGCTGCTGCGTGTGCGGCTACCCCGGGTTTGGCAGGTCAGGCCGCGGTGAGGGTGCGCGGCCCGTCGGCGGAGCCGAGGATGAGCACATCGGCAGGTCGCAGCGCGAAGATACCGACCGTGACCACGCCAGCGATGTTGTTGATCTGCTGCTCCATCTTCATCGGCTCCATGATCTCGAGCCCGTGGACATCCAGGATCAGGTTGCCGTTGTCTGTGGTGAAGCCTTCTCGCCAGGCCGGGTTGCCGCCAAGCTTCGCGAGCTCGCGGGCCACGTAGCTGCGCGCCATCGGGATCACCTCCACCGGCAGCGGGAAGGCGCCGAGCATGGAGACGAGCTTGCTCTCGTCGGCGATGCAGACGAAGCGCTCGCTGGCCGCTGCCACAATCTTCTCGCGGGTGAGGGCGCCGCCGCCGCCCTTGATCAGTTGCAGGGACTTGTTCGACTCGTCGGCGCCGTCGACATAGAGTGACAAGCCGCCGGCGCTGTTGAGGTCGACCACCGGGATCCCATGCTGCTTGAGCCGCTGGCTCGAGACCTCGGAGCTCGAGACCGCGCCATCGATCTTGCCCTTGATGGTCGCCAGGGCATCGATGAAGTGGTTGACGGTCGAGCCGGTGCCGACGCCGATCAGGCCGCCCTCGACGTAGCTCAGTGCCGCTTCTGCTGCCTGCTTCTTCAACTGATCCTGATGCTGTGCAGGGTCCATGTGGCCGATCCTCGATCGTGAGTGAATGTTGCGACTCGGATCATGCGCGATCCGAAAGACCCCGAAGTATATCAAAGCCCTCCCAGCGTGATCTGTCGTATGCTGGCAGCCTCACCTGCGGCTTCGGCGTTCTCGGTTCGAGCTTTTCATGTTGCACGCCTACATCGAGCGAATCCTCAAGGCTCGCGTCTACGACATCGCGATCGAGTCACCGCTGACCCCGGCCAAGGGCCTCTCGCGCCGGCTCGGCAACACCGTGCTCCTCAAGCGCGAGGACCTGCAGCCGGTGTTCTCGTTCAAGCTGCGGGGCGCGTACAACAAGCTGCGCCACCTACCGGCGGTCGCGCTCGAGCGCGGCGTCATCGCCGCCTCGGCTGGCAACCACGCGCAGGGTGTCTCGATGGGGGCCTCCCATCTCGGTGTGCAGGCCGTCATCGTGATGCCGAAGACCACGCCGGCAATCAAGGTCGACGCGGTGCGCCATTGGGGCGCGAAGGCGTTGCTACATGGCGACTCCTTCGACGAGGCCTATCAGTACGCGCTGACCTTGGCGGAGGAGCGGGGGCTGACCTTCCTGCACCCATTCGATGACCCGGACGTGATCGCTGGCCAGGGCACGATCGGGATGGAGATCTTGCGTCAACAGCCCGACCCGCCGCACGCGATCTTCGTGCCGGTGGGCGGCGGCGGGCTCATCGCCGGCGTGGCGGCCTACGTCAAGTCGATCTACCCGCAGGTCAGGATCATCGGTGTTGAGCCCGAGGAGGCACCCACCTTACATGCGGCGCTCGCGGCCGATGAGCGCGTGATCCTCTCCGAGGTTGGCTTGTTCGCCGATGGTGTGGCCGTCAAGCAGATCGGTGCCGAGACCTTCCGCATCGCCCGCGAGACCGTCGACGAGGTGGTGTTGGTCAGCACCGATGCGATCTGTGCCGCGATCAAGGATATCTACGATGACACGCGCGGGATCGCCGAGCCGGCGGGGGCCTTGGCCGTGGCCGGGCTCAAGCAGTACATCGAGCGCAGCGGCGTGCGCGATGCGACGCTGGTGGCGATCGAGAGCGGTGCCAACATCAACTTCGATCGCTTGCGCCATGTCGCCGAGCGCGCCGAGCTCGGCGAGCGACGCGAGGCGCTGTTCGCGGTCGAGATCCCGGAGCGCCCCGGGAGCTTCCTCGGCTTCTGCAAGGCGATCGGTAAACGCCAAATCACTGAGTTCAATTATCGCTATGCCGATCGGCACGAGGCGGTGGTCTTCGTCGGCATCGAGCTCGGCGGAGGACTGGCCGAGCGCCATGAGATGATCGAGCGCATCGAGAAGAAGGGCTTTCGCGTCACCGACATGAGCGACAACGAGACCGCGAAGCTGCATATCCGCTTCATGGTCGGTGGGCATGCGCCTGGGATCAGCGATGAGCGTCTGATCCGATTCGAGTTCCCCGAGCGTCCAGGCGCGTTGTTGAACTTCTTGTCGGGGCTTGGTCGGCGCTGGAACATCAGCCTGTTCCACTACCGCAACCATGGCGCCGCCTATGGCCGCGTGCTGATGGGCATCCAGGTGCCGGAGGCGGAGCGCGCGGAGCTGAACGAGCTGCTGGCAGCGCTTGGTTATCCGTTCTGGGAGGAAAGCGAGAATCCGGCCTATCGCCTGTTTGCCGGCAGCGAGCGAGGCAGCTGATCCTCCCGCGCTGGCCTGCGCTGATAGAGGTTGCGCTCGGTCACAATGGCGTCGAGTGGGATGTCCCAGGGCTCGGGCCTGATCTGGTCGACACGCTGACACTCGTGCGCGAGGCCGATCAGGCGTGGTCGCCGCCAATGCTTGCGGTCGCGCAGGAAGGCGAGGCTTCGATCATAGAAGCCCGCGCCCATGCCGATGCGGTGGCAATCGGCATCGAAGCCGACC
>CAZTYV010000111.1:0-12519 GCA_964617675.1 uncultured Halochromatium sp. | reverse complement strand
CGCTACCTCTAGCAGCGCGGGTCGGAAAAAGGCGAGCGCGACCTTGATCGCATCGCTCGGGTGGCGGGATGCCGTTCACACCGTGCTGGGTGCCGTCTTGGGTTTAACCTTTCGCGGCCAACGCTGGTGGCGATCGGGTGACAGTCCTGGGCGGGTCTTCTATGATCGGCGGATTGTCCACCGCCCGCCGAGCCGCCCATGCGTTTTGATGTCAGCGACCTCGAGATCAAGAGATCGAAGGTGCCGCACGAGATCTTCCTGACCAATCTCATCGGCAACCACATCCTGATGGCCGTCGCTGCCGGCGGCATCGCCGGCAGCTTCCCCTGGGTCATGGCCGTGATTCCCGCGGTTTCCCTCTCGATCCTCAGCTTCACCCTCTGGCGCGCTCGCCGCTCGATCGGCCGCGACCCTTGGTACGTGATGTGCCACTGGCAGGTCTGCGCGCGCCGCAGCCGCATCTTCATCGCGATGCTGTCGTTGCTGGGCGCGGTAGTGCTGCTGGGCTGGGCCGGACACGTCTACGGCGGCATGATGAAGGAGGCCGCCATCGCCCTGGTCGTTGGCATCGGTATCCTACCGGTGATGGTCACGGTGCTAGTGCTGATCATCGTCGAGTCCGATGCGCTCTACAACGCGAACCAGGCCAAACTCCCCGCTTGGGTCGTGGCCCGGTTTCCGAATCCAGACGCGATTCTGATTGACGAGCAGGCGCCGCAGAACGCGGCAGCATGAGCGACGCCGCCAAGCATCTCAGAGCGCTCCTTCCTGCTCGGGGCCTGCTCGGACTCTGCCCGGGGGGCTGCCCGAGCCCGCAATGACGAGATCAGGCCTCAAACCGCTTGCCGGCGCTGAATGCTCAGCGCTGCCCGAGCAGCCTCGCCGCGGGAGCGGCAATCACTGTGGCGGCGCTTGCTCTTTTTCGATCAGGAAATCGACGACCTCAAAGAGCCGATCACGACCGCCCGCCTCGGTCACACCGGTGATGTAGGCGCCATTGACGACGATCGCCGGCACCCCGGAGAGTTGATAGCGGCGCACCAGCTCGGCCGACTTCCTGACCTTCATATCGACTGGAAAGGACTGATAGGCCTCACGGAAGGCGGCCTCATCGATACCCTGCTCGGCCGCGAAGGCGATCAGCGCCTCATCATCGAACAGCGTTCTGCGCTGCTCATGGAGCGCCTTAAATAGGGGCTCGTGGAGCTGATCGAGCACACCGAGCTGCTCGGCGGCGAAGAACGCCTTGGCGTGCGGGATCCAGCGGCTCGACGCCGCCGCCGGCATCCGTCGGAAGGTCACAGCCTCGGGCTTGGTCTCCAGCCAGCGCTCGATCGAAGGCTCGAGGTGATAGCAATGCGGACAGCCGTACCAAAACAGCTCCAAGACCTCGATGTCGTCGCCGGGCTCGGCGCGCTCTGGCTCGGCGATCGCACGGTATTCAATGCCCTCGTCGAACTCGGCGGCGGCGAGCGCCGGGGCCGAGGCGGCGAGCGCGATCAGCAACAGCGCGAGGACAGCGCCGAGGCCCTGAGACAAGCGCAAGCGGCGCGGGATGGCGTGAAGACAGTCAGACATCGCATTGCTCCCGGGGAAAGGTGGTGGATTCAAATCGGGCGGTGAAGCCTCCAGACAACGTCCGGCTGTCGGCTCAGGAGGGCGCGGTGGCGGACGTCAACAGGTAGTCCAGCACTAAGCCGATGAATACCACCATCCCGAAGTAGTTGTTATTCAAGAAGGCCTCAAAACAGTGCGCGGGCTCACGCCGACGCATCAACCACTGCTGATAGACCGACAACGCGGCCGCAACCCCAAGGCCCGTGAAGAAGGCCGCGCCCCGCTCGGCGGCGAGACCCACCCAGATCAGGAGGGCCAGCATCAACAGCTGCAGCAGGGCGACCACGAGCCGGTCCCATCGCCCGAATAGGATCGCCGTCGACTTGATGCCGATCTTCAGGTCGTCGTCACGATCGACCATGGCGTACTGGGTGTCGTAGATCAGCGCCCAGATCACCGCCGAGCCGAACAAGACCCAGGCATAGAGCGGCACCGTTCCATGGATCGCGGTAAATGCCATCGGCACCGCCCAACCGAAGGCGGCACCCAGGAAGAGTTGGGGCACATGGGTGTAGCGCTTCATGAACGGGTAGATCGTGGCCAGGGCCACCGCAACCACCGACATCGCAATGGTCTGCCAGTTCAACAGCAGCACCAGCCCGAAGGCACCGAGGCTCAGCAGCACGAAGACCGCCACCGCCTCGCCGGGAGTGATCAGGCCCTGTGCGAGCGGCCGGGTGTTGGTGCGCGCGACGTGTCCATCCAGGTTGCGGTCGGCGAAGTCATTGATCGCACAGCCGGCCGAGCGCATGAGGACGACACCGGCGACGAAGATGAGCACGATGTACCAGGGTGGATGGCCATCACCCGCGAGCCAGAGCGCCCAGAGCGCCGGCCACATCAGGAGGAAGATACCGATCGGCTTGTGCAGCCGCACCAGCCGGAAGTAGGCATCGAGCCGCGCTTGCCAGGACGGTGCCGGTGCGCTCGCCAGGCTGCCGCTCTCGCTCATCTTCGTATCGCGTCCGCTCATTCGACGATGGATATCTCTGGTCGCTTGCTGGTCGCTTGCTGGTCGCTTGCTGGTCGCTTCGGGCCTCTTGGCCGCCGCATCGCCGTTCGCCAACAGGGGCCTCGGGCAAGCCGGTGATTATCGCACAGCCCTTCCTAGCCCCGTCGAGCCATCAGACCTGACCATAGCCATCGCGTGCCCCCAGCCAGCGATGGATCAGCGGGTCGACCCGATCCGGCCATTGCTCAAGCAGCTGATCGGCGCCCTGGCGCGCCCAGATCGCGAGCTGGCTGTCCCGCATCGGCTCGGCGAGGCGGAACTGGATTGCCCCGGCCTGCCGGGTGCCAAGCACCTCGCCCGCACCACGCATGCGCAGGTCCGCCTCGGCAATGCGAAACCCGCTGGATTCACGCCGCAGGATCTCCAGGCGCTCACGGGCGGCACGGGTGAGCGGCGGATGATAGAGCAGTACGCAAGCGCTCTCGAGTGTCCCGCGGCCAACCCGACCGCGCAGCTGATGAAGCTGCGCCAGCCCGAGGCGCTCAGGATTTTCGATGATCATCAGGCTCGCATTAGGCACATCGACCCCGACCTCGATCACCGTCGTCGCCACCAACAGATCCAGCTCGCCGGCCTTGAAGGCGGCCATCACCGGTGCGCGCTCCTGCGCCTTGATGCGCCCGTGCACCAGACCGATCCGCACCCCCGGCAGCCGCTCGCGTAGATCGGCAGCCGCCTCCTCGGCGGCTTGCGCCTGCAAGGCGTCCGACTCCTCCACCAGGGTGCAGACCCAGTACGCCTGGCGGCCTTGCCGGCAGCTCGCCTGCACGCGCGCGATGACCTCGTCGCGACGGCTATCCGGGACCGCAACCGTCACGATCGGCTGGCGGCCGGGCGGCAGCTCGTCGATCTCCGAGAGGTCCAGGTCCCCGTAGATCGACATCGCGAGCGAGCGCGGGATCGGCGTCGCCGTCATGATCAGCTGATGCGGCACCCGACCCTCGCGCTCGCCCTTCTCGCGCAGGCTCAGGCGCTGATGGACACCGAAGCGATGCTGCTCATCGATGATCACCAGTCCGAGCCGATCGAACTGGACCTCGGCCTGGAACAAGGCGTGTGTGCCGACCACCACCTGCGCCTCGCCACTGGCGATTCGCGACAAGATCGCCGCCCGCTCGCTACCGCCGTGACGCCCTGAGAGCCACGCCAGCTCGATCCCGAGTGGCGCCAGCCAGCCCTGCAGACTCTGAAGATGTTGCTCCGAGAGGAGCTCAGTCGGCGCCATCAACGCAACCTGGTGATGCGCCTCAATCGCCTGCAATGCGGCGAGCGCCGCGACCACCGTCTTGCCCGAGCCGACGTCGCCGAGCAGCAGCCGCATCATCGGCCGAGGGCGTGCGAGGTCGGCCGCGATCTCCGCGACCACCCGCTGCTGCGCACCGGTGAGCGCGAATGGCAATGCCGCGTGCAGCCGAGCCCGCAGTACCGAGTCGGCAGCCAGCCTCGGGGCCGGCCTCGCAAGCCGTGCTCGACGCAGCCGCCGCAACGCCAACTGATGCGCCAGCATCTCGTCGAAGGCCAAGCGCTGCACCGCGGGATGGCTGCGCTCGAGCAAGGTCTGGATCAGCTCCGCCGCGCCGTCGGCGGGCGGGCGGTGCACAAACAGCAAGGCCTCAACCAGACTGGGCAGCTCGAGCGGTCGGCTCAACTGCGCCGGCACCCAGTCGACCAGGATCTCCGGATCGCGCTCGAGCCAGTCCAAGGCCTGGTTGGTCAGCGCACGCAGGTTGGCCTGCTGCAGACCCTCGGTGGTCGGGTAGATCGCGGTCAGGCGGTTGCATGTCGCGCCAGCATCGGGGCCAGGACCGGGGCCAGGATTAGGGCTACGACCGGAGCCAGCATCGGGGTCAGCTCCAGGACCCGAATGGGGCTCAGGATGGGGCTCAGGCTCAGCATCAACCCCGACCAGGTGCAGCTCAGGATGGATCATCTCGAGCATCTGAGGCCCCTGGCGCACCTCGCCGAAGCAGCGCAAGCGCTGCCCCGGGCGCATGGCACTGACCTGAGCGCGGCTGAAGTAGAAGAAGCGCAACAGCAGCGCGCCGCGCCCGTCGTCGATGCGCACCTTCAGAGAGCGCCGTCGGCCCTGGGCGATCTCCGCGTGCACGACCTCGCCCTCCACCAGCACCTCATCGCCAACCTCAAGCTCGGCGAGCGCGCGTCGCCGGGTGCGATCCTGATAGCGCAGCGGCAGATGAAACAACAGGTCTTGCAGCGTGCTAATGCCGAGGCGCTGCAGCCGCTCACGCATGCGCGGGCCCACGCCCTTGAGCCGCTCGACCGGGATCCGGCCCAACGCCTCCGCCACCTCCGGGTCGAGCACTCGGCCGCGGTCAGCCGGTGGCAGCGTCGGTCTCCGGCTCGAGCGTCATGCGCAGCGTGGGCTGCTTCAGACCACGGCGCGCTCGCAGGGCCTCGGCCAGCTGATGCACCGTCATCGCGTAGTAGGTGCTGTTGTTGTAGCGCGTGATGACGTAGAAATTCTCGAAGCCAACCCAGTACTCGAGCCCGCCCGCGGCGTCGAGCCGTAGCAGGCTCACGCGGCGCTGATCCGGCAGCGCAACCGCCGGTTGGATACCCTTGGCCCTGAGGCTGGCGACGGTGTAGTCGCTCTTGAATCCGGTATCGGTCGACCAGGGCAGACCCGCGCCACCACTCGCTCGCGCCGTGACCGCCGCGCCCGACTTCCAGCCGTGCGCATTGAAGTAGCGGGCCACGCTGCCGATCGCATCCTCGGGGTCCCAGAGGTCGCGCCGACCATCGCCGTCAAAATCGACCGCATAGTCATGCCAGCTCGAAGGCATGAACTGGCCAAGGCCCATGGCGCCGGCGAAGGAGCCGACCGGCTGCAATGGATCGAAGCCCTGATCCTGCGCCATCAGCAGATACTGCGCCAGCTCATCCTGGAAGTAATCGGCTCGGCGCGGGTAATCGAAGGCCAGGGTCGCCAGCGCATCCATGATGCGGTGGGTGCCCATATAGCCTCCCCAGCGTGTCTCGATGCCGATGATCGCAACGATGTACTCGGGCGGCACGCCGTACTTGCGCGAGGCCTCGTCCAGCGCCCGCGCATGCCGCGCCCAGAAGGCGCTCCCCTTATCGAGCATCGCCGGGGTGATATGGCGGCTGCGATAGCGGGTCCAGGACCCGGTCGGGCCGGTGGCCGGGCGCCACTGCTTGTCCATGTAGCCGATGATCGAGGGATCGCGCTGGGTCCGCTCGAAGGTGCGGGCCAGCTGCGCACCGCTCAGTCCCTGCGCCTCCATCCGCGAGATGAAGCGCTCGACGTCGGCACGACCGGCGAAGTCGCCACTGGTCACCCGAGTCGTGGACCCTCGGCTCGACCCGCCCGCATAAGACGCACGACCGATGCTCGCGAAGGCGCTCCCGGAGGTGCCGCCAGCGGCGAGCTCCGCTGAGGCGCTGGGCGACGCCTTGGCCTCCTTGTTCGCCTTGGAAGCGCAGGCCCCCAGACAGAGTGCGAGACAGACCGGCAAGAGGATAGACAATGCGCGCATGCGAGCCTCCAGATCAGTGGCCGAGGACCATGATCGCGTCCATCTCGATGGCCGCACCTTTGGGAAGCGCGGCAACACCGATGGCGGCACGCGCGGGATAGGGCTCAGCAAAGGTCTCGGCCATCACCTCGTTGACCAAGGGGAAATGCGCCAAATCGGTCAGATAGATGGTGAGCCGCACCAGGTCCGAGAGCCCCCCACCCGCGGCCTCGGCGACGGCGGCCAGATTGGCGAAGACCTGTCGCGCCTGCGTCTGGATATCGCCGGTGACCAGTTCGCCGGTCCCTGGGACCAACGGGATCTGACCGGAAAGATAGACCGTCTCGCCGACACGGACGGCCTGTGAGTAGGGCCCGATCGCGGCGGGGGCTCGGTCCGTGTGGATGATCTGTCTGGCCATGGTGCCTCTCCGTCTCCTGAGATGGAGCGCGGGCAATACCGCCCGGGCTCGGTGCGCGAGTATAACGAACCCAGGCGGATGCGCGACCTCAGCCAGCAACGGCGTCGGACGCGCCGAACAGTCGCTGCCACCAGCGCCGACGGCCCTGGGGCACCAGGCGCGTCGCGGGCAGATCGACCGGCGGCAGCTTGCTCATGACCCAGCCGGGCAGCGGCGGCTGGCTGCTCGAGCCGCAGACGACCCCCAGATTGTTCGGGTCGTAGATCTTGACCAGGCTCGGGACCCGCAGATCGTCCGCATAGACGATGCCGCATAGGCGCTCATCGTGCTCGCGCCGCAGCAAGGCATCGATCTCGTCGATGAAACGCCCAACCGTCATCGCATCGGCCGGCGCCCCCGGCGGCGGCTCGCCGATGGCATACAGATACCAACCGCCCTTGGCATCGGCACGCAGCCGCATCCAGAGCGCATCGAGGTCGCTCCAGCGCAGCGCCGAGGTAAAGCTGCCGCGAAAGGCCGCCAAGAACGGGTCGGCCGGGACCGGATCAGCCGCGGCGGAGAGGGGAGACGGCGGCGCTTGACGATTGGACATGTTGCTCAAGGGGGCGAGTCGGATGTAGGCCCGCAGGTTAGTGCGAGCCGCGCCGGCCGTGCAAGCCGAGGCGGCGCCAAACGAGGCGCCCAATGCGACTGCGGAGGCGGTGCCGGTGAGGCAATGGGCGCGGCGATCGGCACAGGCGTCCCAGCGGTTTGCGACTATCCTGAGGACTGAGCCAACCTCACGTCCCCGGTGCCTAGCCTTGAGACGCCCCGTTCGCGCGCTAGTGATCCTGCTGTTGCTCGTTGCCATCGCTGGCAGCGGGTGGCTGCTATCGCGCCCGCAGCCGGTCGCGGTCCGCGTGCAGACGGTCGAGCGTGGGCTGGTCGAAGAGGTGGTTGCCAACACGCGCGCGGGCACCGTCATGGCCTGCCGGCGAGCGCGGCTAGCGCCTGGGACTGGCGGCCAGATCGCGACCCTGAAGGTTCGCGAGGGCGACCGGGTCGAGGCCGGGCAGCTGCTGCTCGAGCTCTGGAATCAAGACCTCAAGGCCCACGTGACCCTCGCCGAGCGTGAGGCCGAGGCCGCCGAGGCGCGATCGCACGCCGCCTGCCTGCAGGCCGATCAGGCCGAGCGCGAGGCAGCGCGTCAGGTCAAGCTCGAGGCGAGGAACATGACCTCGGAGGAAGGCCTTGACCGAGCCATGACCGCCGCCCAGGCCGGCCGCGCCAACTGTGAAGCCGCGCGGGCCTCGGCGCGGGTGAGTGCCGCGCAGATCGGCCTCGCCCAAGCCGAGCTTGAGCGCACACGGCTCATCGCGCCCTTCGCCGGCATCGTCGCCGAGGTCTCCGGCGAGCTGAACGAGTATGTCACGCCCTCCCCGCCCGGCATCCCGACCCCGCCAGCGGTCGACCTGATCGACGATGCCTGCTTCTACATCTCGGCGCCGATCGACGAGGTCGACGCGGCCAAGGTGCGCCTTGGCCTGGACGCTCGCGTCAACCTCGATGCCTTCGGCGAGCAGGCGTTGGCCGGCAGCGTGCGCCGCATCGCGCCCTACGTCCTGGATCAGGAGAAGCAGGCGCGCACCGTCGAGGTCGAGGTGGTGATCGCCGAAACACTCGCCGATCGGCACCTGCTCGCCGGCTATAGCGCCGATGTGGAGATCGTCCTCGACCGCCACCCGGGCGTGCTGCGCATCCCGACCACCGCGGTGCGCCCGGCCTTGGGCCCCGGCGAGTCACCAACCGTACTCGTGCTCGCCGACGGGCGGCTCGTCGAGCGCGTGATCATGACGGGGCTTAGCAACTGGGAGCAGACCGAGGTCGTCTCCGGCCTCAGCGCGGGCGAGCAGGTGGTGCTCTCGCTCGGCAGCGACGGCGTCGAGGCCGGGGCCGCGGCGGTGGTCGACCAGCCATGATCGAGCTGCTCGGTATCGAGCGTCATTTCCAGGTCGGCGACCAGCAGGTACGCGCCCTGCGCGGCGTGAACCTCAGACTCGCCGATGGCGATTTCGTCGCTGTCATGGGTCCGTCCGGCTCCGGCAAGAGCACCCTGCTCAATATCCTCGGCCTGCTCGACCGGCCCAACGCTGGGCAGTATCGGCTCGATGGGGTCGAGACCACCGACCTAGACGAAGAACAGCGCGCTCGGCTGCGCCGCGAGCGCATCGGCTTCGTGTTCCAGTCCTTCCACCTGATCCCGCGGTTGAGCGCGCTCGAGAATGTCGAGCTGCCGCTGATGCTGGCCGGGGTGGCGCCGAGGCAGCGCCGCGAACGCGCGGCTCGAACCCTCGAGGCACTCGGTCTCAGCGCGCGCGCCGAGCATCGCCCCGATCAGCTCTCCGGCGGTCAGCGCCAGCGTGTCGCCATCGCCCGCGCCACCGTCACCGAGCCGGCCCTGATCCTTGCCGATGAGCCCACCGGCAACCTCGACCGCGCCTCGGGCGAGGAGGTCATCGAGACACTGGAGGCGCTCAATGCCAAGGGCTTGACCCTAGTCCTCGTCACCCACGACGCAAGCCTGGGCCAACGCGCACGGCGGCGCGTGCAGATGGACGATGGGGCCATCCTCTGAGATGCGCATCGACGATATCCTGCGCAGCGCGACGCGATCGTTGAGCGCCCATGCCACCCGCAGCTGGCTGACCCTGCTGGCGGTGGCCATCGGCAGTGCCTCGGTGGTGACCCTGTCATCGCTCGGCGAGGGCGCGCGCCAGTATGTGCTGGACGAATTCACCGGACTCGGCACCCAGCTCTTGATCGTGCTCCCCGGTCGCAACGAGACCGCCGGCGGTGCGCCGCCGCTGCTCGGCGAGACGCCGCGCGACCTGACCCTGGACGATGCCCTGGCGCTGCTGCGCTCGCCCCGGATCGAGCGCGTGGCACCGCTCGCCGCCGGACAGGCGCCGGTCTCGCACGGCAGCCTGGAGCGCGAGGTCACCATCCTCGGCACCACGGCCGACTTCCTCGAGGTCCGCCATCTCGCCATGACCGCCGGCCGCTTCCTGCCGCCCGGCGATCCCGAGCATGCCGCGCCCCATGCGGTGCTCGGTCCAACCCTGGCCGCGGCGCTGTTCGGCAACCGCAGCCCGATCGGTGAGCGCCTGCGCATCGGTGACCGGCGCTTTCGGATCATCGGCCTGCTACAGGCGAGCGGCGTCTCGCTCGGCAGCAACCTCGCCGACACCGCGATCATCCCGGTCAGCGCCGCCCAAGCCCTGTTCGACAACCCGTCGCTGTTCCGCATCCTGGTTCAGGCGAGTGCAGGCTCCACGCTTGAACACGCCGCCGACGATATCCGGCGCATCATCCGCGACCGGCACGAGGGCGAGGACGATGTCACCGTGATCACCCAGGATGCGCTGCTCACGACCTTCGATCGCATCCTCGGCGCCCTGACGCTCGCGGTGACCGGGATCGCGGCGATCAGCCTGCTGGTCGCCGGGGTGCTGATCATGAACCTGATGCTGGTCACGGTGGCGCAGCGCACCGCCGAGATTGGCCTGCTGAAGGCGCTCGGTGCGCGTGAGCGCGATCTGCTGCAATTGTTCCTGACCGAGGCGCTGCTGCTCGCCGGAGTCGGGGCGCTGGGCGGCATCCTGCTGGCGTATCTGGCGGTTGATCTGGCCAACCACCAATTGAGCGGCTTTCAGCTGCAGGTGCCACCCTGGGCAGCGCTGGCGGCGGCCTTGGTCTCAATCAGCAGCGGCCTGGTCTTTGGTCTGCTACCGGCGCGACGCGCCGCCCGGCTTGACCCCGTGATCGCGCTCGCTGGCCGCTGACGATGGGCACGGCGGATTTCGCACGCTATGTCCTTGGCTCGGTGCGCGCCCAGCGCGGTCGCAGTCTGCTCACGGTCACCGGTATCGCGATTGGCATCGCCACGGTCGTGCTGCTGACCGCCATCGGCGAGGGAATCCACCGCTTCGTGCTCGCCGAGTTCAGCCAGTTCGGCACCAACCTGATCGCGGTCACGCCCGGCAAGACCAGCACCCTGGGGCTCTCCGGCGCCATGATCTCGACGGTACGCCCGCTCAGCCTGGCCGACGCCGACGCCCTCAAGCGGGTGCCCGAGGTCGCAGCGGTGGTCTCGGTGGTGCAAGGCAATGCCGCGGTCGAGGCGCACGGCAGCAGCCGTCGCACCATGGTCTTTGGCGCGGGGCCTAGGGTGCCCGAGATCTGGGCCATGCGCCCGGCGATCGGCCGTTTTCTGCCCGAGGCCTCGGGTGCCGGGCGGCCGTTCGCCGTGCTCGGTGCGACCCTGAGCGAGGAGCTGTTCGGCCAGCGCTCACCGCTCGGCGCTCGCGTTCGTATCGGCGGCGAGCCGTTTCGGGTCATCGGTGTGATGGAGCGCAAGGGCCAGATGCTCGGCTTCGACCTGGACGATACCGTCTTCATCCCGGTGCAGCGGGCGCTCGCGATGTTCAACCGTGAGGGCCTGATGGAGATCGACCTGCTCTACGATCGCGCCGCCGACAGCAGCGCGGTGGCCGAGCGGGTACGCCAGCTGCTGATCCGCCGCCACAAGGGCGAGGACTTCACCGTCACCACGCAAGACCAGATGCTCGAGGTGCTCGGCTCGGTGCTTGATGTGCTGACCTGGGTCGTCGCCTCGCTCGGCGCGATCTCGCTCGCAGTCGGCGGCGTCGGCATCCTCACCATCATGACCATCGCCGTGCGCGAGCGCCGCGCCGAGATCGGCCTGCTGCGCGCACTTGGCGCCAGCCGTGACCAGATCATGGGCCTGTTCCTGCTCGAGGCGCTGTTGTTGGCGCTGCTCGGCGGTTTTGCGGGCCTGATCGTCGGTGCCGGCGGCGCCTGGCTGATCGGCGCGCTGCTGCCGGCGCTGCCCACCCACACGGCCTGGGAGTTCGTACTCATCGCCGAGCTCGGCGCGGCCGCCATCGGCCTCGTCGCCGGCGTGCTCCCAGCGCTGCACGCCGCCGCACTGGACCCGGTCACCGCCTTGCATGATGAGTGACGCTGGGCAACCCAACCGATCAGCCCGGCGCGGCGGGCGATTCTGGGCGCTACCGCCCGGCAGGGGCTGACGCGTGCACCAGGAACAGCGATGGCAGAATCCATGCGGAGCTGAATCTGGGCCGATCTTGCCCCTGAGTCTGAGCAGCGACAGGAGCACGATCAGCCGGTCAGATCCCCCCGCGCACCGCCCAGAATTCCGACGGGGTCTGGATCGGGTAGCGGTCGCGCAGCGCCAACAACGCCTTGTCACCAGTCACGAGTGTCTCAGCCTGCCCGTCGCGCAAAGCGGCGATCAGGGTGCCTAGAACCGGCTGGTCCGCAGGGTCGGTCAACTCGGCATCGGCAACGGTCTCGGGCTCGACAAGCTCGGCAAGGATCCAAAGCGCGTCGATCAGGTCGTCGATCTCGCTTGCGCCCATTCCATGCCGATGCACGAGCCGGGGCAGCACGCGACGCAGTTCGTCGAGGATGTAGGCGGAGAGCACCACCTCCAGCGCCCCGAGTTTCCACGCGGCAATGAGCTTGCCTGGGACACTACCCGGATAGGCGATGCCGGACAGCAGGACGTTGGTGTCGAGCACCGCGCCCGGTGCGGGCATCGTCAGCGCCCGGTGCGGATTTCGGCCACGGCCGCGTCGATCTCGGCCAAGCCCTCGATCTCGGGCACCTGCGCGTATCCGGCCTCGATACGCTGACACAGGGTGTCGAATCGGGCCTGCATGCGGCGAATGCGCTCGAAGAGGCGGGCATCGACCAGGGCAGCCACCGGCTTACCGTCTTTTTTGATGATGATGCTGTCGTGACGATACTGGACCTGGTTGAGCATGTCGCCCAGGTTTTGCCGGAACGCGACGGCGTTGGTTTCGCTGATCATCAAGCGTCTTCCATAATGATCGATATGGTTGATATGGTCATTATTCTCGGTGTATCGAGACCACGCAAGCGCGCAA
>CAZTYV010000110.1:0-12529 GCA_964617675.1 uncultured Halochromatium sp. | reverse complement strand
TGGGCTGTACCTTGCTCAGGAGACTGCCAAGGTGCTGGGTTCACCGGGCCGCGGCCGTCCTCTTCATTGCCTTCGGGCTACTGGCCCTGACCCAACTCATCGTCAACGGCGGTTAGCGGCTGCTGCGCGGCGTGGTGATGTCAGCGCAGCCTGTCGACATCTCTGGTGAGTCATTGTCTGTGGCGGCGTACGATTGCCTTGCCCTTAGTCGATAAGGTCGACAGCAGCGGAAAAGTTACCGTAACGCGTTCTCCAGTCATATCACACAGGAGCATTTTGCCAATGCCAACTGAGTACGAAACCGCCTGCATAGAGGGCGTTCGCAACGCCTTCGCATTGCATGAGAAGTTCTCTGGTGGTCTGCCGTTGTCGTTTGCACCAGAGGGTTTCGTGCAAGGGCAGATTGCGCTTGCACTGGCGGAACGCGGCGTGATCGTCCAGCTGGAGAGCCCAGTTTACGCGACACTTTGCGAGGCGGGGGCTGAGCTGCGCGGAAAGCCGTTCAAGGGCATTGGCGGCCGGATCGACGTCGTCACTTGGTGGAAGAACGGTACGCCAAGACACTTGATCGAGGTGAAGATGCTGCGCCACGGTGGCGCCATCGCCGGGGATGTTGGACGACTAAAAACCATGCTCAAACGCGGCGGCTTCAGGCAGGGGTTGATCGTAGTTTATGCGGAGGCCATCAAGGAAGCGACGGTCGCCAATCGAATCTCTAGTGCCGCCAAACTTCAAGGCTGCGAAATTGCCGATCGCAGCGTCGTGCAGCTGTTCCGCTCGGACTGGGTGGGCGGGGTTCACTGGCAGGCCGCGTGCTTCAGGGTGTGCCACGCATGAACGCGAGAGTTGTTCTGGGCACATGGTACTAAGCGGGTTTCGACAACCGATCGACCGCAGTGCTTCAAGTATCGGCTGATCTACGGCAACGCTGATGAATGCGTGGCGCGCTACACAAGGAGTCGTGCAAGGGCGAACACGGGCACCGTGGGGACCAGCAGGAGATGGCGCCCATCGGTGCCGTATCACGAGTTCCCGATCCATGCGGATGTCCGCGATGTGCCCTGAGCTATAGCGCAAGGGGAGGTCGCGCGGAGTCTCTTGCGCGAAAGCACTATGGTTGCCAATCGGGATAGTCGGCTCTACGTCGCCGATCGATGCCTCCTGACCAAGGTCAGTCGTCTCCAGGGCAGCAGCGGGTAGAATCTGCAGCCTTTTCGGCCCTCGCTTGGGCCGTATCCCCGCTGTTTAGGATGTTCAATGAAGTCACCTGTCTTCGCGCTGAGTCTGGCGCTTGTCTGCGCGATGGCCGCAACCTCAGTCACCGGTCAAGTCGAGGACGTGGACGAGCTCGACCCAATCGTGGTGACCGCGACGCGCACGGCGCAGACGGCGGACGAGACGCTGGCCTCGGTGACCGTGGTGGATCGCGCCGAGATGGACCGCCGGCAGTCGCGCACCATGACCGATGTACTGCGCGGGCTTCCCGGTGTCGAGATCTCGACCAACGGTGGCCTTGGCCACAACACCTCGGTCTACCTGCGCGGCACGCGGCCCGATCACACGCTGTTGCTGATCGACGGCGTGCGGATCGGCTCGGCGAGCAGCGGCTTTCTCCCCTGGGCGTCGATCCCGCTTGGGCAGGTCGAGCGGGTCGAGGTGGTGCGTGGACCCAACTCGAGTCTCTATGGCTCGGAGGCCATCGGCGGCGTCGTGCAGGTCTTCACCCGCCGCGGTGAGGCGGGGCCACTGAGGCCAAGGGTGCTCGTCGGTGCCGGGACCTACAACACCGCGAATGCCCAGTTCGGCCTCTCGGGTGGCGCCGAGACCGGTTACGGCACCGCCTGGTTCGATGCCGGGCTCGGCTTCGATCAGACGCAGGGGTTCAATGTCTGCTCCGGCGCCCCGCGCAGTGCAGGCGGCGGTGGCTGTGGTGTGTATGAATTCGATGACGACGGCTACACCAACGGCAACGGCTCGCTGCGTGCTGGTTGGGCCTTCTCGGACCGACTCGAGCTCGATGTCAATTTCCTGCGCTCGGAGGGCGAGCTCGATTACGACGGCAGCCTGTTCTATGGCAACCAGCAGCGTCAGCTGCTGCAGGTGGCCGGGGCGCGGGTCGTCGCCAACCCGCTCGATCCCTGGACCCTGACCCTGCGCGCTGGCCGCAGCTGGGACGACAGCGAGGTCTTCGCCGATGGCACCTTCATCAATCGGCTCGATACCCGCCGCGATCAGCTCAGCTGGCAGAACGATCTCGCCGTGGCGCCGGCGCAGGTTGCCACGATCGGTATCGACTATCTGCGCGATGAGCTCAGCACGCCGACCGACTATGCGGAGACCTCGCGAGAGACGACCGGGGTCTTCGGCCAGTATCTCGGCAGTCTCCTCGGCCAGGACCTGCAGCTCAGTCTCCGCCATGACGATAATGATCAATACGGCGGCAAGACCACGGGCAATGCCCTCTGGGGCTATGCGCTTGGCCACGGGCTGCGGCTGACGGCAGGCTACGGCACCGCCTTCAAGGCACCGACCTTCAATGATCTCTACTACCCAGGCTATGGCAATCCGGACCTGAAGCCGGAGAATTCCCGCAGCCTGGAGCTCGGGATCTCCGGCCGACACGCCTGGGGCGCCTGGGCGATCAACGCCTACCAGAACGATATCGACGATCTGATCGCCTTTGATCCGGCCACCTATTCGCCGATGAACATCGATCGGGCACGCATCCGCGGCGTGGAGCTCTGGAGCACGGGCACGATCGCCGGCTGGCTGCTGGATGCGAATCTCACGCTGCTCGACCCGCGCAATGAGAGCGAGGGGCCCAATGACGGCAAGCTCCTGCCACGTCGCGCGGAGCAGAGCTTCAGGCTCGACGCCGATCGGCAGTTCGGAAAGATCGGCATCGGAGGCACGCTGTTTGCGTCGGGGAGGCGCTTCGATAACGATGCCAACACCATCTCACTGGATAGCTACGCCCTGTTCGATCTGCGTGCGGTCTACAGCTTTAGTGACTCGCTTCGCCTCGAGGGCCGCATCGAGAATCTGTTCGACGAGCAGTACGAGACCGCTGCCTTCTTCAACCCACCGGGCCGCACCGTCTTCGTCGCGCTGCGCTATGAGCCCTAGCGCCGGTGCCGGCGTGCCTGATCCCGTTCAAACATGAGGAGCTGCCCGTGAGTGCCGACCACGACTGGTTTCGCGCCCCCGCCGCAAAGATCGACCTGGATGCGCGCGAGGCGGCCATCAGGCGCCAAGGCGAGCTGACCAAGCCGCCCGGCTCGTTGGGTCGGCTCGAGGACATCGCCATCCAGCTGGCCGCCTTGCAGGGGCGTGAGCAACCGCTCCTGGAGCGGGTCCAGATCGTCGTCTTTGCCGGCGATCACGGCGTGGCGGCCGCCGGCGTCTCGGCCTTTCCGCAAGCGGTCACGGCGCAGATGATCAGCAACATGGCCGCCGGTGGTGCCGCCATCAGTGTGCTGGCGCGCCAGATTGGCGCTGGGATCGAGCTGGTGAATCTCGGGACGGTCGAGCCGGTCTGCGAGCATCCGCTGATCCGCCAGGCGGTGATCGGCCCTGGGACCGGCAACCTCGCCGAGGGGCCGGCGATGTCGGCCGCTCAGCTGCAACAGGCGCTCGACGAGGGCGCTGCGGCGCTGGAGCGCGCGCGCGCGTCTGGCGCTGAGCTGTTCATCGCCGGTGAGATGGGCATCGGCAACACCACCGCCGCGACCGCGCTGGCCTCGGCCCTGTTGGGACTGGCGCCGGCGGCGTTGGTCGGTCCGGGCACTGGGCTCGATCGCGGCGGCATCGCGCGCAAGCAGGCGCTGATCGAGCAAGCGCTCGCGCTGCATCGCGACCAGCTCGCCGAGCCGATCTCGGCGCTCGCGCACCTCGGTGGCTTCGAGATCGCGGCGATGGCGGGCGCCTACATCCGCTGCGCGCAGCAGCGTGTGCCGATGCTGATCGACGGCTTCATCAGCTCGGCGGCGGCCTTGGCCGCCACTCGGATCTGCCCGGGCGCGTCGGAGTGGATGCTGCTCGCGCACGCCTCGGCCGAGCCCGGACATCGAGTGATCGTCGACGCCATGGGGCTCAGGCCGTTGCTCGATCTCGGGATGCGATTGGGCGAGGGCAGCGGCGCTGCCGTCGCGGTGCCCTTGCTGCGGCTCGCCTGCGACCTGCATGCGCAGATGGCGACCTTCGCCGAGGCTGGTGTGGCCGAGAAGGCGGGGCCCGCATGAGCCGAGCGGCGTTTGCAATCGCGTGATCGCGCCTGAGGCCTCTTTGGGCGGCCGCTGAAGGACCGACTCCAACGATGCGTTACCGGCTGGTCGATCTGATCCGCCATGGCGAGGTCGAGGGCGGACCTTGTTTCCGTGGACGACGCGATGACCCCTTGAGCGCGGCCGGCTGGGCTCAGCTGGAGGCCGCAACTGGCATTGGTCCCCAGGCGGTGAGTGACAAGCAACCGCGTCCAGCGATCTGGGATCGCCTCCTTTGCTCGCCGGCGGCGCGCTGCGCACGATTCGCAGATCAGCTCGGCGCGCAGCTCGGGGTGCCCGTCGAGCGACTGGATGCGCTGCGCGAGCGCGACTTCGGTGCCTGGGAGGGGCAGCGAGCGGATCAGCTTCCCCTCGATGAGCTGGCGCGTTTCTGGGCCGATCCCTCGAGCTACGATCCGCCGGACTCAGAGCCCTTCACCGCCTTTCACCAGCGCGTGCTCGCGGCCTGGCAACAGGTGCTGGACGCAGAGGGGTCACGGCTGTTGGTGCTGACGCATGGCGGGGTGATCCGCGTGATCCTGGGCGCGCTACTCGGCATCCCGGCCGAACGACTGATCCTGCTCGAGGTGCCACCGGCCTGCCGCTCGCGCCTGCGGGTGCCCATCAGTGACGGGCTGCCGAGCCTCGTCGCCCATGGGGCCAGCCCAGCTGTGAGGTCCGTTGAGAGCCCAGCTGAGAGCCCAGCTGAGAGCCCAGCTGAGCGCACCAACGGCGTGCCCCAAAGGGACCGATGACAGACGGGCTCGAAGCCGCGCGGCATGGGGGTGATCGAGCGGCCTTGGCGCGCCGAAGCGCTCGCCCGGCACAGTCGCTGCTCGATTTTAGTGCCAACATCAACCCGCTCGGCATGCCGGCCGCCGCACGTACCGCGCTCGTGGCGGCGATCGACGAGCTTGGCCATTACCCGGATCCGAACTGCACCGACCTCAGGGCCGCGATCGCGGCGCATCTCGGCGTTGCCCCGGAGCGCATCGTCGTCGGCAATGGCGCCGAGCAGCTGATCTGGTGGCTGCCGCGGCTGCTGACAGCAAGGCGAGTGTTGGTGACGGCGCCGGCCTATGTCGATTATCAGCGCGCCGCCGAGGTCTGGGGGCGCCCGGTCGAATCGCTGCAGCTGAGCGCTGAGGATGGCTTCGCGCTGGACCTCGGGCGCCTCTCAGCCCGCTTGCAACCGGGTGATCTGATCTGGATTGGTCAACCCAATAATCCGACCGGCCGCCTGGTTCCGCCCGAGCGGCTGCGCGCCGCCGTGATCGCGCATCCCGAGGTCGACTGGGCGGTGGACGAGGCCTTCATTGATTTCGTCGGGGGAACGGGGTCGGCCGTGCGTTGGGAGCAACCGAATCTCATTGTGGTCCGTTCGATGACCAAGTTCTATGCGCTTGCCGGCCTGAGGCTCGGTTACGCGGTGCTTGCGCCGGGGCGAGCCGCCGCGCTCACGCGGTTACTGCCCGAATGGTCGGTGAACACCCTGGCCGCTGCTGCCGGCCGGGCACTGTTGACGGACCCCGGGCTGCCGAGCTTCGCGCGCCGCACGCGCGAGCTGATCGGCCACGAGCGCCAGCGTCTTTGCATCGCGCTGCGTGCATTAGGGCTGACGGTGTTCGACAGCGCGGCCAACTATCTCCTGCTGCGGCTGCCCGCCGACGGGCCGCGCGCCGCTGAGCTGGGCTCGCGAATACTGCTTGAGGACGGGATTGCGGTCCGCCTGTGCTCGAATTATGCGGGGCTCGATGCGCGCTATCTGCGTGTTGCGGTGCGCACGGGAGCGGAAAATCAGCGACTATTGGCAGCCTTGGCCCGCCTGCTCTGAGCGCCGGGCCTGGGCGGTCGGTGTTGGCCCAATGCGGCTCCAGTGCGGCACAGGTGCGGCTCAGAGGACCGGCGTGCATCCGGTCGCATAGACGAGGCGGCCTAAACAGCTGCCTAAAGCAGGCTGCCAGTGCGGGCGGCGAAGACCAATCGGCGGAGATCAAGCGGCGATGCGCGTCCTTCAGCCCTCAATCCTGTTGATCCTGCTACTGATCGCGCCGCTGGTGCAGGCCGTTACCGCGGATGACGAGTCATTGTCGTCGCTGCCCGCGTCGCTCGCGCCTTGGGTGCCCTGGGTGCTGGGGGATGAGGACCGACGCGGCTGTTCGATCGAGGCATCGGGTGCCGGTGAGCCGATCTGCGCCTGGCCTGGACCCCTGCGGCTCGAGCTCGGCGATTCGGGCGGGCGTTTCGAGCAGCCCTGGACCCTGGCCGCGGATCGCTGGATACCGCTCCCCGGCGGGACCGGTCAATGGCCGCAGCAGGTGAGCGCCGATGGCTCGGCGCTTGCCGTGGTCGAGCGCGACGGCAGACCGATGACGCGACTGGCGGCCGGCGAGCACCGGATCAGCGGCCGTTTCGCCTGGCCGCGACGCCCGGATCGGCTGCAGCTGCCGGTCGAGGTCGCCCTGTTCAGTGCGAGTCTGAATGGAGCCGAGATCGAGCCACCTCGTCTGGACGCGGACGGCGGCCTGTGGCTGATCGACGAGCGGCGCTCGGCCGCCGGGCAAGAAGCCGATGGCCTGTCGCTGGAGGTCGCCCGTCGCATCGACGACAGCGTGCCGTTGCGCGTGCAGACGCGGATGCTGTTGGAGGTCTCGGGTCGGTCGCGCGAGCTGGTGCTCGGCCCGGTGCTGCTGCCAGGCGGGAGGCCACTGCGCCTGGAAAGTCCCTTGCCTGCACGTCTGGTCGAGTCCGCTGGACCACCAACGGACAGCGCGACCGGCGCGGCGTCGCATCAAGGCGCGGCCGAGGCTGCCTATCTGCTGCAGGTCCAGGTGCGCCCGGGGCGCTGGGAGCTGATGCTGGAGAGCGATCATCCCTGGCCGCTCGGTCGGCTGGCGCTGCCGCCGCTCGCCGACCGAGCATCGGCCTGGCCAACGCAGGAGGTCTGGGTGTTTGCGGCGCGCCCCGATCTGCGTCGCGTCCAGCTCAGCGGCGGTGAGCCGATCGATCCGCGCCAAACGCGCCTGCCGGAGGCTTGGCAGCAGCTGCCCGCCTATCTCATGCGCGCGGGGCAGGGGCTCGAGCTCGAGCAGCTCAGCCGTGGCGGTGCTGGCAGCGAGGAGATCCGCCTCGAGCGCGTGATGCGGCTCGACTTCGAGGCCGAAGGACTGAGCCTGCGCGATCGCCTGCAAGGCGCATTGCACGAGCGACGTCGGATCGAGGTGGACCCGCCTCTCGTCCTCGGCCAGGTCAGCGTCGATCGGGAGCCGCGGGTGATCACGCGTTTATCAGACGAGGATGTGCCTGAGGGGGTAGAGGTGCGTGGTGCCTGGCTCGACCTCAGTGCCGATGCACGCATCGAGACGGGGCCGATCGGATGGCGGTTGGAGCTGCCCGCCTCGGGCTGGCGTCTGCCGCTGAGCGGCGCCTCGGCTGAGCTCCTGCTGCCGCCGGGCTGGGATCTGCTCGCCGCCTCTGGGGTCGACAATCTCCCCGAGAGTTGGCTCGCGCGCTGGTCCTTGCTCGATCTCTTCCTGGTGCTGATTGCTGCGCTCGCGGTGGCCCGCCTCTGGGGCTGGCCTTGGGGACTCTTGGCGCTCGTCACCTTGGCCCTGACCTGGCAAGAGCCGGGCGCGCCGCGCTGGGTCTGGCTGCATCTGATCGCCGCTGCCGCCTTGGTGCGCCTGCTGCCTGCGCAGCAAGCGCTGACGGAGGGCGCTGCGCTCGAGTCCGCGGGTGCCGCAGCCCGTCAGCTCCCGTCCTGGCTCGTGGGCTTGGTGCGGCTCTACTATCGGCTTGCATTGCTGGTACTGGCGTTGATCGCGGTGCCCTTCCTGGTCACCGAGGTGCGCGATGGCCTGTTTCCGCAGTTGCAGCGGCAGGGCTCCGGGCTGCTCGGCCTGATGGCCGTCGACGATCGCTCGGGTGCGCCAGGGTTGCGCGACGCCGGGATCTCGCCGGTTCCGACTGCGGCAGAGGCGCTGGCTCTGCCGGCCCCAAGGCCCAAATCGGCTGATGACATCGGAGCCGGATCGACCCCGGAGCCCCAACCGTTGCCGAGGCTCGATCCGAGTGCGCGGTTGCAGACCGGCCCGGGCGTGCCGGACTGGACCTGGCGGCGCTTCGAGCTGAGCTGGAGCGGTCCCATCGCCCCCGATCATCGGCTGCAGCTATGGCTCAAACCGGCCTCAGCCTCTTTGCCGCTGGCGCTGCTCGTGCTGGTGCTGGTGCCGCTCCTCGCGCTGCGACTGGCCGATCTCCTGCCCGCGGGGGCCTGGGCGCGCTCGAGGCTGGGCCAGCAGGCTGGCAAGCACGGGCTGGTGATCGCGGTCGCGATGGTCACTGCGCTCTGGCCATGGTCAAGCCCTGTGCGCGCGGACTCAGCTCCTGCAATGCCAGCCCCTGCGGCCGCCTTTCCCGCAACCCCAGATCCAACAATCCCGCTCGCACCTGCCGCCAGCGCGACTGAGCAACCGGATACCGTCATGCAACCCGAGCGCCCAGGGTTGGCATCGGTTCCCCGATCCGGCGCCGACTCGCTGCCGCTCGCGGCGATCGCCAACGTCCAGGGCTTTCCGTCGCCGGCGTTATTGGCCGAGCTGCGTGCGCGCTTGCTGGCGCCGGCGCAGTGTCTGCCGCGCTGTGCCGAGATCGCGCGGATGCAGATCGATGCGACAGCGCACAGGCTTGACCTCGTGCTGATCGTGGATGCGCTCGAGGCGGTCGCCTTACCGGTCCCCGGGGCAACCAATGGCTGGTCACCGACCCAAATCCATCTCGACGGGACGCCCGCGGCCCGCCTGCTGCGGCTCGATCACGGTGATCTTGCGGTGCCGATCCCGAGGGGGCGACATCTGCTCCAGTTGTCCGGCTCCATCACCGAGGCCGAGCAGGTCGCGCTGCCGTTGCCGCTGCCGCCGCGCTTGGTCGAGCCGCATCTCGATCCGGTCTGGCAGCTCGAGGGGCTTGGCTCGGATGGGGTTCCCGGTGACCAGTTGCGGCTGCTACGGCAGCGGGTTGCGGCTGGGCAGGTGCCCGCCGGCGGGTCAGGGGCTGGCACCCTCGAGGGTTCGGAGCCGGCCGTGAGCGGTGACTGGCCGCCGTTGCTCGAGGTCGTGCGTACCCTGCGCCTTGGGCTGGACTGGGAGCTGGTCACCGAGGTCAAGCGTCGCTCGCCGCTCGGTCACTCGTTGAGCCTGCGCGTGCCGCTGATCGAGGCTGAATCCGTGACTTCCTCCGGCGTCGAGGTCGATGACGCCGGCGTGCTCGTATCGCTGTCGCCAGGGGCCTCGGGCATGCGTTGGCGCTCGGTCCTCAAACCGGTGGATCAATTGGTCCTGCGAGCCCCAAGCGATCCTCGACTGACTGAGCAGTGGCGCCTGCTGGTCAGCCCGATCTGGCATCTGCGTGCTGAAGGCGTGCCGCAGGTGCTGCCTGGTCGTGACGATGGGCAGGCACTGCCGACCTATCGACCCTGGCCTGGCGAGGTCTTGAGGCTCTCGTTCTCACGCCCGCGCGCGGTTGCTGGTGCCACACTCACCCTAGACGCCAGTCGCTATCGGCTCCAGCCCGGCCATCGCTCCAGCGAGGCGCTGCTTCAGCTGAGCCTGCGCAGCAGTCAGGGTGGGCCCTTTCTGTTGCGCCTGCCCGAGGGTGCCGAGCCAACCCGACTCCAGGTCGATGGTCAGTCACGGCCGCTGCTAGCACAGTCCGATGGCATCGAGCTGACCCTGGTGCCGGGCACGCAACAGATCGAGCTCGGTTGGCTGCAGCCGGACGGGCTCTCCTTCCTGTATCAGCCGGCGCCGCTTGACCTTGGCGTGGCAGGCGTCAACGCCGAGACGCAGGTGCGGCTCGGCAGCGACCGCTGGCTCTTGTGGGCGAGCGGCCCTGGGCTGGGACCCGCGGTGCAATTCTGGGGCCTGCTGCTGGTGATCGCGCTCGCGGCGTTGATCTTGGCGCGCTCGCGTCTGACACCGCTGCGCACCGGCGACTGGCTGTTGCTCGGTGTCGGCCTCAGTCAGGTCACCATCGGGGTCGGTGCTCTGGTGGTGCTCTGGCTCTTCGCACTGGGTCTGCGCCACCGGCTCGATGTGCAGGCGCTGCGGCCCTGGCGCTTCAATCTGATGCAGGTCGGGCTCGTGGTGCTCAGCATCGCCGCGTTGAGCGCACTCTTGCTCGCACTCGAGCAGGGATTGCTCGGCAGCCCGGCGATGCAGGTGGCGGGCAATGGCTCGACTGCCACCGAGCTGAATTGGTACCAGGACCGCATCGATGCCGAGGGGGCGCAAGTGACCCTGATCTCGGCGCCGATCTGGGTCTACCGGCTGCTGATGCTGGTCTGGGCGCTCTGGCTCGCTTGGCGTTTGCTCGATTGGCTGCGTTGGGGCTGGCAGGGATTGATGTCGCCGACCCCCTGGCTGCGCTCGAGGCGGCAGCAACTGAGGCGCAAGGCCGATGAACAGGGCTTGCACGTCGATCTCTGATCTTTTGCAAGCGGCGACTCGGTGCGGCCACGCGCTTGTGGTGTAATCCGGGCTGAGACCGATCGAGCGACCCTGGAGGATGAGATGGACGTCGAGCGCTTCGAATATCTCCCCCCGCGGGGCTGGACCGTCGACCCATTCCCGGCCCTGGACTCCGAACAGACACTGGTGCTGGTCTTCGGAGATGCGACCTTCCTCGATCACCCGGCCCCGATCGCCGAGCTCCGCTCTGCCTATCCGAAGGCACAGCTGATGGGCTGCTCAACCGCCGGTGAGATCGTCGACAGCTCGGTCAAGGACGGCGGGCTGGTGGTTGCGGTTGCGCGTTTCGACCACACCCGGCTCGCGAGTGCGATGGTGCCGGTTGCCAATAGTGAGCAGTCGCGAGAGGCCGCCATGGGGCTCGCGCATCAGCTCTTTGCGCCTGATCTTAAGGGCGTGATCATCTTGTCGGACGGCCTGCATGTGAACGGCAGTCAGCTCGTTGCCGGCTTCAACGAGGTCCTCCAGGGCGGCATGGTCGTCACCGGTGGTCTGGCAGGCGATGGCGATCGCTTCCAGCGCACCTGGGTCCTGAACGGCTCTGAGCCAGTTGCCAACTGCATCACCGCCGTTGGGCTCTATGGTGAGCATGTGCGCATCGGACACGGCTCGCGCGGCGGTTGGGACATCTTCGGTCCTGAGCGGCGCGTGACCCGATCTCAGGGCAACCGGCTCTATGAGCTCGACGGTCGGCCGGCGCTCGAGATCTACAAGGATTACCTCGGTGAGCTGGCTGCGGGCTTGCCGGCGACCGCGTTGCGGTTTCCGCTGGCACTGCGCGCGAGCGCCGATGACCAGAAGCGATTGGTGCGGACGGTTCTGGCCGTCAGTGAGACCGATGGCTCGATGACCTTCGCCGGCGACATGCCCGAGGGCTATCTGGCGCAGCTGATGCGGACCAACCTGGATCATTTGGTCGATGGTGCCGAGGAGGCCGCGACCATGACCCGAAACCGCGGCGGTGATGGCGAGCAGACCTTGGCGATCGCCATCAGCTGCGTCGGCAGGCGCATGATCTTGGGTGAGCGCGCAGAAGAGGAGGTCGAGGTGACCCTTGAGGCACTGCCCGAGGGGACGCTGCAGGTCGGCTTCTATTCCTACGGGGAGATCTCGCCTTATGCATCGGGAACCTGCGACCTGCACAACCAGACCATGACCTTAACGACCATCCACGAGGACTGATTGGCGATGCGGGCTCTCGGAAACCGCTGTCGTTGGTGCGCGCATGGATAAACTGATCCAACGCCAGCTGCGCCGAGCGAAGCTCGCGGCCGAGTCGCTACCCGCAGACCTCGACGCCTGGCAGGCCTTTCTCGAGAGCGTCAGCCGCTCCTATCGCCAGCATCAACAGGACCGCTACCTGCTTGAGCGCGCCTTGGATGTCTCCTCGCGCGAGATGCAGGCGCTCTACGACGACCTGCGACGGGCATCGGCATCGGAGGTGGCGGCCGAGCGTGACAAGCTCGAGGCGATCATCAATGGCTTCCGTGATGGCTTCTGCACGCTCGATCTCGATGGTCAGCTGCTCAGCATGAATCCGGCCGCCGAGCGGCTGCTTGGCGATGGAGCGGCCTTGCTCGGTGAGCGCGTGCTGGAGCGGTTGAGGTTCTCGCGCTTCGGCGATCAGCGCTCGCCGCCGGAGCCTGCTGAGGTCCTCGAGCGCGTTCGCGGCGGTCGCAGCTACCGCGACGACAAGGCGAGCCTCAGCGGCGCCAGCGGTGCTAGCACGCCGGTATCGGT
>CAZTYV010000109.1:0-12590 GCA_964617675.1 uncultured Halochromatium sp. | reverse complement strand
CGCAGGTTCTGCAGGTAGGCCTTCTGATAGAACAGGGCCGTCCGATCCAGCACCAGTGGCAGGTTGATCAGCACCGCGATGATCAGCGGCACCAGCCCGAATCCGAGCAATAGCAGTAGGATGTAGTAACGAAGCTTCATGCAGCGCCGATCACGGACGCGACACTCGAGGTGCGAGGCGTGCTCACGAGCTGACCACCCTCACGCTGCTGAGGCGAGGTCGAGGCGTCGGGACGACACCTCCCGCTGCGCCGCGTGGGTTGGCCCTGGAATCGATGGTGCGGATCGGGATCTTGGTGATCAGTGCGCTTGTACCAGCTCCAGCACCCGCTGTGCATGCCCCTTGGGGACGACGTCGTAGAGGGCATGCTGGATGACGCCGTCGCGGCCGATGATGAAGGTGGTGCGGGCGATGCCGAGCAGGCGCTGGCCGTTCTTCTCCTTCTCGCGCAGCACACCGTAGGCCTCGCAGACCTCGCCGTCGGTGTCGGCGAGCAGGCGCATGGTGAGCCCGTATTTGTCGCGGAAGGCGCCATGGCTGGCGCAGGTGTCTCGGCTGATGCCGACGATGGTGGCGCCGCAGGCCTCGAATTCAGGCTGCAGATCGGTGAACTCGAGTGCTTCCTTGGTGCAGCCGGGGGTGTCGTCCTTCGGGTAGAAGCAGAGCACCATGGTGGCCTCGGCGAGCAGCTGCGCGCTGCTGACGCGCTCCATGTCGGCATCGGGCAGCGAGAATTCGGGGGCTCGGTCACCCGCTTGCAGCATCATCTCATCTCCTCTGGTCGACGCCTCTGGGGGCGCTCGGTCGGATGGGGGCCGCGCCGGTGAGGCCTGCGCGGGTCTGGCGAATCTAGGTGCCGCGGGTGCGAGCGTCAACCGCGGATTTCAACCGCCGAGGCTTGGTCCCGTGCGCTGGCGCTCACCTTGGGCGGTCTGCTCAATGCACGGCTTCGGTGTCGTCGCCGATGCGAGCGGCCGGCAGTTGGATGCGCGCGACCAGGCCGCCGCCGTCGCGCGCGCCGAGCGCGATCTCCATCTCATTGGCCACGGCGAGCTGGCGCGCGACCGCGAGGCCAAGTCCGGAGCCACCGGTGCTGCGATTGCGCGAGCGCTCGAGGCGGTAGAAGGGTCGAAAGACGGCCTCGCGCTCGCTCTCCGGGATGCCGGGGCCGCGATCGAGGACGTAGAGCGCCGGCGTCTCGTGGCGGCAGTCGAGCCGCACCTCGACCTGGCCGTTACTGTAGCGCAGCGCGTTCTCGATCAGGTTGCCGAGGATGCGCCGCAGCGCCAGCGCGTTCACCGAGTGCATGCAGCGCCCGAGTGGGCGCCAGAGGACGCGCGGCCGACTCCCCACCACCTCGCCGACCAGTTGCGCGAGGTCCTCGCGGCTGCGCTCGCCGGCACCGAGGGTGCCGCCAAGCTCGACGGCCTGGCCGATCTGCGCACTCATCTCATCGATATCGCGGCGCATCCGGGTCGCGAGCGCCTCATCGGTGTTCTCGGGCAGCATCTCGACGGCGAGTCGCAGGCGGGTCAGCGGGGTGCGCAGATCGTGCGAGATGCCGGCCAGTAACACCGTGCGGTCGGCGAGCAGCTCGCGCACCTGTTGGCTGGTCTCATTGAATTGGTGCGCCAGATTGGCCAGCTCGCGCGGGCCGGTCTCGGGCAGTGGCTCAGGCGAACGCCCCTTGGCCACCTCCTCGGCGGCCTGAGACAGGCGCGTGAGCGGCGCCGTGACTCGGCGTGCCAGGATCGCCGCGGTGAGCACCACTAGGAGCACCGCAAGTGCGAAGATCACCACGACCCCAACCAGAGGCCGGGTGCCGATGCGATCGCGCGGGATGCCCGCCCAGACCGTGCCGGAGGCGGTCTCGAGGTCGACCCAGAACCAGCGGCGGCCGTCGATGAGGTTGCTCTGCATCTGCACCGGGCGCCCCAGGCGCTGACTCAGCGCCTGGCTGAGCCGAAACACATAGGGATAGAAGAAATCATCGAGCCCCTGTGGCGATTCGGCGCCGGTGACGAGTCGGACCTGGTACTCATCAAGCAGCTTTTGCTCATAGTCCTCGCGCGCGCCCTCGGGCAGCAGCACCGAGGTGCGGGCAGAGAGCTCCATGAAGGCCGCCAGATCGGCGGTGGAGCGCTGCACAACCGGATACAGCACGTAGTAGACGGCCGAGCCGAAGGTGATCAGCGCGAAACTGCCGAAGCTCAGGACGAGGGTCAGCAGGACGCGGGCGAAGAGCGAGTTAGGCAGCAGGCGCATCATGGAGTCCCGCGATCAGACCTCGCCGGCCGGTGTGAAGATATAGCCGCGGCCCCAGACCGTGCGGATGTAGCAGGGCTCCTTCTTGTCCGGCTCGATCTTGGCGCGCAAGCGGGCGACCTGGACATCGATGCTGCGGTCGAACGGGTTGCGCTCATAGCCCTTGAGCAGGTCGAGCAGCCGATCGCGGTCGAGGACCCGGTTCGGGTGCTCGGCGAAGATGCGCAGCAGATCGAACTCGCTGCCGGTGAGCGGTACGTTGTCGCCATCGCGGGTCAGGCGACGACTCGCGAGCTCGAGTCGATACGGGCCAAAGCTGATCTGTCCAGTGGCGCCTGCCGTGCCGTTGCCCTGGGCCGGTCTTCTCAGCACGGCACGGATGCGTGCGCCGACCTCGAGGCCAACGATGCGATCGATCTCGTCGCCGCGCGCCGAGAGCATGATGATCGGCACCTGCATCTTCTGCCGCAGGCGCCGCGCGAGCGTTAGCCCATCATCACCCGGTAGCATCAGATCGAGAATGATGATGTCGGGCTGGTTCTCGCTCAGCCAGTCGAACATGGCGCTGCCGTCGGCGACCCCGCTGACCTGAAAGCCTTCGCGCTGCAGATAGTCCTCGAGCAGCTCGCGCAGAGAGGCGTCGTCGTCGACCACCAGGACCTGTGTCTTTTCGATCTCGTCGCTATGCATGACCCTGAATCCGGGTGCTGGCCTCTGCCGAAGCGCGGTTACACACTGTTACACCATTAGTATATGCTGAAATACCCTGGTCGCTGACTGCGGTGATACTACAAGCCACAGTCTCTATGAATGCACGAAACCGAGGTAGTGCTATGTCTTTCGATGCATTGACGATCGGTGGTCTTCTCCTCGCCCTAGCCAGCGGCGCCCTCGTGGTTGGCGTCGTCGTCTACAACGGACGCCCAACAGGGTCTGACACAGCCGAATAACGCCGAGCGCCTCTATCGCGGCCAACGGCGACCGGTCGGGCAAGCGAGTCCGACAATGCGGTTTCTGGGCAGCAAGCCTCTTCGGCCGCCTCGACGATCAAACAGCGTCTCGGCGGCCGTTTTTTGGCCGGTGCCTGTTGCCCAACCCCATGTGACCCGCGCCCTTCTGGGGCGAATCCTCAGCCGGCCTAGAGGGCCATGCCCTCGCCTCGCCCGAAGCCATCATCCGGCGCCCCCATCAAATCTCATCAGGCCTCACCAGGCCGGTGTCGCGACCAGATCGCGATGCCCGACTTGGATGCGTAGCTCGCCGGTGTCGATTGCGTGTTGGTGCGCTCGCCGCCACGTGACGAGCCGAGCCCGCTGCGTCGGCGCGAGCTCCAGCGCGGCCTCAAGCCAACCGTCTAACAAGGCCGCTTGCAGCGCGGCTTCATCGGGGCCAATGTGCCAGTCACTGTTGACCACTGCAGTCCGATAGCCAGCCCCTGTCGCCAAGCCCTCGGCGCGTGCGACCGCGTCCGGTCCAAGGGCCGGACCGAAGCCCTTATCACCGCTTTGATGGCGATTGACCCAGGCAACGACCGCTTGATCATCGGCCTGCGCTGGGGCCAGTGCGACCCGTCCGTCGTAGCTTAGCGCAAGCAGAAACGCGCAAGCGCGCGCGCGACCCTGCTCGATCAGGGCCTCGAGCCAGTCTGCCGAGACCAGATCCAAGAGGGCCGAGGCGGTGATCAAGGCACCGCTGGGAAGGATCTCAAGCGCACGCGGCTCGGCCAGATCGCACTGCCGCGTCCTGATCCGCGCGTCCCATGCGGCGGCGGCTCCGGTACCGGTACCGGCCAGCCACAGCTCACCGGGGCGCTCGCGCACCTCGTAGCCAGCGGATTGCGCCCAGGCGGCCGTGCGCGGCAGCAGTTGCGCGAGCAGCGCGGCGTCTCGGTCGAGGCAGCACCAGCGCTGTCCCGGCCCGAGCTTGGTCACCAAGTGGCGCAGATTGGCACCCGTGCCTGCGCCCAGATCGACGACCGATTGCCAGGTCCCGCGGCTCTGACGCAACCACGCCAGCAGCTGATCGGCCCGCGCCCGGCCATCGGCGGCCTCGCGTAACTGCAGCCAGTCGGCGCTGAACTCAGACATGCTCGAGCAGCCGCGCCCAACGCTGGGCCTGGGTCGGCCAGTCGGGCAAGCGCTCGCGGGCGTGCTCGGCGCCGGCCGCGAGCTCGGCGCGGACCTTGGCATCGGTCAAGACCCGCCTGAGGCCAGTGGCCAGCGCCGCGCTGGAGCCGGGCTCGACCAGGAGGCCAGCCGCGCTCGGCACCGTCTCGCGCACCGCGCCGTCGCCGCTGCCGAGGATGGGCAGACCGCGCGCCAGCGCCTCGGCAAAGGCCATCCCATAGCCTTCGAACAGGCTCGGCAAGACGAAGAGGTCTGCCCGCAGGTAGGCGGCCTCGAGTGCGGCCTCGTCGACCTTGCCGAGGACCCGGACGCGGGCCTCGAGTCCGAGGTCGCGGATCTGGGCGCGAACGGCGTTCGCCGTGGCGGGGTCACGCTCGGTATCGCCGATCAGCTCGAGGGTCCAACGGAGGTCGGAGACCGCCCCCAGGGCCTCGATCAGGGTGCGATGGCCCTTGCGCGGGATCAGCGCACCGACGCAGAGCAGCTGCAGAGGCTCCTGCCCAGCGCGTCGGGCCAGCGGTGCCGGGTCGGTGCCCGGCTCGATCACGGCGACGCGCTCGGCCTCGATCCCAACGGCGGTGAGTCGATCGCGTGTTGCCGCACTGGTGGTGACGATGCGGCGCGTGCTCGCCAAGGCGCGAGGCTCGGACGCCCGCAAGCGGGCCTGCTGCTCGACGCTGAGGCCGGTCTCGTCGGCGAGCGGATGGTGCACCAGTCCGAGCAGTCGAAGCCGTGTGCGGTGCCGCTCGGCGAGCTCGGGTAGGGCGCCGAGCGCGAGTCCATCGATCAGCACGCGCTCGTCGTCATCGATGGCGGCGAGCTTGGCGGCAGCGTCGGCCCGAGCAGCCGTGCTTGGTCGCGGGAAGCTCGCATCGAGCACCACCACCTGAATCTGCCAGCCAAGCGCGCGCAGCCCATCGGCCACCCGCTGATCGTAGCGATAACCGCCGGTGGCGGCCTGCAGATCGCCAGGGATCAGAAAGTGGAGCCGTCGATGCGCGAGCCGTTGCAGGAGCCGATCCAGTGTGGGGGGCCGCGTCAGCCCTTGCCGATCTCGACCAGATGATGGATCAGCGCCTCCGACTCGATCGGGTCGGGTGCGCCGCATTGATCGGCAGCGGCATGCTCGCGGCGGCCGGCCGCGAAGTCGGCGATCTGCTTGCGCAGATATGCGGGGTATTGATCGATGAGCGGTGGCCCCTCGGCAGTGCCGGCGCCATCGTCACCATGGCAGCTCAGGCACTGGCGCTGGTAGCGCTCGGCGCCGGCGGCGGCCAAAGCCGGCTTCGAGCCGTAGGCGTCGATGGCCTCGGGGCTCGGGCGATACGGCCATAGCGAGAGCCCGGGCGCAGGCATCGCCGCGATGTGCGCAGAGACCAGCGCGATGACCGAATCGTCGAAGCGATGATGCTTGAAGATCGGGATCATGGGCTTGTTGACGCGACGCTGCGAGCGGAAGTCGTGCAGCTGTTTGTCGATATAGTCCGCCGGAAGCCCGGCGATGCGCGGATACTTGCCATCCTCGCCGCCGGCGCCGCGTTTGCCGTGGCAGCTCTCGCAGTAGGCATAGATGGCCTCGCCGCTGACCGCTGACGCAGCGCCCGTGCTGGTGCCAGCCGCTTGATCAGCCGTCGGCTCGGCCGCGTTTGCCGAGCCGAGGACGAGCAACGCAGTCAGCAACATCGGGAGCGGCGCGATGGTTGATCGCCACCGGCTCGCGAGCCAGGGGCTGGACGGCTGCGCAGCGAGATTCTGAGCCGAGGTGAGGAACATCCGCATGGCGGTCTTGGTCCAGGCGTTAGGGGTCGGCAGATGAGGATGCACAGATCATAGCAGCTGTCCTCGCGCATCCGGGACTGGACAGCGGGACTGGACAGCGGCGTCGGTGGCACCCCGGGACGTCTTGACGGTGGACAACGCGGCGTTGGCCGCGGCGTGATTGAATATCCGGCTGCTCTGACCGAACGCGCACTAAGTACAATTGCCCTCCCTCAAGGCCCTCCCTCAAGGTATGAAACGCAAAACGCTGATCGCAATCGGTGCGCTGATCCCACTGGTGTTGATCGCACTGGCACTCCTCTCGCTCCCAGAGCCCGACTTCGAGGTGGTGGCGAACGAGGGCGACTTCGAGCTGCGACATTACCAGCCGTTCAACGTCGCCCAGGTCCAGGTGTCCGGGGACTTCGAGTCTGCGACTGAGCAGGCCTTCGAGCCGTTGATCGGTTACATCCAGCGCGGCAACCGTGGCGGGCGAAACCTCCCGATGATGGCGCCGGTGAACCAGCAACGGCTCGACGCGGGGCCGACCTCGGCCGCTGAGATGAGTCAATGGCTGGTGCAGTTCGTGATGCCGAAGGAGTATCCGATGTCCTACCTTCCGGCCCCCGCCGATGACCGCGTGTCGCTCGAGCGCATGCCGGCTCGGCTGATGGCGGCGAGGCGCTATCGTGGCGGTTGGGGTGAGGCGCGCTATCGTGAGCACGAGGCGGCGCTGCTGGAGGCGCTGGCAAGCGAGGGACAATCGGTGATCGGCGAGCCGATCTTTGCGCGCTACAATGCCCCGTTCGTGCCCGGCTTCCTGCGCCGTAACGAGGTCTTGGTCGAGGTGGCCGACGATGGCATCGCCGCGACCGCTCAGACCGAAACGTCTCCCCAACCCACAAGGTGAGCCCCATGTCCGTGTTCACGGAAGCGCCCTTCGGTCTCGGTTTCGACCAGCCGGTGACGGCCAGTCACGCGAGGATGCACCGGCAGGTCGAGCTGCCAGAGGCCTTGGATGCGACGCGCGATCGCTTCGCGACCACGCATCTGAAGGAGATCAGCTATTACGTTGGGGGTCCCGACAACGGGCGTCCCTTGGTGCTGCTGCACAGCGTCAACGCGGCCCCGAGCGCGTTCGAGATGAAGCCGCTCTACGACCACTATCGGGCCACGCGACGGGTCTATGTGCCAGAGCTGCCGGGATTCGGCTTCTCCGACCGCTCCGATCGGCAGTATTCCCCAGAGCTCTACGCGAACGCGATCAACGCCTTTCTCACCAACGTGGTGCAGGCCCCGGCCGACGTGATCGCCTTCTCGCTCAGCAGTGAGTTCGCCGCGCGCGCAGCGCTGAGCGCGGGCGAGCGCTTTAGGACCCTCACGCTGCTCTCGCCCACCGGCTTCAGTGCGCGCCGGTTGCCCTCGGGCGGTGTTGGGCGCGCGATGCACGGCTTCTTCACCCTGCCTGGGCTCGGTCAAGGGCTCTATGAGCTGCTGACCAAGCGTCCGAGCATCCGCTATTTCCTGCGCCGCAGCTATGTCGGCGAGCCGCCGGAGGCGATGATCGACTACGCCTACGCCACCTCGCATCAGCCGGGTGCACGGCATGCGCCGTACTACTTCCTCGCGGGTCAGCTCTTCACCCGAGAGGCAACCGAGACCCTCTACGCCAAGCTCCAGCTCCCGGTGTTGGTGCTCTACGATCTCGATGCCAATGTCGGTTTTGAACTGCTACCCGAGCTCGTCGCGCGGCAACCCAACTGGACGGCGGTGCGCATCGAGCCGACGCTTGGCATCCCGCAGTGGGAGCGCACGGCGGACTGCGTTGCGGCGCTCGACAGCTTCTGGGCGCAGCAGGATTGAATCGAGGACGGGCGTCGTCACCGGCTGCGCCGTTCTCACCTGGGCGGGGCCTCGAAGGCGGCCCGGCGCGGGACGCCTAGGTCGACGCGCACGCCCGCTGATTCGGGACCCCCTCTGGTGCTCGCTGCGCTGCAACTGCTCGATCAGCTGAAGGCAAGGCTCGCCGAGGGCATTGCCGCGCTGCCGCTCGAGCGCGAGGCGCGCATGGCCTCGCCGGTATCGGCAGGCGCTCCCACCGAGGGTGGCGGGCTGGTCTCGCTGGTGCTGGCGCTGCCGCGCGTGCCCAACGCCCTGCCGCACCTCAAGGGGCCGCAGTTCCAGTTCCGTCATGTGCAGCGTGACGAGCTTCGTGCCGGTTACGGCGTTGCCGCTGAATGGCGCGCGGACGGCGCTGACCGTCTGCAGCGTCTGGCCGCCTCGGCGCGTGCGCTCAAGGCGCGCTGGCACCGGATCGATCTCGACGAGACCGGCTTCGATGCCTTCGCGATGCTCGGTTTTGCGGCAAGTGCTGATCCGTCGCCGGTGGTTGAGGATCACCTGCCGAACGCGCTGCTTTGGGTACCGGAGATCGGGGTGCGTGCCTGCGAGGGGGCGGCCGCGCTGGTCCTCTCGGCACCGAGTGGGGCCGACCCGCGGGCATTGATGCAACGCTGGAGCGCGGCCTTGGAGGCATTGGTGCCCAACCTGTTCCGACCCGTGGAGGGGCCGCGGGTGGCGGCGAGCCTAACCCCGGAGTTCGCCGAGCCAGACCAGTCGGCCTGGGTGGAGCTGGTCCAGGCCGCCCTGCGGGCGATTGAGGAGGGCGCGCTGCAGAAGGTCGTGCTCTCACGTCGGCTGGACCTAGCGGGCACCCGTTGCTTCGATGTTGATCGGCTGCTCGGCGCATTGAGCTGCCTGTTCCCGTCTTGTCAGGTCGTGAGTCTTCGGCGCAACGGCTCCAGCTTCGTCGCCGCAACGCCCGAACGCCTGGTCAGCCAGTGTGGTCGCGAGATTGAGGTCGATGCGATTGCGGGCACGGTTGGACGCGATGAAGACAGTGATACCGACGCCGCCATGGGCCGGGCGCTGCGGGCCTCGGACAAGAACCTACGCGAGCATCAGTTCGTGATCGACGCGATTCGCGAGGCGCTGGCATCCTGCTGCGTTGAGATCGATGCCCCGGCCGAGCCGCGGCTGATGCAGCTGAGCAATGCCCAGCACCTGTGGAGCCCGATTCGGGCGCGCACCGATGCGGGTGTCGATCTGTTCGAGCTCGCCGAGCGGCTGCATCCGACACCCGCGACCAATGGTCAGCCTCGCCATTCGGCGAGCGCCTGGCTGCAGCAGGCCGAGCCGTTCGAGCGCGGCTGGTATACCGGGGCCGCTGGCACCCTGGAGCCCGACCTCAGTGGCGAGCTCTGGGTGTTGCTACGCTGTGCCCGGGTCTGCGGCAATCGCGCCGAGCTCTACGCGGGCGCCGGTATCGTGGCTGGCTCCGATCCCGTCACCGAATGGGACGAGACCGAGGCCAAGCTGCGCGCCATGCTCAGCGCCTTGCAATACGCGTGAGCCGAACCGATCGCGTTACGGGCGCAGCGGCGGATTCGGCGACCGGCTGCCTGAATCTCGGCTGGTCGCTTGCGCTGCTGCACGGCATGGTCTCGGCAGGGCTCGAGCGTTTGGTGCTCTCGCCTGGGGCGCGCTCCACGCCGCTGCTGATCGCGGCGCAGCGCCTTGAGGCTGAAGGCCGACTGCAGCTGACCCCGATCTTGGACGAGCGCAGCGCGGGCTTCTTTGCGCTCGGGCTCGCTCGAGCACGTCTGCGCCCGGTGGCGCTGCTGGCCACCTCCGGCAGCGCGCCGGCGCATTGGTACCCGGCGGTGATCGAGGCCTCCGAGGCCGGTCTGCCGCTGCTGCTGCTCTCGGCCGATCGCCCGCCCCGATTGCGTGCCTGGGGGGCGAACCAGACCGTCGATCAGACCCGGCTGTTCGGCAGCTTTGTGCGTGAGTTCCATGACCCAGGGCTGCCGCGCTCATCGGCCGACGCCCTTCGAGCCCAATCGGCGCTGGGGTGGCGCGCGGTGCGCGTGAGCCTCGGCAAGCGCCCGGGCCCGGTCCATCTCAACCTGCCCTTCGATGAGCCGCTGGTACCCGAGGCGGATTGCGAGACCGTCGAGCAGGGGCAGGGCGCTCGCCTGGCGCGTCGAGACGGGCTCAGCGACCCGGCGCCGCACCGGCAGCGGCTGCTAGGTGGGGGAGCACTGCGGGCGCGTCTTGCGAGCTGGCCCTCCGGGCGCGGCCTCATCGTCTGTGGCCCCGATGCCGATCCGGGGACGCCGGTCAGCGATGATTGGTCACCGGGGTTGGTCCAGGCGCTGCGCCGCTGCGCCGAGGCACTGTCGCTGCCGGTGCTGGTCGACCCGCTCTCGGGGCTGCGCACCGGCACCTGGAGCGACGACCGGGGGTTGCAGGGAGCGCAGTCTGGCGGCTCGGCGGCGAATGAGCCCCGAATCAGCCGCTATGATGGCTTCCTGCGTCACCCGGGCCGCGCGCGGGCCCTGCGCCCGGACTGGGTGCTGCGGCTCGGCCGGGCGCCCGTTTCCAAGGTGCTGGGTCAGTGGCTCGCGGGGGTGCCCGCCGTACTTGTCGGAGAAGCGGGCCTCTGGTCAGATCCAACCCAGGATGCCGTGCTCCAGCTCGAGCTCCCGGCCGCGGCCGTCTGCGATGCGCTGCGCGAGCAGGGTCTGGTTGAGCCGAGCCCAGCCTGGCTTGCGGCCTGGCAAGCGGCAGAGCGCCTCGCGGCAAGGTTGATGGAGGCCGCCGGCCCGCTGCCGACCCCGTCGACGAAGGCACCCGAGCGCGACCCTGTCGGCCGCGACATGGCCTGGAACGAGGCTCAGGTGATCCAGACGCTGCGCCAGCAGATCCCAGACGGGGAGGCCCTGTTCTGCGGTAATTCGATGCCGATCCGCCAGCTGGATACCTGGTGGCCCGCCGGCGGGCCGCGCGTGGCGCTGCTCGGCAATCGCGGCGTGAGCGGCATCGATGGCTACCTCTCGACCCTGGCCGGTCTCTGTGAGGCTGGGCTACCCTGCTGGGGGCTGGTCGGTGACCTATCGCTCTGCCACGACCTGAGCGGCTTGCTGTTAGCCGCGCGACTCCAGCGCCCGCTGCTGGTCCTCAACAACGGCGGCGGCCACATCTTCGACTACCTGCCGCAGCGCGGCCTGCCCGACTTCGAGCGCCTTTGGCAGACCCCGCAGTCGGTGGAGCTTGCGGCATTGGCGGCACTGGCGGGCTTGAAGCACTGGCGTGCGACGGATGCGGCGTCGCTACAGCACGCGCTGAGCGAGGTCGGGCAGGGACCCGGGCTGATCGAATGCCTGATCGACGCCGAGGCCAGCCGCCAAGCGCATCTGGCCTGCTGGGAGCGGCTGCGCACCGCGAGTTTTTCTGATGCGAGCGAGAGATAGGGCATGAACAACGAACAGCAACCGCCGCTGCCGATCGCCTGGGCCGCGGTCACCGAGCCGGGCTACCAGGATATCTTGATGCACCGGGCCGAGGGCATCGCCAAGATCACCATCAACCGGCCCGAGGTGCGCAATGCGTTTCGCCCGGAGACCGTGCTCGAGCTGATCGACGCCTTCCATCGCGCCCATTTCGACCCCGAGATCGGCGTCATCATCCTCACCGGCGCCGGCGATCTGGCCTTCTGCTCGGGCGGCGATCAGCGTATCCGCGGTGACGGCGGCTATCGCGATGCGGCCGGCACCGAGCATCTGAACGTGCTCGAGCTGCAGCGCCAGATCCGCAGCCTGCCGAAACCGGTGGTGGCGATGGTGGCGGGCTACGCGATCGGCGGCGGTCATGTGCTGCACCTGATCTGCGACCTCAGCATCGCCGCCGAGAACGCCCGCTTCGGCCAGACCGGCCCGAAGGTCGGTAGCTTCGACGCCGGCTTCGGTGCCGGTCAGATGGCGCGCACCATCGGCCTGAAGCGCGCCAAGGAGATCTGGTTCCTGTGCCGCCAATACGACGCCCAAGAGGCGCTGCAGATGGGGCTGGTCAATGCCGTGGTGCCCTTGGCCGAGCTGGAGTCGACCACGGTCGATTGGTGTCGACAGATGCTGCGCCACTCGCCCACCGCGCTGCGCCTGCTCAAGGCGGCGTTCAATGCCGACAGCGATGGGCTCGCCGGTATCCAGGAGCTGGCCGGCAACGCCACGGGCCTCTTCTACCAGACCGCCGAGGCGCAGGAGGGGCGTGATGCCTTTCTCGAGAAGCGCGCCCCGGACTTCGGGCCCTATCGCCGGCGCCCATAGGCCGCGCTCCGCGCGCGCGCGCGAGCGGGTCGGTCAGGCCGCGGCCCCGCGCCCAATGCCTTGCCCCGTCGAGTCAGGCGCGGCATGCTGCGCGTCAACCAAACATCGATTGCTCGGCCGCGCGCGCCTCAGCATCCGCCAACCACGCAGAGTCACCATGGACCCGACCCCTCTCGATTCCGCACAGGCGCCCGGCGCGTCAGTCAGCCCTCGACAGCAGCTCCAGCGCTGGATCGAGGCGGCAAGGCCGCGCACCCTGCCGCTCGCGGTTTCA